>NZ_JBQEMR010000002.1:78698-192592 GCF_052045015.1 Stenotrophomonas sp. 22692
CCCCTCTCCCTTTCCCTTACGTTCTCCCCCCCCCCTCCCCCCCCCCCCCCCCCCCAGGCCGGCAATCATCAACATCCCTGTCTTTCGCATGTCCAATCCCTTTGGTCGTGATGGCGATCTGTTGTAGAGCCGAGCCCATGCTCGGCTGCGTTCCAGCATAAGCCGAGCGCAGGCTCGGCTCTACTTACAACCCGTAACGCTCGATCACATCCAGATGCGGCTGGCGGTCCTGGTCGCAGGCTTCGGCCAGCCGTAGCCAGCAGTGTGGGTGCGGCCACTTCGCGGTCTCCTGCTGCAGGAAGCGGTGCAGCGCCAGCGGTGCGTGGTCCTGCGGCTGCGCAACGGTGAACAGCACGCCCGGCAGGGTGCCTCCCTCCATGTCGGGGTCGGTGACGGTGTAGTCCGCGCGGCTGTGCGACCACACCTTCCAACCCTGTGCTTCGGCAGCTTCGACAAGGGCATTCCAGGCTTCTTCGCCCGGGTGCGCGCCATCGACCAGCCAGCTGCGGGCAAAACCACCGCGTTCCAGCACATGGACCTGCGCATAGGTCGGAATGAAGTGCTCGCGGGCCTCTTCTTCCTCCGGTGCCGGGTGCACCAGCGCGGCATCAAACACCACCCAGTCGCCGACCTGCTGGGCACGGTTGGCCGGTGCGTTCTCGACGATGCGTGCGGTCACCGGGCCACTGCGACGGGCGTAGTACTCCATCGGCTCGCCATTCTCTTCACTGCGGATGATCACCCAGCCCCACGGCTCCTCGACCACGCCATCCTGGCTGGACAACTCCATGCCGATCGCCGCCGCCGAGCGGCGCACCGCATCCCAGTCGCGTGCCGCGCTGGCCGCACTCATGTGGTCCCAGTGCGCGGCGTTGGGTTCCTCCAGCAGCTCCACCAGCTGCGCATAGCAGGCCTGTGCTTCGCTGAAACGGCCGGTTTCCATGTACATGCGCGCCAGCGTGCCCCGCGCGCCGTGCGAACCCGGCGAGGCGGCCAGCAGCGCCTGCGCGGCCTGCTCCAGCGCCGGCCAATCGGACACGCGACGTGCACGCTGCACCTCGCACCAGTGCGCGAACACCGGCACGCTGCCACGGTAGATCCCGGCCAGCTGACGCAGGCCCTCGTCGTCGCCCTGCTCGGTCAGCCAGCGCATCAGCGTGTAGGCGGCCGGGCCATCATCCTGATCGTGTGCGCGCACGAATCGCCACAGCAATGCGCGCGCCTCCGCCTGCGCACCACAGGCGCTCAATGCCGAGGCAGCCATCTCAGCCAGCGCCTCGTCATCGGGCAGCTGCGCCTGTGCCTGCAGCAGCCACTGGGCCTCGCGCTCCGGATCGCGCGACTGGTTCTGCTCCCCCTGCTCGTTCAGCCAGGCCAGCAGTTCGCTGGCCGGCACCGGCAGCGGCGCAACGTCAGGCAATGCATCGATACGCGCGGCCAGGTCGGCCACCAATGCTGCCGCACCACGGTCCTGGCGCAGCTGCGCCAGATGGGTACGCGCCAGTTCCAGCTGGCGCAGCGCCACCCAGCGTGCACCTCGCTGCAGCGCCAGTTCAAGGCTCAGCGCAGCGACTTCGATCAGCAGGCGGTGCGAGCCAACCTCGGCAAAGTGTTCGATGATGGTGTTGAAGCGCGTGCCCAGATCCCAGGTATTGCGTGCAGGATCGCGCCGGCACAGCGCTGCGGCCGTGTTCGCCCACAGTCGCCAGTAGGTAGGCGTCAGTTCGCTCCACGGCACCAGCTGCTGCACGGCCTCTTCGTCGCGGCCCAGCTGGGCCAGCGCCCATGCCTTGGACAGGCGGCGCGGCACCGTGCAGTTGGCCGGCTCGTACTCGCCCGACGCGGCCACTTCGGCCTCTCGCTTCTCGATCAGCAACAGCGCTTCTTCGGCGCGGCCCATGCCCAGCAGGATCTTGATCTGCATTTCCGGGAAGCTGTCGAACACTTCCTTGCCGCAGGCCTCGATCGCATCCGACTGCACCTGCAGGTAATCCAGCGCATCCTGGCCGCGGCCATCATCCAGCAGCGCATCGGCCTTTTCGCAGCTCAGGCACTGGAAGCAGGCCCAGCTTGGATCGATGCGTGCAAGCGTTTCATCGCACACCTCTACACGTTCGGGAACCCAGCCCGGGCCATCGATATTGCCGTAGCAGGCAGCCAGATCCTGGGTCACGCAGATCGACTGCGGGCACTCCATCGTGTCCTCACGATGCGCACGCTCGAACAGCGCCACGGCTTCGCCCAGCGCGCTTTCGCCTTCGACGCGGTTGCCGACGCGATTGCGCAGCGCCCAGTGGCCGACGTAGACGTCGACCCACGGGTTGTCCAGCGCCTTGCCCAGCGCACGCGCTTCAGGCAGCAGCGCGTCGACGCGGTCGACACGCAGTTCGCTCACCTCGTCGGCGAGACGGTTCAGCAGGTGCGCGTTCTGCGCCTGGCCCGCCTGGCGCAGGTCACCCTGCAGTTTTTCGACCCAGTTCCAGATGTCCATGGGGTAAGTGCTCCTGTCTAGCGAAGGCTGGATGAGAAGGTACGGTGCTCAGCGCAGCATCTGCTGCAGGGCACCGGCGATATCGGTAAAGGCGCCGTTGAGATCCGGGCCGGGCGTAGGGTTCGCGCGTACCAGCGGGCGGCCCTGCGCGGCGACGATGATCTTCAGTGAGCGCAGCAGGCGGGCTGCGGCTTCGGCCTGTGGATGCCCCTCGCGCTGGGCGCGCAACAGCGCCTGCACGGCCGGGTTGTCGAGGTTGAGGTACAGCCGCGACGGTGCGCGCGATTCGATGCGCGCGGTGAACTGCCGGGCCAGGCGCAGCGCGGCCATCGAAACGCGCTTGTCGTTCTCGTCGTCTTCCAGGCGCTGCTTCAGCTCGGCTTCGCGGTCGGGCACCACCACCACCGGCAGCGACTCGGGGCTGAAGCGTGCCGGCAGCAGCTGTTCGCCGTCACCGAGCTGCTCGCGCAGCCATGCCAGCTGCGCCTGGTCGAGGCTGTCATCGCTGCGGAACAGTGCACGGTTGCCCTGTTCGGTCCCCAATTCAACCAAGCGCAGGCCCTTGGCCTGGGCCCAACGGCGCAGGAACGGCACCACCGCATAGCGATGGCCGTGCGCGACCGGCACGCCCATCGCGCGGAACAGCATTTCCTCGAAGCCGCCGCCGTTGTCGAGGATTACGTGCACGGCGCCACGTGCGGGCAGCGCACTGGCCGGCAGGTCGCCCTGCGAGGTCGGCACGCGCACGTGTTCCAGCAACAGGTCGAACAGGCGATCATCGCACAGCGCTGCGCCCAGCAAGGCCTCATTGTGGCGCGTGAGAACGCGTCGCCAGGCCTCCGGCTGCTGCCGCGCGACGTCGGCCAGGCCATCAATCAGCGCTTCCAGCAGCGCATGCTGCACGGCGCGGTACTGGTCGTCGCGCTGCAGATCTTCGCGGCTGGCGGTAGGCGTCAGCCGCGAGGATTCGATCACCCCGCCAATGAACCCAGCCCAGGGCGGCAGCAGGTCGCGCGCATCGTCATCCAACAGCATGCCGCGCACGAACACCGACAGGTTGCGGTTGTCGCTGGTGCCGTAGGTAGCGCCGTCCTGCACCCACAGCAGGCCGGTGGCATCGCTGTTGCCATCGGCACGCAACGGCACGGTGACGATCGGCTCGAAATCATGCTCGAAGCGCGCTGCGAACTGCAGCGCCTGGCGGCGCGCCTGCACCGGATGCGGAGCAACATCCCCCTGCCCACGCCACGGCGGCGGCTCGGGATTGAGCGCCTCGCCGGCAGCGCCGATGAAGATCGGCTCGGACAGCAGCGCACAGTAACGGCCCAGCACCTCGTGCAGGCGCGCTTCGTTGGCCAGTGGCAGGAAATCCGGATGCAGCTCCAGTTCCACCTCGGTACCGATCGCACGTGCCGGCACCTCACTGACGGTGTACTGCTCGGCATTGCTGGACACGTACAGGTGACCCAGTTCCGGCGTCTGGTACGAGGTGGTACGCACGCTGACCCGGCGCGCCAGCACGAAGGCCGACAGGAAACCGAGGCCGAACATGCCGATCAGGCCTTCATCGTCCTCGCCGCCCTGGCGCAGGCCACGGGTGTAGCCGACGCCGACGGTGGCCAGGTAATCGTGGATTTCCTGGCGGGTCAGGCCGGCACCGGTGTCAGTGATGCGCAGTACGCCAGCGGCGGCATCGACCTGCACCGAAATGCGCGAAGGCACTTCGATGCCGGGCTGTTCGATGCGGCGACGGATGATCGAATCGTGCGCGTTCTGCACCAGCTCACGCAGCGCCACCACCGGGGTGGAATACAGGTGCTTGCCCAGCACCGCCATCAGTCCATTGAGATCGACCCCGGCGCGACGGATTTCGGCGTTGGGGGCGGTGAGCGCGGTGTCCTGCATGTAATCGTTTACTCCTGGGCACGGAAAGACGCCAGAGGGCGTCTTCGTCGAGCGGGAAAAACTAGCACAGGGAAGCTGACCGTTGCTGCATTGGACATGTGTAGAGCCGAGCCGATGCTCGGCTGCTGTTCGCTCTTTGTAGCGTCGAGCCATGCTCGGCTGCTGTTCGACCACCCGTCGACCATGGCTCGACGCTACAGAAAGCAGCCGGGCGTGGGCTCGGCTCTACAGTGCTGGCATCACGCCGCGTCGATGGCCTCGGACAGGCGCTCCACCGCGATCACTTCCATGCCTTTCACCGAACCGCCCTTCGGCGCATTGGCCTTGGGCACGATGGCGCGCTTGAAGCCATGGGTGGCCGCCTCACGCAGGCGGTCTTCGCCATTGGGCACCGGCCGGATCTCGCCGGACAGGCCGACTTCGCCGAAGGCAATGGTCTTCTCCGCCAGCGGCCGATCCTGCAGCGAGGACAGCACCGCCAGCAGCACCGGCAGGTCGGCCGCGGTCTCCTGCACGCGAATGCCACCGACCACATTGACGAACACATCCTGATCGCCGACCAGCACACCGCCGTGGCGATGCAGCACCGCCAGCAGCATGGCCAGCCGGTTCTGCTCCAGGCCAACCGCGACACGGCGCGGGTTCGACAGCGGCGACGCATCAACCAGCGCCTGCACCTCGACCAGCAGCGGCCGGGTGCCCTCGCGGGTGACCATCACGCAACTGCCCGGTTGATGGGTGCTGCCACCGGACAGGAAGATCGCCGATGGGTTGGAGACCTCCTTCAGGCCCTTGTCGCCCATCGCGAACACGCCCAGCTCGTTGACTGCACCGAAGCGGTTCTTGAAGGCGCGCAGCAGGCGGAAGCGGCTGCCGCTCTCGCCTTCGAAATACAGCACCGCATCGACCATGTGTTCGAGCACGCGCGGGCCGGCGATGCCGCCCTCCTTGGTCACGTGACCGACCAGGAACACGGCGGTGCCGGTCTCCTTGGCAAAGCGCACCAGCCGCGCAGCACTCTCGCGTACCTGGCTGACCGAGCCCGGCGCGGCGGTCAGGCTCTCGGTCCACAGGGTCTGCACGGAGTCGGCCACAATCAGCCGCGGGCCGGCCCTGGACGCATGCTGCAGGATCGACTCGACGCCGGTCTCGGCCAGCGCATTGACGCCATCCAGCGGCAGCTCCAGGCGATGCGCGCGGCCAGCCACCTGCGCCAGCGACTCCTCGCCGGTGACGTACAGCACCGGCAGCTCGGCAGCCATCTTCGCCACCGCCTGCAGCAGCAGGGTCGACTTGCCGATGCCGGGGTCGCCACCGACCAGCACCACCGCGCCTTCGACCAGACCGCCGCCGAGCACGCGGTCGAACTCGCCGATGCCGGTGCTGACCCGGCGGTGCTCGGTCTGCTCCACGTCCTTCAGCGCGGTGATCTTCGGCGGGTCGATCTTGCCCGCCCAGCCGGCCCGGCGCGACGTTGGCGCCTTGGCCGCCGCCGCGCTCTCCAGCACGATTTCCGACAGCGAGTTCCAGGCGTTGCACTCGGTGCACTGGCCCTGCCACTTGCTGAATTCGGCGCCGCATTCATTGCAGACGTAGGCGATGCGGGCTTTTGCCATTGGATGATTTCCAGCAACGGGAGCAGGCGTGGCAGGATAGCCGAGCCGGGTCGCAGGTGCTGCGACCGCTCAAGTCCTGCCCACCCGCGCCGATAGGGGTCGCGGGCGTGCGCCTTGCGGGCGCCCCTCCCTCCCCCTCTGGATTCAACATGACTGGCAGTTACAGTCAGAGCCTGGTCGCCATCTCCCTGCTGGTGGCCATTCTTGCTTCGTACACAGCGCTGGACATGGCCGGCCGCCTGGCCACGGCCGAGGGCCGCGTGGCCCGCTGGTGGCTGGCCGGCGGTGCAGCGGCGATGGGCCTGGGTATCTGGTCGATGCATTTCATCGGCATGCTGGCCTTCGACCTGCCGATCCCGGTCGGCTACGACCTCGGCATCACCCTGTATTCGCTGGCGGTCTCGATCGGCGCTTCGGCCTACGCACTGTGGCTGGTGTCACGGCCCAGCCTGCCCTGGCGCCGGCTGCTGGCCGGCGCCGTACTGATGGGGCTGGGCATCGCCACCATGCACTACCTCGGCATGGCCGCGATGCGTATGCAGCCGGGCATCGACTATCACCCGGGCTGGTTCGCCGCCTCCATTGCGGTGGCCATCGGCGCCGCCGGTGCTGCGCTGTGGATCGCATTCCGCCTGCGTGCCGAGCAGCGCAACACCATGCGCCTGCGCGCACTGGCCTCGCTGGTGATGGGCCTGGCCATCGTCGGCATGCACTACACCGGCATGGCCGCGGCGCGCTTCCCGGAGGGCAGCATCTGCGGCGCGGTCGGCAGCGGTGGCATCGACACGCGTTGGCTGGCGGTACTGGTGATCGTCACCACCGTGGCCACCCTGGGTATCGCCTTGGTCGCCTCGCTGTTCGACCGGCAGATGCGCGTGCGCACCGGGTTGCTGGCCGATTCGCTGGCGCATGCCAACAACAAGCTGATCCAGGCCGCCCTGCACGACCCGTTGACCCAGCTGCCCAACCGCATGCTGCTGCAGGACCGCATCGAGCAGGCCATCGAGAAGGCGCGGCGCCGCAACCATGCGGTGGCGGTGATGTTCTGCGACCTGGACGGCTTCAAGGCGGTCAACGATGCCTACGGGCACCAGCTGGGCGACCGCCTGCTGGTGGCGGTGGCGCAGCGTATCGGCGGCCTGCTGCGTCCGCAGGACACCTTCGCCCGCCTCGGCGGCGACGAGTTCGTGATCGTGCTGGCCATCGACATTCCCGACGATGCGGTGGTGGTGGCCGAGCGGATCATCGCGGCGGCTGGCGAACCGTTCCTGCTGGATGCAGCCGAGCTGCAGGTCAGCGCCAGCCTGGGCATCGCCCTGTACCCGGATGACGCCGGCAACGAGCGCGAGCTGATGGCACACGCCGACGCTGCGATGTACCACACCAAGGAAACCGGGCGGAACGGCTATACGTTCTTCACCCCATCGATGCAGCTCAGCGCCAACCGTCAGCTGCGCCTGCTGCAGGACCTGCGCAAGGCCGTGATGCGCAATGAACTGATCCTGCATTACCAGCCCAAGTTCCCGGCCGCGGGCGCGCCAGCCACCGGCGCCGAGGCGCTGCTGCGCTGGCAGCATCCGGAGCTGGGCCTGCTGGCGCCGGACGTGTTCATCCCCATTGCCGAACGCAGCGGCCTGATCCTGCCGATCGGCGACTGGGTGCTGGACCGCGCCTGTGCGCAGTTGCGTGCGTGGCACGATGCCGGACATGCCGAATGGTCGATGGCAGTGAACCTGTCGCCCTTGCAGTTCTCCTCCCCGGCCCTTCTGGACAGCGTGCGCGAGGTGCTCGAACGGCACCGCATCGAGCCGGCGCGGCTGACCCTGGAGATCACCGAGACCACGGCGATGAAGGACGTCGACGCCAGCCTGGCGATCCTCAACGACCTGACCGCGATGGGCGTGCACATTGCCATCGACGACTTCGGCACGGGCTATTCCAGCCTGCTGTACCTGAAACGCATGCCGGCCACCGAACTGAAGATCGACCGCGCGTTCGTGCATGACCTGGAATGCAATGAAGAGGATGCCGCCATCGTCTCCTCGATCATCGCGCTGGGACGCACCCTGCAGCTGCAGGTGGTGGCCGAAGGCGTGGAGACGCAGGCGCAGCGCGAGTACCTGAGCGAACTGGGCTGCGACCAGTTGCAGGGCTACCACCTGGGCCGACCGATGGACGCCGAGGAATTTCTGCGCCGGGTGGGCTGAGCCGATGTGCGGAGCAAGCTCCGCACCCACCTCATCAGTAGATCCACGCCGTGCGTGGATGTTCCTCGCCGCCCCTCCCACGGCAAACAGAAAGGCCGCCCGAGGGCGGCCTTTCTGCGTGACAACGTCGCGAAGACGTCAGTGCATCATGTGCACGTTCATGTTGTGCATGACCCACAGGGTGCCGACCACGATGATGCCGATCACCACCACGGTGAAGGCCGCAGCGTTGACGTTCCAGCGGCTTTCCGAAGAGCGGTCCAGGTGCAGGAAGAACACCAGGTGGACCAGCATCTGCAGCACCGCGGTGATCGCGATCACCACACCGTTGACGGTGCGCGAGAAATCACCCGACATCACCATCCAGAACGGGATGACGGTCAGCACCACCGCCAGCACGAAGCCGATCAGGTACGACTTCACGGTGCCATGGCTTTCGCCGCCGGTGCCGTGGTCGTGTGCATGGTTGTCATGTGCCATTACAGGGCTCCATTGAGGTAGACGACGGAGAACACGCCGATCCAGATCAGGTCCAGGAAGTGCCAGAACAGGCTCAGGCACGCCATGCGGGTCTTGTTGGTCGGGGTCAGGCCGTACTTCTTCAGCTGCACGAACATTACCAGCAGCCACAGCAGGCCGGCGCTGACGTGCAGGCCGTGGGTACCGACCAGGGCAAAGAACGCCGACAGGAAGGCACTGCGGTCCGGACCGTAGCCCTGGTGGATCAGGTGCTGGAACTCCCACACTTCCATGCACATGAAGCCGAAGCCCAGCAGCCAGGTGATGCCCAGCCACAGGTACATCTGACCCATCTGCTTGCGGTGCATGGCGATCATGCCCAGGCCGAAGGTCAGCGAGGAGGTCAGCAGCAGCGCGGTTTCCCATGCAACGAACGGCAGTTCGAACAGGTCCTTCGCGGTCGGGCCACCATCGGTACCGCCTGCCAGCACCACATAGGTGGCGAACAGCGAGGCGAAGATGAGGCAGTCGCTCATCAGGTACACCCAGAAACCGAAGACGGTGTTGCCGCCGGTGTCGTGGTGCTCGTGGTCGTCATGGCCATGGGCCGCCGCGTGCGCGGCGTGCCCGTGGCTCAGGGTCGAGGTATTGGTGCTCATGCCTTCAGCTCCGACTTCACCAGGCCCTGGGCTTCCAGGTGCTTGCGGTGTTCGTTCTCGATGCGTTCCACCTCGGCGGCCGGGACCCAGTAGTCCACGTCCTGGTCGAAGGTGCGGTAGATGAACGTGGCGATCATGCCGACGAAGCCGACGATGGCCAGCCACCAGATGTGCCAGATCATCGCGAAGCCGAACACCAGGCTGAAGGCACCGATGACAACGCCCGTGCCGGTGTTGCGCGGCATGTGGATGTCGGTGTACTTGGCCGGCTTCGGCCAGGCTTCACCACGCTGCTTGCGCTCCCAGAAATCGTCCAGCTCGGTGACTTCCGGCAGCGTGCCGAAGTTGTAGAAGGCCGGCGGCGAAGAGGTTTCCCACTCCAGCGTACGGGCATCCCACGGGTCGCCGGTCAGGTCGACGGTCTTCTTGCGGTCGCGGATCGACACGGCCACCTGGATGATCTGGCACAGGATGCCGGCGCCAACGATGAAGGCACCTGCGGCGGCGATCAGCAGCAGCGGCTCGTAGGCCGGGTTGACCGTGCTCTGCAGGCGACGGGTCATGCCCATGAAGCCCAGCACGTACATCGGCATGAAGGTCACGTAGAAGCCGATGAACCAGCACCAGAACGCGCACTTGCCCCAGAACTCGTTCAGGCGGAAGCCGAACATCTTCGGCCACCAGTAGGTGATGCCGGCGAACATGCCGAACACCACGCCGCCGATGATGACGTTGTGGAAGTGGGCAATCAGGAACAGGCTGTTGTGCAGCACGAAGTCGATGGCCGGGATCGCCAGCATCACGCCGGTCATGCCGCCGATGACGAAGGTGACCATGAAGCCGATGGTCCACAGCACCGGAGTGGTGAAGTGCACACGGCCGCGGAACATGGTGAACAGCCAGTTGAAGATCTTCACGCCGGTCGGGATCGAGATGATCATCGTCGTGATGCCGAAGAAGGCATTGACGTTGGCACCCGAGCCCATGGTGAAGAAGTGGTGCAGCCACACGATGAACGACAGCACGCCGATGCAGGCGGTGGCGTAGACCATGCCCTTGTAGCCGAACAGCGCCTTGCGCGAGAAGGTCGCGATGACTTCGGAGAACACACCGAACGCCGGCAGGACCAGGATGTACACCTCCGGGTGACCCCAGATCCAGATCAGGTTGATGTACAGCATGGCGTTGCCGCCACCATCATTGGTGAAGAAGTGCGTACCCAGGTAGCGGTCCAGGGTCAGCAGCACCAGGGTGATGGTCAGCACCGGGAAGGCAGCCACGATCAGCACGTTGGTCACCAAGGCGGTCCAGGTGAACACCGGCATCTGCATCAGCTTCATGCTGGGGGTACGCATCTTCAGGATGGTGATGAAGAAGTTGATACCGCTCAGCGTGGTACCCAGGCCTGCGACCTGTAGACCCCAGATGTAGTAGTCCATGCCGACGCTTGGACTGTATTCGATGCCCGACAACGGCGGGAACGCCAGCCAGCCGGTGGCAGCGAACTCACCGATCCACAGCGACAGCATGATCAGCACAGCGCCCGACACGAACAGCCAGAAGCTGAGCGAATTGACGAACGGGAACGCGACGTCGCGCGCACCGATCTGCAGCGGCACGGCCAGGTTCATCAGGCCGGTGATCAGCGGCATCGCCACGAAGAAGATCATGATCACGCCGTGGGCGGTGAAGATCTGGTCGTAGTGGTGCGGCGGCAGGTAACCCTCGGACCCGCCGACGGCGAGCGCCTGCTGGGTACGCATCATGATGGCGTCGGAGAAACCGCGCAGCAGCATGACGAAGGCGACGATGAGGTACATCACGCCGATCTTCTTGTGATCCACCGAGGTGAACCACTCCTTCCACAGATAGCCCCACAGCTTGAACTTGGTGATCAGGGCCATGACGCCCAGGCCACCCAGCACCGCGCCGACCAGGGTGGTCAGCACGATTGGATCGTGGGGGATCGACTCAAGAGAGAGTTTTCCCAACATGTTCATTCTCCCGAACCCGCGTGGCCGGCATGGCCCGCGTGTTCGTGTTCGTTGGCATCCAGGTTTTCACCCGATTCCTTGGAATCATGTGCGTCACTGGGGGCATGGCCCTCGTGCGCTTCATGGCTGGCGGCATCGGCAGCGGCGGCACCAGCGTGCGAGTGCTTCATGCCGTAGTGCTTGTTGTCGCCCATGTGCTTGGCGATGACCCAGTCGAACAGGCCTTCTTCGGTCTTGCCGAAGTAGGTGACCGGGTACCACTCGGCGTTGCGTGCTTCACCCAGCGCCTTGAACGAGGCCTTGTCCAGGGTCTGCTCGCCGGCACGGACCTGGTCCAGCCACTGGCGGTATTCGGCATCGGTGACCGAGTAGGCGGTGAAGTGCATCTTGGCGAAGCCCGCGCCGCTGTAGTGCGAGGACATGCCCGGGAATTCACCGGTCTCGTTGGCGATCAGATGGAGCTTGGTCTCCATCGCAGCCATCGAGTAGATCATGCTGCCCAGGTGCGGGATGAAGAAGGCATTCATCACCGAATCGGACGTGATCTTGAAGTTCAGCGGCGTGTTGACCGGGAACTTGATTTCGTTGACGACCGCCACCTTCTCTTCCGGATAGATGAACAGCCACTTCCAGTCCAGCGAGATCGCCTCGATGGTGACCGGCTTGACGTCCGATTCCAGCGGCTTGTACGGGTCCAGTGCGTGCGACGAGCGCCAGGTCAGGACCGCCAGTACCAGCACGATCATGCAGGGAATGGACCACACCACCACCTCGATCGCCGTCGAGTGGGACCACTTCGGCTCGTAACGGGCCTTGGTGTTGGAGGCGCGATACTTCCACGCGAAGGTCAGGGTCATGATGATGACCGGGATGACGACCAGCAGCATGAGCACGGTAGCCGTGATCAGCAGGGTCTTCTCATCCTGGCCGATCTGGCCCTTCGGACTGAGGATGGCCACGGCATCGCAGCCGGTGAGCATCACCAGCAACGACAGCAGCAGGCCCGGGCGCAACCAGCGCCCAAGGGTTTTCAACGGAATCATCGGTCGATCCAATTGCGAGGGAATGCCGTTCCCCGTCCTGCCTGTTCCGGCCAAAGCCGGTCCCACCGGTCCGGAAGACAGGTAGGGAGGTGGGGTCGAGTCAGCCTTTCAATTTTAGGCCGTCACCCACCATTTAAGAAAGGCATTGACAATGATCGAGCGCAGGAAAGGCCCGTTTCTGGCTGCGACACGTTGTCGCACCGCGCAGGCGCGGCGGGCAGAACACCCGGGGGCGGCATCCTAGCATCGGGCGATGGCGGCTGCTCCGCCCGTGTTCGGCAAAGTCGCCTGAACATGTTCAGGCATGCCTGCGAAGGTAATGCATGGGATGCTCGGCGCTGGAGGAAGCCCATGGACAAGATCGACTTCAAGAAGCGCGACCGGGCGCTGTATCAACCGCCCGCCGGCAAGTTCGTACGGGTCGATGTGCCGCCCCTGCCCTACGTGATGGTCGATGGTCGCGGCGACCCGAACACGGCCCCCGCCTACCTGCAGGCCGTGCAGTGGCTGTATTCGGTGAGCTATGCACTGAAGTTCGCACTGAAGGCCACGGGCCAGGACTACGTGGTGCCACCGCTGGAAGCACTGTGGAGCGCCGAGGACCCGGCCAGCTTCGTCGCGCGGCGGAAGGATGAGTGGGTCTGGACGGTGATGATCCGCACGCCCGAGGGCATCGACCCTGCACAGTGGCAGGCCGCGATCAGCAAGGCGCGCACGAAGCTGGGAGAGGCTCCACCCAGCCTTCGCCATCAGATCCTTGCCGAGGGCCCAAGCCTGCAGACCTTGCACGTGGGCGCCTACGACGACGAAGGCCCCACCCTGGCGCAGATGCATGACGAAGTGATGCCCGCACTGGGATACACCTTTGCCGGCCCCCATCATGAGATCTACCTGAGCGACCCGCGCAGGACCGACGCAGCGCGGTTGAAAACCGTGCTGCGACAGCCGGTGCGGCCGATCGGGCCTGATGAGGATTCCCGCATATGAGACAAGGAATGCCATGCGCCTGATCAACCGATTGCTGCACTGGACCACCCTGCCCGCCGGGCGCCGCCTGATGGCCGTGCTGGGTGCCGCGCTGGTGATCGTGCTGGCCTGCAATCCGGATCTGCTGCCGTTGTTGCCGGTCGTGGATGCGCTGGGGCTGGACGTGCTGATGCTGCTGCTGGCTGCGCAGGTGGTGGCGGTCCTGCCTTGGGTGCGGGAGCGGGCCACGTGCGGAACCAGAGTGCTCGCACGCCTGCTGATCGCCGCATCGGCGGGAGCAGCAGGTGGTTATCTCCGGCAGCTCGCGTGGTGGCTGGCGCGGGACGCGGTGATCGCTGGACGTAAATGAAGGTGTGTTCCCATCGGTGACGTTGCAGACCGCCCCCTTCCCTTGGGCAGAAACAGAAAGCCCGCGCAAGGGCTGGGGCGTTCCGTTGATGGACCTGCTCGCCTTGCGTGGAGCGCGCCTAGAACGCGGTCGGACCGATCTGAATCACGCCATCATGGGCCAACGCGAGACGGATCTTGGTCCTGCCACCCGCCGTGACCATTTGGGAAATCTCGCGCCTATGCGCCGATTCATCCCCCCACGAACAGAGCCCTTTGCCCGCGAAACTTGCGCTGACAATGCGATTCCCGGAGGGAACAGACAGCGAGACAGACTCTCCCCGCTGCAGATGGGCTGCCAGGGTGCCGTCGATATACAGTGCAAGCGGGCACGCCCCACCAACCGCGCCAACGTCGCGCGTAACGATTACCTGTCCGGAAGCACTGTCACCTATCCCATTGAAGGCGAAAACCCGCTCGGCAGGCACCGGTTGCGCCTGTTCGGAGCTGATCTGACGGGTTGCACAGCCGGCAAGAACGACGCACGCCATCAGACTCACCACGATCTTCTTCATGACACCCCCTGTTGATTGAAACTGACTTGCCCGATCCAGCCCAGGGCCGCAAGCAATCCACGACGGCAATGGTAATGACCCCGACTGAGCCAGTACATGCCTGCAGTTCCATCGGACGCTTCCGCCAGGGCCGGGCCGCGCCAGCACAGCCCAAACAAAAAGCCCCGACCTAGGCCGGGGCTTTTCATTACAACTGGTGCCGGAAACAGGAGCCGTTAAGACATGTTCGGCAAAGCGTTGATGCTACTGGCACAAGGCTTTCCGCTGTACCCTTTGTGCCCGCACTCTGTACCCGCACCACACAATGTCCCTCCCCTCCGGCATCAAGCGCCGTGGCAACACCTACTCCGCTCGTTATGTGCTTCCTCGCTCAGTGCAACGTATCGCAGGCAGACACGACCTAGTGCAGGCGTTGGGCACCAGCTCCCTCAGCGATGCCGTAGAACTGGCTGGACCGATCATTGCGGGATGGAAAGCCTGGGCAGTCGCCGTGGGCAAGGGAGACATGCGGCACGAGCCTGAGGTCTACGTCAGACGTGCCGAGGTTGCCCACCGGTTGATCCGGGATGGCATCGATCAATGGTCGCCGGAGCTGATCGTGGAGCGCGCGCGCGCGGTATTCGCCATGCAGCAGGCTGGAGCGATCACAGCCAACGACGTGGAAGCCCAGGTCGGCCGCGACGTGGAGAGGTATGTCGTGCAGCAGCAAGATGCAGGCGCACAGATCGATGTCGAGGGCGTGAGACGCGCCCATAGGGCCGCGCTGGGCCAACTCGGGGTCACCGTGGCCGATAGCCTAGCGAACTACCTGCATGAGCGCACAGGAGACCTCACAGCACAGTCCCTGGCTGAGACCGAGAAGCGTTGCCGCGTGTTCGTAAACTGGGTAGGGAGCAACGTCGAGATGGCGACCGTGACCCGTGTCACTGCCGGACAGTTCGTAGCGAAGGTGATTCAACCCCGTCCAGTGTCTAGGGTGACAAAGACGAAGGAGGTATCCGCCTGCCGGGGCTGGTTCCAGTGGGCAATGCTGCGAGGCGAAGTTGATGCCAACCCCTTCGACCGCATGCAGGCGACGCTGAAGAAGTCAAAGCGCGGGCAAGAGGCTCCTCGCAGGGCATGGACTGAGGGGGAACTGCTGGTGGTGCTGAGGGGGCTGAAGGATGACCGAAGGGAACCCCTGCTGTACCCGCTGACGCTGCTTGCCCTCTACACCGGCATGCGGTTGAACGAGGTGTGCGCTCTGACGGTTGCCGACTACGACGCCGAAGCCGAGGTAATCCACGTCCGCGAAGGTAAATCTGCCGCTGCGGTACGCGTGGTCCCGGTGCATCCTGCGATTCGGGAGCTGCTAGTCGAGCTGACGGCGAACACTGGCGACGGCTTCCTGCTGCCCGGCCTTGTGCCCGGAGGCCCTGACCGCAAACGAGGACACGGGATCGGGAAGACATGGGGCCGACGTATCCGCTCACTCGGGATCACAGACCGTCGCCTCGTGTTCCACGGTCTGCGAGCCACGTTCATTACCGCCGCCCTGAACGCTGGTGCCCCCAAGGAAGTCGTGCAGCAGGTGGCGGGCCATGAACGCGAGGGCGTCACAATGAACAGCTACGCCCGCGTGCTAAGCCTGGACCTGTGCCGTCAGGCGGTCGGAGGGGTGAGCTTCGGCGACCTTTCGAGATGAACACCAGCGATCCGCGTGAATCCAAACCGCGTATACCATCGCCTTAGCGCCGCCTCTCCATCGTCAGGCACTGCCCAGCCGGGCACACCCACGCCGATCAATTCGGGCTGCGTTGTGATGCGGACCTGGAGTTCGTCCGCAAGGGCGCAGAGGGCGGACATGATTTCGCTCCCTGCCCCTGAGCCAGGTTGAAAGGCGCTTATGTGATAGAGCTGCACTAGGTCCGGGTCCATGCCTTCATTCCAGGCGCAGCCGACGAGACCCAGTGGCATACCTTCATGGTTCTGGAAGACGAGCGGATAGACCTTGCGAAAGGGCTTCTGCATGCCCACGAACAACGGCACACGACCTGAGTGGACCGCGTAGAGCTGCGCACAGAAGGTCTCTGCTGGATTCATCGGGTGTGCTTCCGGTAGCGGCGGTCTAATGGCTGGTGTCTGAGGGAGGATTAGCGGCCATCCGCTCAATAATCGTCAGAGCGTGTTTGATGCCATACGCACGGAGGAAGCCCGAGTTCACCTCGACATACATTCCGGTGTCGTTGCCGTCCTTATCCTTCACCGGTTCGTGGTACAGCTTGAAGCCTGAAATGACACCAGCCACCCGAAAGACCTTCGGTTTATCAAGCGGCGAGAACACGACGGGACCCCCGGAGAACCCAAGGTTTGACCACACGTCCACCAACAGTTCCTGCGGATCACGCATACCAAGATTGGAGGCGGTCCCCCGCTTCACCAGTGGACAAGGAAAGCCATTCATGTGCATGCCCACGTCTTCATACATTTGGTCAGGGAAGCCCAGGATGAACACGTCCTGCCCTAACGTCATGTTCGCGACCGTAGGCTCCAAGTCCATTCCCTGAGGCGACAAGCGCTGGCGGACCCTTAGCACCGCGATATCAGCCTCCCCCCGACCGAAATCCAGTTGCAGAATGTCGAGCTTGGTCAGCCTGTTGTTTACGTGGACTGAGACCTCATGCTCCGCTGCCTCTGTATCGAACAGGTGCCGAGCTGTCACGAGGTATTCGATACCGTCCACCTCCAAGGTGAACGCGGTGCCGTAGCTGGCGGCTTTGATGAAGAAGGTGCGACATAGGACGTTGGTGGGTGGCGCGATCATTTGAGTTCCCTTTCAATGACAGGCGTATCGTATTGCCCTGTTCCCCACCCCAGCAACCGCCCCACGAGGACACCTCCGTGGCGAAGAAGACCCCCGAACAGATCGCAGACGAAGAGGAGCGCACCTCCTCCCTTGGCCTCCTGAGGTACGCCCACGACTACCAACGTGCCGCCGATATGGTGAAGCAGCAGGACGACCGGTCCGTGGTCCCGTACATGCTCATTGCTCAATCGCTGGAGCTGGGCCTGAAGGCATTTCTAAGGAGCCGTGGAGCCACCTTGGATGCCCTGCTAAAGCTGAACCACGATCTCCCCCGAATCCATGAAAGGGCGATGGAGATGCGCCTCGACCGTCTCTGGCCGAGTGCTGCGAACCTGCTGCCGACAGTGCAGCTATTGGAGGCGGCGAACCAACGGCAAGCCTTGCGCTACATCGTCAACGGCACTAAGACTTACCCGGACTGGACTGTGGTCAACCGGTATGCACAGGGGATGATCGCCGCACTGATTGAGCATTGCCTGCGCGACAGGTTCGGAGGCAAGGCCGGGGCAGCAGAGGTCAAAAGGAACCGAGGCGCAGGTAACGTGTTCCCCAAGCCGGTCCCGAGAAAGACTTGGGGTGGACTTTAGGCTGACGTCTGGTGCACTTCAGGCGGCGCGCTAATGCGTCGTTGGTGGGCTTGGGGCGGACCCTGGCGTGGAACCGGGCGCGGTTTTCATTGCAATTTTCCGAAGGGGCATAGATAGATCAACTGGCGGCTTTACCCCCGTCGGGGTGCCCGCATGCAGGCGTTTCGTCTTCCCGGCGCAGCGGCTACGGTTGCACCGGGGGAGGACGCTTGATGACGACCTCGTGTCCAGCCTGAGGGCAAGACGGGGTGCCACTGCCGTGATCTTCAGCACCCAAGGGACGAAATAGGACAGTCTGTCCAATCAAAGTGTGGTCTGTGCGCGGGTGCGTGAGCTGGTACATACGGACCACTTGTCCGTGCTCTGAGCTCATCGGCGCTGCGAATCAGGAACTTAGCAGGCGAGGTATTGGCAGTCGCAGCGCGGGCAATGACGCCATACTCCGCCCCAGGCATCGCACTTTGATATCGTGGGCAGGCCTTCCAAACGCGCTTGTTGCGCACCAGCGTCAACCTTACTCAACTGAGTTCAAATGAACGCACATGAAAAGTAAGCACCTTCGACGGAGGCCTTCAAAGGGACCTGCCGAAATTGATAGCTCAGCAGCAGCGCGTCTGCACACTCAGGCGCGCTCACAGCTCATTGACGAAGCTATCCTTGAACAGTTGAACGCTACCAAAAAAATCGCGGAAGGAAGGCGAGGTGCGCTCAATGTCTTCTTTGGCGCTTCGGCCGCCGCCGCCGTTCTGATTTTCATCTCATGGCTTAAGCATTGAGCAAGCGCTACAGCGAAGGATCGCCCTCAACAGATCAAGAGCAGTTCGATAGCAGCTCACTAGTCCTTCACGAGCTTTGCAAAGCGCCGACCATGCCGACGTAGCTGACGCTTGATCGCCTCTGATCCAGTAGCTTTCACTGCACGCTTTACATAGGTCGTGAAGTTGCGCTCTCCAGGCTTTACATTCTCCGTGTACCTATGGATCAACACTTTCCTTCGCTGGTAGAAGATGGGAGTCTGACCGTCGTACTTCTTAGAATTCCGGAAGGACTTCACACCCCGCCTCATGCGCGCATTGAAACGAGCGATCCCAGCCGAGCGAAGCGTGATCTGCGCGCCATCGAAAAGAAGCCCCAAATACTGAAGGGGCTTACTAGAGGTTGGAGCAAAGGTACATTCAAGCGTTTTGGATTCCTGGAGCTTGAGCTTAAGCGCGCTCAGTTCACTGGCGACCAAACCCTTGACCGTAGAAACATGTTCTGTTGGAACCACCACCAAGATGTCGTCACAGTAGCGTCGATAGAAGCCCCCGACAGCCTTGGTCTCAGCGAGCATTCGCTGATCGAAAGGCATCATGTAAATATTTGAAAGCAGCGCACTGATAGGGGAGCCTTGCGGAACACCAGCTTTCGCGGGATTGACCGATATCAATCCACCGGCTCGTATCTTTTCCCTGAATTCTTCGGGACTGCAAATCCTTTCGATGCGATGCTTTTTCATCGCTGTCCGGCTGATACCCAGCTCCAGACGAGCCCTATCAAGGCGTACAGATGCGTGTCGCGTCAACGACTTGTAGACGGCGTAGTGATCCGGGGGGAGCGCACTGGTCGAAAGAAGGCTGGCCCAGGACTGCTTCAGGGTCCCATGATCTAGCGAACCAAAGAAATCCTCTACATCGAAGCCAAGCGCAGTACATGGACGATTCTCTGCGATCCAATGGAACGCCTGCTGCGCCAAATCGATGTTCGATTTGCCTAGCGCCCTGAATGCAATCACTGCTTCCGCGAGCTCCGAGTCGCCTATGCGCTCTTCGTACAGCTGCGAAAGAATGAAGTTGTAATAGGCATAGATCGCCGAGTCAGCATGCGACGCATACTTGATCGGTCTGATCTTATGTTTCTTTACAGGCTTCCCCGTTGTCGCATCACGCTTGATGCGAAGTCGCACGATATCCTGCTGCAAAAAGGGCAAGAAAGCATGCTTACGAACCGCCTCTGGACTTTCGACCAGCGCCTTGCAAGCCTTCGTGGTCAGTCGTCGGTCGAAATGGATGTAACTTCTCGAGAGCAGCGCCGCTTGCAGTGCTGTCGTAGGCTTCAAGATCTTCACATTCACTGGCTTCCTAGCCTCTACAGGAAGGGGGAGGCTGCGGCGACCTTTCCCCCCCCTGTTAAATACAGGCCCTCTCGCGAGGTGCCTTACCCACCTCGGCTGATCCGAAGCTTGGCCGCATACGTGAAGATCAATTCGTCGCATAGTCCTGGAGGAACTCGTGATGACCATCGTTGTCGAAGTAACATCGAGCCTGATAGCCGCCGCGCTCCGGTGGTCACTGACTGCGCTTTGCAGACATTGGCCGGACGTGCTAACTGTGACCCCGCTCTCAATTTCGAGCGGGCACGACTTTTTTATCACATTCCATTAACGGCAATCAATAGTCGATCACACCCCTCCGCGCAGGAAGCATTGGGCTCAAATCGGCTCGAGGAAGTGTATCCTTACCCCTAACGAACGTTAGTGACTTTGATACACCATGCCTGTCACCCCCCGCTTTATCGCCTACTACCGCGTGTCCACTCGCTCTCAGGCCGCATCCGGCCTTGGCCTTGAGGCACAGCGCACAGCGTGTGAGGCACTTTCTGCGCAGCGCGGTGGCGTGATCGTTGAGACGTACACTGAAACAGAGTCCGGCAAGCACAACACCCGCCCTGAGCTACTGAAGGCGCTGCGCCTGTGTTCGCTCACTGGAGCGACATTGCTCATTGCCAAGCTGGACCGTCTTAGTCGTAACGCCGCCTTCCTACTGACGCTGCGTGACTCTGGCGCACGATTCATTGCCGCTGACATGCCCGATGCCTGTGAGCTCACGGTCGGCATCCTTGCACTCGTCGCCGAACAGGAACGGGTAGCCATCTCGAACCGCACCAAAGCCGCCCTACAGGCTGCCAAGGCGCGTGGCCGAGTGCTGGGAAATCCCAATGGTGCCGAAGCGCTGAGGCGCGCGGGGAAGGGCAATGCGGCGGCTATGAAGGCAGTGCAGAGCAAGGCAAACGCCTTCGCACGGAGACTTGAGGACACCGTAAGGGAACTTCAGAACACAGGCGTCACCACCTTGGGCGGCATCGTGTCCTCCCTTAACAGTCGCGGGATTCTGACACCTAGAGGTGCTGAGTGGACCCGTGTGGGTGTTTCGAGATTGCTAAAGAGGCTGGAAGGGCAAGCCCCAGGTTGAACCCCATGCACGCGCGTCCGAGGCGGGCACGAATCTTTGCGGATTCAATTGTCGTTCCGGCGTTCGGCTAGGGGGTTTACGTCGCCGTGAACGTCGCCCGCCAATTGTCCTCGAACTCCCTTCCCCGCCCCTGCCGTGGGACGCCGAGTGCCCTCCCGGCCTCACGCACGCTGACGCTTGCGACTGGCTAAGCGCCGCGCGTTGGGCTCCCTGCCCAGCAGCGAGCGCAACCCATGGACACCTACTGCGGCCATGCGGTTGATCAGGAAGTTACAAGAGCGAGAAAAGGGGTGACATGAGGTCAGCGCTGGCGGATCGATGCGACCCAGTAGATAACCTTCCCCTTCGCGACGCTCGCCGCTGTTTGCCTAGGGATGGTTAGAAGCTGGACCGACTGGTTCGGGCGCGATTACCCCCGACCCTCGGCATTCATTCATCGCCACAAGGTCCAATCCAAGTCGCCTCATGCCGATCAAGTTCTATCCTCGCGGCGTAAGATCCCACCCTAGCATAGCGCCGCCCGTGCTCCATTGTTATGGACTATAGATTACGCGCGGACACATCCGGACGGACCCTCGACAGGCGAGGCACGCTCACTGCCCCTTCCGCCATTTAGTCGACCGAAAAGGGAGCGAGCCCAGTCATTGCCGCGCCTACCCAAAAAGCTGGACTAAGGATATCGGTGAGCGATTAGGGTCGCCCACGAAGAAGAGACCCCCTACCCCATACACCTAGGGATAAGACTCAATCTGAATCTTGCATCTAGAGATAAGGGTCTCTACTGATTTGGATAGGGCACCTATTCCAGAGCGTCAGGTTCCACCTACAGCTACACCCTCCCCTTGTTGACTGATGAGTCATCCATCAATCAACACACCCGAACTCAAGCTCTCAGCGCTCCTTAGGTGCACCGACGTACCTCACGAGGCTCCGCCTTCCGCCAACTTGGAGTCCCTGCACGCTGCCTTCTCCCGTTGCCCCTCCGTGGTGGTATCCGCCGTCGTGCCCGCAGCAAGCGCTCGGCCTCTGTTGAGGCCTAGCTGCAGGAAAGCACTTCGATCCCCATGGGGTTGGCGATCTTCAGCCGCCACTTACCACTTGTATCCACCACCACGACCTGAGTAGCGGTGCCGATCTGTATCTCGTTCTCCGCGCCGGGCTGTCCTGGAAGTTGGAGGCTCCAGTCGAGTAGGAGCAAGGCGGTGTCTTGGCTCACGATGCAGAGCCGTACGTCGTTGCGGATCTTGGCGCCCGTGGCCAGCAGGTCCTCAAGCGCCCGGCGGTGGTCTCTTGTGTGAGCACGTACCCGACTGCCATCAACCAACTGCATAATTGCGTCGGGAGCGAATAGATCGACGAGTGTTTCGAGGTCGCCTTCGTTGAACGCTTGATCGAAGACGCGTGCAACCTCTTCTGGCCTACTGCTTGCCAGTAGCCCCACGTCCTGAAACATAGCCATGGTCCTCAGAGTCCTTCTGCAAATCGCGAAATGTGGTTTGCCAGCTCATCAGGAGATTCCAAAGGGGAAAGATGGCCGGTGTTCTTCAGTACGTGCATTTTTGCATGGGGAATCAGCGGCAGGACCTGTGATTTGAGTACTGCAATGGGGTCGACCTTGTCGCATTCCCCGCCAATGATCAGGACCGGAACCTGGATCTTGGCAGCTTCAGATGAAAGGTCTTCCGTCATCGCTTCCATGGGCCAGGCCAGCTTTGCCTCCGCCGTGCCGCTCAAGCTGTCCTCAATCACCTGTTGCAAGTCAGCCCGGCTGAGCACTTTTTCCGTGAGCACGTTTAGGCAAGTCGCCTCGACTGATTCCCGCGAATCGTAGGCGTGGCTCATCATGGCGCGCTGTTCCAGCGGAAAGAGGGACGGACCAGGCGATGCCGGGGCAACAAGCACCAGCCCCACCAATCCTGCCGGCCTCTTCGAGGCCATGAGCTGGGCTGTTTTCCCCCCCATGGAATGGCCCACTAGGACGAAGCGCTCCAAGCCCAGTCGAACTATCACGCTCAAGGCGTCCTCTGCGAGTGCCTCGATACTGTATCCGTCTCCAGACGATGACCGCCCCCAGCCTCTGTGATCAGTCGCGACGGTCTTGAAGCGAGGTGATAGCAACTCGGTGACGTGACGCCAAGTCCTTGATGAGCCGCCCCAGTAGTGGAGGAAGACCAGTGCGGTATCGCCCTGGCCCTGCACCTCAACGTGGCTAATGATCCTGTTGGTTTCAATCTTCATGTTCTCTCCTCAGCGGCCGACAGCAGCCATGGAGCTATCCTAGGTCGCATACCCTGAGGGCGGAATGGACGAAAGATGTTGACCGTCCATACCGATCGTATATGGTCATTGCA
Organism: Stenotrophomonas sp. 22692; assembly: GCF_052045015.1. NCBI lineage: Bacteria > Pseudomonadati > Pseudomonadota > Gammaproteobacteria > Lysobacterales > Lysobacteraceae > Stenotrophomonas > Stenotrophomonas sp. 22692. The sequence continues at coordinate 101,975 of NZ_JBQEMR010000002.1, forward strand.
TGGACCAGATGACCGCTATTCGCCTCTTCGTACTCGCAATCGAACATGGCAGCCTTGCAGCTGCCGGGCGTAAGCTCGATGTGTCATCCGCGATGGCAGGGCGATATCTCCAGTCGCTCGAGAACCGGCTAGGAGCGAGACTGATACAACGAAGTACGCGCCAGTTGATGCTGACTGAAGTCGGAAGGCTCTACCATGCGCGGTGCAAGCGCATCTTGGCGGAGATAGATGACGCCGAGCGAGAAGTCGCCGACCGGGATCGGGCACTGCTCGGAGTCCTCCGGGTGGCCGCACCCGTCACCTTTGGCTCGAAGTGCCTGGGCAGCAATGTCAGCGAATATCTCAAACTCCATCCGGGAATTCGCATAGACCTAAGTTTGTCCGACTGCCACGTGGATCTGCTTGCGAGCGGGATCGACGTGGCGATCCGCATTGGCGAGATCTGGGATCAGAACCTGACGGTGCGCCGCCTAGCAAACTGTAGAATGATGGCGTGTGCCTCGCCTAGCTACCTCAGTATTCACGGCGAGCCGAAGCTGCCATCGGATCTGGAGCGACATGCTTGCTTGGCATTCAAGGGTGCCACCTCTTCAGGCGACTGGACCTTCCTCGATGCCGAAGGCGCACAGCGGGCGCCGAACATCGAGCCCCGCCTGCTGGCAGACAATATGGATCTGCTGACCTCAGCTGCAGTGTCAGGCGCCGGTATCGCCTATGGGCCGGAGTTTGCCTTTGTAGACGCATTGAGAGCCGGCGCACTTGTCCCAGTGCTCACGGGTCTCCGCGCCGGGATGTTGCCAGTTCATGCTGTCTATCCAACTGCCCGATACATTCCAAAGATGGTGCGCGAATTTGTCGACCAGCTTGCTCGCGATTTCGATTGTGTGCCTCCTTGGCAGGTTCAGCCCATCTGACCAAACCAACTCCAATGGCGCAGCCCCTCCCCCCAAACTCGTCCAGCGTGGCAATGAGGCTGCGTGAAAGCCTGTCCAGCAGCAGGTCGAACAGTTCGCGTAGCGCCTTAGGGAGGCTATAGGCGGGCTTCAGGCGGCAGGGGTCTCCACATTAGACGGGATGGAGTCGGCCCTGAATGGCCGAGGGATACTGACAGCTAGGGGTTCAGTGTAGCCCTGTGCGCGTGTCTCGCGCCTCCTGCCCAGGCTGAGCGTGGCTCCGTGCAAGCGTCTCGCGTCTCCTGCGCAGACTGGAAGCGATGGACCGGTAACCCCCTGCGCCCCCTCAGCAACGAAGCTGAGGAGGTCCCCCTGATGACATGCTAAGCACCGGTTTACCTACTGCGCCTCCCCTGCCCCATAGAGGTTACGCACTGGGGTTCGGGCTGACCCTCGGAAAAGCGGACCGCATCCCCCACAGCGCAACGGTCCAGCGCCCCTCCCCGAACCGACCAGACACCGGGTTATTCAGTGCAACCCGGACACCAACTCGCAATTCCCCCTGACCCTCCCAGAACGGGAATCCGGAGTTCAGACCCAGCTGATGCGATGTTCGCTGGGCGACCGAAAAACAGCGCCCTAGCCCCCCCCGTGCGTCGAGCCTTACGTAGGGATAAGCAACCAAGCCTCACCTGTCCTATAGGGATAAGACACATAGGTTTGGATGGGACCCATGCACCAGATCAGGAGCCACCTGCACCAGAGGTTGCCCGTGAGCCTGTCCTAAGCCCTCGACTGACTAGTCAATTCTTCAATTAATCACCGGCAGTTATATGCCCAGGCCTATCCCAGGTAGCCCTGCGTTCGCTGCTGTTCATCACAATGAGAAAAACCATCATGGTCGCGATCAACCCTGCAACTACAACCGACCCCACAGGGCACATCGCTGCACTGTCGGCTATCAAGGCTCGTAGGAAAGCTCACAAAGCAATGTCGCAGCGCACTGCGAGCCACGTCGCTAAAGCTCCCGGAGCACCTCGAAAGCGAGCACCAAAGGTATCCCGCGTACCTATCGAGGTGCAGCCGGGAGACATCGCCGGTCGCCTACGACAGAAGGGCTACAAGGCTGCAACCGGCGTCTCCTATCTGTGTGATTACGTTGAACTGGGGGGGCCGGGCACGTCCTATGGCGTGTCACTCCCGATGCGCGGCTCGGCGACCCAGACAATTAACCAACTGCGCCGTGCCATCGCTAACAGCGCTATGGAAGGTGAGGAAGTCAGTATCTGGATGGACCCCGATGACTGCCGTTTGCTCCTTTACTGGCCGCACCCTGAGGAAGATGTGCCGTCCTACAGGTCGCTTTTCGGGATGGACAGGCTAAACATGCGCGGCGACACAATGGTAGTTCCTTACTCCGCGTTCCCTGCCAACGTGATGACAGACGCTCACCGCCTTCAGGCAATCCACATGGACCACGTGCTAACCCGGAACCACAGCTCCATCTGGATTGAAGCCACCTGCGACAGTCTGCAAAGCGTGGTCATCGTGAGTCGTATCACGGACACATATGGTACCGAGAACACAATGTCGCTCCCCGCGCAGCGCGCACGCGGCCCCGTCACCCCTATGGAACTGGAAGTGATCGTCAAACCTGGACAACATGGACAAGTGGTAGCTAGCGCCGTCATCCCCCAAAGTTCGAGGCAAACGGTGGGTGCCGGAGAGTTGGTCATGTATGCCCCCGAGGAAGCAGCAGGCCTCGCCATAGCCCGCCTGCGGTTGCTAGGCGAATGTCTCGCGAACTGCTCCATCTCAACAATGGCTCCTCGCAAACCTGTTCAGGTCTACGACTTCGCTCTGCCGTACTAGTTCGACACCGCGATGCAACCGAAACGACACGTCAAAAACAAAGGTGCCCGACCGGGCCCGGCAGACCGCCTTTCCTATGCTCCCAGCGTTTGGCGCAGGTGCGTACGCCTGTCCTTCATCACCCTGAAATTCCAGGAACCCTCCCGCTCACCCAGTCCAGCTCGACAGACATACCTAAGCGCTTTCAACAAATGATGGATACCCGCTCAAGATGGCACTGAGCGACCAAGGGATCGGGCAGCATTGCATTTCCGGTGATCCGGGTGGTTGGACGATGATAGAATTCACGCATCTGAACAGTCCCATAGCTGTTGACCTTTAAACAAGGAAGTCATGAGTACAAAAGCAGTCGCTTTATTGATCCTCGGGGCATGCGCGGGCGCGGCGGCCACTTATCTCATTTCACAGTCGTCGATTGCTGAAGCCGAGGCAGACTTGAAAGAGGCTCGCGGCTACCAGCAAGAGTTTGCGAGAGAGAATGGCAAAATCTCGGCAAGGAACTCGGAGATCGAGAGAAGGCTGGCTACTCTTGAGAAAAGCACTTATGACCGCCAAGGGATTCGGAGTTGCATACTGAATGCTACGATTCTTAGCAGCGCCGTAGACGCTTATCGCCTCGGGAAGCCACTGTCGGACATCGAGAGGGGAATGATCGACAGATACATGCCCAGTGCAATGGTTGCAGTTCAGGGAAAAAGCATGCAGTCGGCGCTCTTCATCCTCTTGGATGAGCAGAGGAAGGTGAGCGAGGAATGCCTGGATGGAGCCAGAATTAGGGCAGATCCAACTGGGAAGTTTTCGGCCCAACCTCCAGTGCAATGAAGATCGTCTAAACGATATTTATTGAGTGCTTTACTTCCAATGCGCATCGCCATAACGGACCAACTAGAGAGTTGCCTAATAGGCGCTGCCACCGCGATGCCATCCGCTCGCACCCCATCGCAGATCTATCCGACGTAGTTCCGATGCCGACTTAGCCCTAAGCAGCGCCCTCGCCCTAGATTCACTTGAAGGCAAGCGAGCACGGCACTTCAACTTGTGTGCGCAGGAACCCACTACTGCGATCCTCATCGCCCGTTGTAGACGGAGAAAAAAAGGAGGGGCGTAACCTAAGACTCAACATTGCGCCCCTATGCCCTGCAGGCCACCTCAACCAGATAGCCTTTAATTCCCCGGCGTCTCGCCGCCCCTATCTGTCTTTTTCTCCTCCTCACACGGCACCAAGTCCCGCAGACTAGCCATGAATGACCGACCTAGTGGGCTTAGTCGAGTCAATCTGATCCTACCGTCGTGCGGTGCCAAGAAGACTTCAACCAACCCCAACTCCCGAAGTATGCGCAGGGATCTACTAATGGTGCTTTGGGCAACAGGGACAGCCCTGCTCATCTGCTCCTCGATACTACCCGCAGACAATCCCACGGCATCTACGCGCCATAGCGCCATAAGGAAGTAAATCTGGCGTAGCGTGGTGTCGGGCCCCATCAGATCAGAGAGACGCCGTATCGGAACTTCTAGCAAATGCGATTGACGTGAGACCGGCCCATAGGGCGCGTCATTGGCTACAACGGCGTCGCGCTGCGCTTTAGAGGGGCGCGGCGACCTCATCTGCACTTGCCCCTGACAGTCGTTCCAGCGCGCGTCCGGAGGTCCACTATAAGCCGGGCCCGGAAGGGAAGACAGATCATGAGGTATCGGCCGTATGCCGTCTTCCCCGCCCCGATAGTGGCAATTTCGCCAGGAAGCAACCGCTCCAGTGCAAATTTTAACATTGCGTCAGTCTGTTTTTGGGCAGACCAGAACTAAAGCACAGACCTGCAGATATCGAAAATCCAATCTATCGGCAATCACCGATGCAGTTCGACTGGCGGATACAAGCGGAATCTACGCGGGTAGACGCGCAACCTTAAGTTTCCACTTCTGCTGCCCTACGGTTGCGCGAGGGCAGAAAACTTTGGTTGCAATGGTCAAGGGGTAGGACTGGCGTCCGGGGATATCTCGTACACGCCTCCCTTTACGCTTGTCCAACTGCGAAGGGTCTCTCGTTAAGAGTCTGCTATCGGCCAGGAGCGGACTTCCCTATGCGGCGCGGCTGACCCGGCTGCGTCCGGTGGACGATGGATCAGTGTTGGAAATTCCAGTCACGTTTTTAGTCCGGCGCGAGACTGCCGCCGCATGGATTGGGGGGTGACTCCGAATCCTCGCAGGTAGGCCTCGCGAAGATGCCTCCGGTCGCGAAACCCATTCTCACGGGCAATCACTTCCAGCGGGTGCCTACCCTGTTCGACCATGATGCGTGCAGCCTCGAGTCGCAACGCCTCAATCGCCTTCGCTGGGGACTGACCGGTCTCCGCCGTGAAGATCCGGCTGAACTGTCGGGGGCTCAGGTTGACCCGTTCCGCCAGCTGCTCCACGCCCAGTGGTTCGCCCAGATGGCGCTTGGCATAGTCGAGCGCTTGTTGAATCCGGTCGCTTCGCGGTGCCAGTTCCAACAGTTCCGAGTGCTGGGTCTGTCCGCCAGCGCGCCGATGGTGCATCACCAGACGGTGTGCCACCGAGCCTGCCACCTTCGGCCCCAGGTCTTTCTCAACCATGCCAAGCGCCATGTCCAGCGCCGCGGTCATGCCGGCTGAGGTCCAGAATTGCCCATCCAGGATGAAGATCCGATCTGCTTCCACTTGGATGTCGGGGTGGCGCTGCTGCATGTGCTCGGCGTACGCCCAGTGGGTGGTGGCCCGCCGCTGGGTCAGCACACCGGCTTCGGCCAAGATGAAACCACCTGTGCAGATGCCCGCCACGCGCCGGGCTCTGGGTGCCACTCGACGTACGAATTCCAGCAACGCTGGCGAAACCGGGCCGGACAGCGGGTCAATCACGCCGGCGAACATCCAGGTGTCGGCGCGGCTGCGCCCGCTCAGCTCGCGCGTCACCACTCGCATGCCCAGCGAGGCATTGACCTCACCGCCCTGGAGCGACCAGTTCTCCACGGCGTAGAAGGTCTCGCCATGAACGAGGTTGGCGAACTCGAACACCGCCTGCGAGCCGAGCGCCATGACCTGAAAGCCATCGCCCAGTACGTATCCAACCCTGTGCATGGTGGCCGAACCTCCATGTCCTAAAACATGACTATATACGTCATTTGAGCCATCGTCCATCAGGCGCATGCTTTCTCCACACCCCCGCGGCCACGGCCGCCTTACTGGAGAAACCACCATGTCCGCACCCCCCTCTTCCCCCGGCGTAGCCCTGGTCACCGGTGCTTCGTCTGGCATTGGCGCGATCTATGCCGAACGCTTGGCCCGTCGTGGCCATGACCTGATTCTGGTCGCACGCGACCGCCAGCGCCTGAATGCCTTGGCTCAGCGCATCAGCAGCCAGACCCAGCGCGCCGTGGAGGTGATCGCCGCCGACCTGGCCCAGCGCGATCAGCTGGTCACTGTAGAGCGCCGTCTGCAGCAGGATGCCGATATCTCGGTGCTGGTCAACAACGCGGGCATCGGTACCCACACGCCCCTGCTGCAGAGTGATGTGGAGCGCATGACCGCCATGGTGGAGCTCAATGTCACCGCGCTCATGCGGCTGACCTATGCCGCCGTGCCGCAGATGGTGGCCCGCGGGCGGGGCACTGTCATTAACATTTCCTCTATCGCCAGCGTGGCGCCGGAAATCCTCAATGGGGTCTACGGCGGAAGCAAGGCGTTCGTCACCGCCTTCAGCCAATCGCTTCACAAGGAACTTGCCGACACCGGCGTACGTGTTCAGGCGGTTCTTCCGGGTGCGACCGCCACTGACTTCTGGGCAGTCGGCGGCCTGCCGGTGGAGAACCTGCCGAGCGAGATCGTGATGCCGGCCGAAGACCTTGTGGATGCTGCGCTGACTGGGCTGGATCGCGGTGAACTGATCACCCTTCCGTCGCTGCATGCCGGCGAGGAATGGGAGGCCTTCGAAGCCGCGCGCCAAAAGATGGCGGCACATCTGTCCAGCAACACCGTGGCTCCGCGCTACCGCGCCGGCCACTGACTTCCATTTTCCAAGAGGAGATGCACCGATGTTGTTCAACTGGTCTGAGTACGTGCCCGCAGTGAAGAAGGCGTTTGGCAGCCTGGGAAAGCGCCATCCGAAGATGCTTGAGGCATACCAATCACTGGGTGCGGCGGCCGTGCATGATCAAGCGCTGGACACCAAGACCCGTGAGCTGATTGCCGTTGCTGTCGCGATATCCCTGCGTTGCGACGGGTGTATTGGCACGCATACCGAAGCCGCGCGTAAAGCCGGAGCGAGTGAGGAAGAGCTTGCGCAGGCGCTCGCTACTGCAATCCAGGTCAACGCGGGGGCCGCGTACGTTTACTCGATGCGGGCACTTGAGGCATACGGCGAGTAGTCCATGTCGCCGCGGCATCCCGTGTTAGTGCCTCGCGTGGTGTCCGTGCAGTGGCCGACGGTTGCCTATGACGGACTCCACGCCATCTAATCCAGTGCCCGGATGAAGATCATTTCATTTGACCCTAAGACTTATTGCTCGACTTGCATCAACGTCCGCTTCCGGCCAATAGGAGACATCGCTTCCCATACGAGCCTGGTCTAGGACTCCCCCGCCATGGTGGGCACGTTTCCTGCTTTATCCTGGAGGGATAGCCGACACCGCCTAGTTTTCGGTCAAGCCTACCTGCCAGGCAAGCAACCTAGTTCGATGACGTGAGAACTTGATTGCGCGGCTACGGGAGGTGTTGCTGGCAAAGCACCCACTCATCGGGACTCGCCCGCAATCAGGTGACCTATCGATCTCTCGCAGGCCAGGTAATCGAGCGAATAGCCAACGAGGTCGTCCCGCCTAGCTCTTGTCGCGAGCGTCGCAGGCATGCCTCGCTAGCCACGATTTGGGCGGCACTAGACCCACTCGGCCGCGCAGCACGTCCAGCAGGCAACTCAGAATCGAGGGATCGAACAGCCCGTAGAGAATCTGCGCAAACAGCAGAGCAGTAACCATAAGTGGGCTTCTCAGGGTCGTACCGCAGTGCTTCCAACTGTACCCCACAGGTGTACCGCAGGGGATCGTAAATCGCTGATTTGTAAGCGATAGGGAAGCATGGTGCCGGAAACAGGAGTCGAACCTGCGACCTACGCATTACGAATGCGCCGCTCTACCAACTGAGCTATTCCGGCGGAGCCCGCGATTTTACGGGCTGGGCGCCCCGGCGGTCAATCCACCCGGCTCAGCTCGCCTCCACCCGGTTCGCACACACCCGCCCCTCGGCGAAATCCCGCAGGTTCCCCAGCGTGATTGCCGAGATCTCCTGCAGCGCATCTACGGTGAAGAACCCCTGGTGGCCGGTCACCAGCACGTTGGGGAAGGTCATCAGGCGCTGGAAGGCCTCATCATCGATGATCTCGCCGGACAGGTCCTGGAAGAACAGCGCGCTTTCCTGCTCGTAGACGTCGATGGCCAGATGACCCAGCCGCCGCGACTTCAGCGCGCGGATCACCGCATGGGTATCCACCAGCCCGCCGCGCGAGGTGTTGACCAGCATCGCGCCGGTCTTCATCCGCGCCAGCGAGGCGTCGTTGATCAGATGCTGGGTATCGGGTGTCAGCGGGCAATGCAGCGACACGATATCGGCGCGCGCCAGCAGCTCCTCCAGTCCAACCCCTTCGCCCACGGCAGCGAAGGCCGCCGATGGATACGGGTCGTACCCCAGCACGGTGCAGCCCATGCCGTGGAAGATGCGCGCGGTAGCCAGGCCGATCTTGCCGGTGCCGACGATGCCGACCGTGCGCCCGTGCAGGGTGCGCCCGAGCAGGCCATCGAGCATGAAGTTGCCTTCGCGCACCCGGTTGTAGGCGCGATGGGTCTGCCGGTTGAGGGTCATCACCAGCGCCAGCGCATGCTCGGCCACCGCCTCCGGCGAATAGGCCGGTACGCGTGCGACGAACAGATCCAGCGCTTTTGCAACCGCCAGATCCACGTTGTTGAAACCTGCGCATCGCAGCAGCACGGCCCGCACCCCCATCGCATGCAGGGTGTGCAGCACCGGCGCATCCAGGCGGTCGTTGACGAACACGCATACGGCTGCGCAATCCTGCGCCAGCGCCGCCGTGTGCACGTCCAGCGCCACATCGAAGTACACGAACGCAAAGCCGTCCCCAGCCGCATCGCGCTGGTTCGCCTCATCAAGGAAGCGGCGGTCGTAGGGACGGGCACTGAAGACGGCGATCTGCATGGATGGGCCTGGGTGGAATGCCATACCGACCATACCGCAGCAGCGCCCGCGTTGGGATGGCACCGGCGATGCCGTCATCGCCGGTGCCGGGTGCCACTTAGAACCTGTAGCCCAGGCCCAGCATCACGCCGTTCTGGATCTGCCCGTCGCGGCGCTCGCCCACGTAATCGGCCATGATCGACAGCCGCTCGCTGGCACGGCTGGTCACACCCAGGTTCCAGGCCAGCACCTGCTCGCCCACCGCCTGGCTGCTGGCGCCGAACACCAGATCCGGAGCTGCGGCGAAGCCGGTGCTGTAGCGGGCCTGCGAATCGCCCAGCTCCTTCTGCCAGACCACCCGGGCGCGCGGGGTGATGCGCTCACCGTTGTTGCCTTCGAAGGTCTTGAACAGCTGCAGGCCCGCACCCACGCGGATGCTCTCCAGGCTGCCACTGCGGCCAGCCAGCGCACCGGCGCCCTGCCCTTCGTTGAAGCGGGTGGCCGAAGTGCGCGCGTAGTCCACCACCGGCAGCAACGGCTGGATCACCAGGCCTTTGCCGGTGGTGAACGAGAACGCATGTTCAACACGTGCGGAGATCGCATCGTTGCTGTACTTCGCGCGCAGGGGCTGCTGCAGGCCATCGATACCGCCGATGCTGCGACGGGTGTCATGCCGCAGATCGGTGTAGCGCACGGCCGCCGACAGATAGCCGCGCGCGTACGTCGCATCGAGGTAACCGCCCACGTCCAGCGCGCGCACATCACCGGTGAAACCAGAGCCATCGCTGGCCTTGGTCGACATGTCCGCCGCGGCCACGCTGACGCCCAGGGTCACGCGGTCATCGGCCACGCGGGTGTCGGCACCGACCACGATGCCGCCGATGTTGTGGCTCAGGCCGGCCACGCCACCGTCGGCATCGATGCGGCCATGGCTGGCGAAACCACGTGCCCAGATGCCATGGCTGCGTCCGGCATCACCGCTACCCGCAACGCTGCCCGGCGCCGGCTCGACCAGGTGCATCGCCAGCTGGTTGAACAGGCTGCCATGGCGCATGCCCGGCTGGGAGGAGACCGACTGCGCCACCTGCGAGGCCAGGCCATCGGCATCGCCGCCGCTGCGCATGGCCGACTGGTGCTGCTGCACGACGTTGCCGATGCTGCCCACCAGTGCGGTGTCTGCCAGGCGCAGGCTGGCGTGCGCATCACCGCGCAGGGCACCGGCCTGTTGTGCGATCACATCGCGGTCGGCGAACTGCAGTGCGCCCAGCAGCGATCTCAGCCCCTTGTCCTGGCGATCGGAGGCCGTCGCCAGCGCACGGCCCAGGCCGTCGCCGGACGTACCGTTGGCGAACAGGCCCAGCTGGTCAAAGCCGGGGTTGGCGGTCAGCCACAGGCCATCGGCCGTCTGCTTCACGTTGAAGCTCAACAGCGAATTGTGGCGGGGACGGAACACATCACCGCTGATGCTGGCACTGTAGCCGGTGTCACCCAGGCGCACGGCCTCTTCGAAGCCACCCTGGTAGATCGGGCCCTCAACCAGATCACGACGGAAATCCTGGCCGTAGTAGCCCTGCGCCACGTTCAGTTCGAGGAAGGCCCCCTTGGAGATCACCAGTGCCCCCTCGGTCTGCTCGTCATCGAAGAAGGTACCCACGCGCAGGCGGCCTGCAGCGGTGCCGCCATTCTCTGTAACGTCGAACAGCACCTTGCCGCCCGGCATGATGTTGACGTAGCCATGGGTGACCAGGTCGCCACCGCGCGGCATCAGCGTGCCGAACACGCGCAGGCGGTTGAAACCGTCTTCGCGGTACGACGGGCCGGTGCCGTCCAGCAATGCAGCGCGGTCCATCGCAGTACCCGCCACGTCGCCATGGCCGACCAGCATGCCTGCGCCGAGCACGCGCACTTCCGATGCGCGCAGGGCACCGCCTTCCAGCGCGATGGTGCCATTGTCGACCAGCATGAAATCCGCACCCGTCGTCGCGGACGTGCGCCAGGTGGCGCCGTTGGTCACCCGGATCACGCCCATGGCGTTGTCCAGCGTGGAGACATCCAGATCAGCCAGCCGCAGCTTGGACAGCAACAGGTCCTGGATGTCCGGGTCACTGAGGTAACCCTGCACCGACAGCGCACCGATGCCCTGCGGACCCTTGCTGGATGCGTTGTAGATGCTCTGCGCGAGATTGATGTAGGTGGATCGCCAGTCGGTATTCCAGCGCGCGAAATCATCATCGACGAACGCCTGCAACTGGCGTCCGGTACGCAGGTAGCCGGGGTTGATGTCGCCGGTCACGTTGGCGGTGACATTCAAGGTGTCGCCCGGATCGCGGTACCCGTTCGCGGTGATGATCCTGTTGCTGTAGATGTCCTGGCCGGGGAACGACTCCAGCTTACTGCCACTGCCATCGGGGTCGAAAGTGACCGAGGAACCGGTGCCGCGTGCCGGATCGCGGAACACCAGCAGGCCGTTCGGCTTCACCACTTCGTACATGGCCTTGTGCAGCAGCCCGGCATCCATGCCACCACCGTAATTGCCGGTGTAGATCTGGGTCATGCGCGGCGACGGCGTGTAGATCACCTTGCCGCCGCTGCTGGCCGCGTGGATCTGCACCGAGTCGATGAGCGGCAGATCGCCGGCCAGATAGCGTTCGACGCCACCAGACTGCATGATCGAGCAGGACGAGATGCAATTGCCGGACACGATGGTGTTCAGTCCGGAGGTGCGGATGATGCCCTGCAGCCACTCGCCGGCGATCAACGCACCACCATTGGACGTGCGCAGCACCACCTCACGGACCGGCCGGCCGTCGGCCTGCGCCTTGGCCAGCAGTGCCGGCAGGGACACCACGTCGGCGTAGGTCACATCGCCACTCAGGAAGATGCGATCGCCCTGCACGTGATAATTCATTGCCATGACGTCATCCACCACGGATATGGCGGCAACGCCCATCAGCCCGGCCAGGGCCAGGCTCAACTTCGAATACTTCATGTGTTCTCTCTCCACCCGCAACACGCGGGTAGAACGATCAACGCCGCAGCGGGGTGATCTCCCCCAGTGGAACGGATCCTGAAAAATGAATACATTCACAATGAGAATTCGATCGATGCACACTCTTCCCCATCCGGTCATCGTCGCGTAAAACTCGATGACGCATTCGCCACCGACAGTCGAGGCCAGCCCTGTCCACCCCGTCTCCCCTGATCCATCGCGCGCCGGAGCTACCCGCACCTGCGGATGCCTTCATCGCGTTCGTACGCGAAGAGCGCGCACCGCTGTGCGCGTTCCTGCGCACGCGGGGGGTCGGGCCTGAGGATGCGGAGGATATCGCGCAGGACTGCATGGAGCGGCTGATCCGCTACCGCGCACAGGGTCCGGACGAACTGCGCCTGCTGCTGTATCGTATCGCCCGCAACCGCCTGGCAGACCGCGGCCGCTCGCCGCAGTCGCGGCCGCATCTGCCGCTGGCCGAACACGATGGCAGCGACGAACCGTCCAGTTCCTCGCCCGATCCATTGCGCCAGGCCGAGTCAGGGCAGATGCTGTCCCTGCTGCGGCAGGCCCTGTTCAAGCTGCCCGAACGCGCACGCGAGGTCTATCTGCTCAACCGCATCACCGGCATGAGCTACACGCAGATCGCGCGGCATTGTGGAATTACTGCCAAGACCGTGGAAAAACATATCGCCCGGGCCCTGCAGGGCCTGCGTCAGGAGTTGGGATCGGATCCGCTGCACAACGACAGGGACGGCCAATGAGTGGCACCCCGCACAGGGATGATGCACAGCTGTTTGAACGCGCCAGCGCCTGGGTAGCCCGCCTGGAAGCCCCGGACTGCACGTCGGTCGAACGCGAGGCGTTCGAGGACTGGCTGGCCGAAGATCCGGCCCACGTCAAAGCCTGGGTGCAGGCCGAAACCCTGTTCCAGCAGGGTGCGGCGCTTGCGGCTGACCCTTGGCTGCGCACCGCCGCGGCACGGGCGGCGCGTCCGCCGCGCCGGCGCTGGCTGCCGGGCGTGGCCGCTGCCGCCGGTGTCTGCATGGCGATCGGCATCGGCTGGATGGTTGCCGTCGACGGCAACCCGACGCCGCAGGTCTACGCCAATGATTCGCACCAGCCACAGCAGCAGACGCTGGCCGATGGCAGCGTCGCCATGCTGGATGCCGGCACCACTCTCCACGCCCGCTTCGGCTGGCGCCATCGTGATCTGGTGCTGGAGCGGGGCCGGCTGCAACTGCAGGTCGCACCGTCGAACAAGGCGCTGAAACTGCACGCCGGCGACAGTACGATCCGCGACATCGGCACGACCTTCCAGGTCGAACGCCTGCGCGACGGCCTGGTCGAGGTCGCGCTGCTGGAAGGTGCCGTGGAAGTCAGCAACGGCGCAGCGCAGCACACACTGGCGCCTGGCCAACAGCTGCAGGTACTGCCCTCCGGCCGCATCCAGCCGGGCCCTGCCCTCTCGTCCAACGCAGCCGCTGAAGGCTGGCTGCGGGGGCAACTGGTGTTCGATGCCACGCCCCTGTCGATCGTGGTCGAGCGCATGAACCGTTATGGCCGCACGCCGCTGGTGATCGTCGATCCGGAGATCACCGACCTGGCTGTAAGCGGCACCTTCCGCGCCGGTGATGCACAGGAGCTGCTGTCGGCGCTGGAACTGGGTTGGTCCGTGGCTGGCCAGACGCGTCCGGATGGCGCGCTGGAACTGCGCCGCACCTACTGAGGAGACCGGCAGTGAAGGCAGGTCCGGGTGCGCTGCAGTGGGGGCTGCTCCGCGCCCTGCTATGCCTTGCACTGGGTGTTGCCGCACTACCGATGGCCGATGCCGGCGAGCCCGCCGGCACGCTGGAGATCGACGTGGGTGCGGGCCCACTGGTGCCGGCACTGCAGCAATGGGCCCGGCAGAGTGGCACCGCCCTGCTGTTCGACGCACGTGAACTGGATGATCTGCGCACCACTGGCACACGTGGCCAACGCGATACGGGGGCCTCCCTGAAGCTGCTGGTCGCCGGCCTGCCGGTGAACATCCTGCGCACGTCCTCGGGTGCCTTTGTCGTGCGACGTATCCATCCCGAGTCACCTGCCACGCCACCGAAAGCGGTCGCAGCCCCGCGCCTGCCGCACCCGGCTCCCAGGTCCGCCGACACGCCACACCAGGTGGAACTGGCACCCATCCACGTCACCGGCAGCCGGCTGCCGCGCTCTTCGGTGCAGACCACACTGCCGGTCACCACCATCGATCGCGACGACATCCTGCGCAGTGGCTACGGCAATCTGTTCGACCTGCTGCGGCACCTGCCCGGCATGAACGGCCATCCCGCCATGAGTACCTCGCGCGGCGGCGATTCGCAGTACCTGCCGGTGGGTGCAGCGGCCACCACCAGCCTGGACGGCATGGGCCCGCGGGCGACGCTGTTCCTGGTCAACGGCCGGCGCCTGCCGCGTTATCCCATGGTGTCGCTGGAACAGGGCGGGCTCACCGACCTCGGCGGCATTCCGCTGAGCTTCGTCGACCGCATCGAACTGGTACGCGGCGGTGCCTCGGCCATCTATGGGGCCGATGCCATGTCCGGCGTGGTCAACATCATCCTGCGCGACCAGGCCGATGGGCCCGAAGCCATGCTGCAGACCGGACTCAGCAGCCGCGGCGATGCGGGCCAGTACCGCCTGCAGGCCGCCACGGGCGGCGCGCGTGGCAATGGGGACCGCTGGTTTGCCGGCCTGGATCTGCACCGTGTCGAGCATGTCGCCGGTGACCAGCGTGACTGGCATGCGGAAACCTCGCTGTATCCGATCGGCGCGATCTTCGGCAACTGGTACGTGCCCGCCCGACGCTGCGAGCCGCCCCTGAAGCGGCGCGAGGATGGCTGCTGGTTTGACAGCGCGCGCCCGCGTTCGCTGCAGCCCGCCTCGGATACCGCGTCGGCCTACCTGCACTACCGGCATGAACGTGGCGAGGGACGCTATGCCTATGTCGAGGCACGGGCCAGTCACAACCGTCAGCGCTTCGACCTGGGCCCGACTGCCGTTGCCGTAGTCTCGCGCGGAATCACCTTCAACAGTGTGCTGCGCGAGGCCGGCAACGTGCGCCCCAGCGTCCGCGCCACCGATGCGGACGTCACCGTCGGCATCGGCCGTGACCAGGGCCGGCGCAGCTGGGAGGCGGGCATCAGCGCGCAGCGCAGCGAAGTCACCTTGTCCACTGCCGGCACCGTGCGCACGACGCGCCTGCTTGAAGCAACGCAGGCGCGCAGGTTCACCCCCGGTTTCGACGCGCCGCCGGCGGCCGAGGCGGACACGCTGTTTCCGTCCATCCGCAACCGCGGCAGCACCGCACAATGGCAGGGCTGGTGGGGTGTGCAGCGTGAACTGATGGCAATGCCCGGGGGCAATGCGCAGCTGGCCACCGGCATCGACCTGCGCCATGAACGCTGGGTCTCGCGTCCGGATGTGCTGCTGAGCCAGGGCGACCTTGCGCTGGGCCTGCCGCAGCAGCAACGCCGCCTGTCGCGACAAAGCAGTGGCGTCTATACCGAGCTGGGCCTGCCGCTGGCACCCACGCTGCGCGCGGACCTGGCTGCACGCTGGGACCGCGACGGCGGCTTCATGGCGTTCTCGCCTCGTGCCGGGCTGCGCTGGAGCCCGACGCCGCACTGGTCGTTCCTGCTGGCCAGCGGGCGCGGTTACCGTGCACCGAGCCTGTTCGAGCAACGGCGGCCTCCCGGCTACTTCGGCTCGATCACGCTTCCGGTGTCCAATGCCCTTCCGGAATGTGCAATCGCCACCCGCGGTGGCGGCTGCAGCGTCACGGCCAACGTCGTAGAGAACGATGCACTGAAGGCCGAGCGATCGCGCAGCCATTCGCTGGCAGCCACGTGGACACCCAACGACACGTTCTCGCTGTCGCTGACCCACAACATCGTGGAACTGCGCAACGAGATCCTCGCCCTGCAGCCCAGCGATGCGGTGTGGAATCGTAGTACCTGGGAACTGGATGAAGACGGCCACCTGAGCAGCCTGCGCCTGTCGTTCGACAACATCGGCCGCACCACCTCCCGCAACTGGGTGCTGCGTGGCGAGTACCGCATCGACAGCGGCAGCAACGGCCAGTGGTTGTTGTCGCTCGATGCGCTGAAACAGCAGGAGCTGCGCCGCCGCCGTGACCACGAGGCCGCCGTGGACCTGCGCGGCCACGTGACACCCGAGCTGGCTGCGGTGTTGAACGTGCAATGGCAGAACAGCAACTGGGACATCGCCCTGCGCGGCAACCAGGTCGGGCGCACCCGTGCCTGGCTGCCCGGGGCCGAGTGCCCGCAGGATCAGGTCGATCGGAACCAGTGCATGAATCCACGCCAGCTGCGCTGGAACCTGCACCTCGCACGTCGGCTGGGGCCGCGCCTCGTTGCAGCGCTGGATGTGCACAACGTACTCGATGCGCAACCGGTGAACTATCTGGTCGGCAATGGCGGACAGATGCCGGGCCTGGACGATCCGCTCGGCCGCTACTACCTGCTTACCCTGCAGTTCCGCTGAAGCGTAGTAATCTACGCGCCCTGTTCCACCGCGGTCCCCTTCCCCCATGAAAGCCTATCTCTGGTTCTGGGGCGCGTTCCTGCTGTTCTTCGCGTTGCCTTTTCCCTGCATTCTCTATTTCGGCACTTCGTGGCCGGTGGCGTTGGTCGACCGCAGCGCGCCGTGGCCGGCACTGTTGCTGCTCGCACTGTCGCTGGCCTTGTGGCTGACGCTGCTGTTCGCCTTCCTGCACTACCTGTTGCTGGGGCCACCGCGCGCACTGCACCGGGTGCAGTCGATCCTGGCCGACGGTGAACCGCGCAGTGCGCTGATCGAACAGGCCGAACAGACTGGCGTGCAGGTGCGCGGCTTCGCGCAGTGGAAACTGCAGTTGTCCTTCAAGAACCTGTCAGGTACGCCGATCCGCGAACAGATGCTGGTGGTCGACAGCAAACCCCAGCTGCATCGCTTCGAGGTGGGCAGGCACATCGATGCGCGCCTGGGCCGGACGCCCGGGGCATTCCCCAACATCGTGCTGGACGGTGCGCAGCCCGAACTGAATGTCGCCAGCCTGTGGCGGCGTGGCATCGGTGCAGCACTCGGCATCGCAGCCGTTGCCGCTGCCTATGTGTTGGCCTACCGGCTGCAGAACGAGGGGCTGGGCTGGACCTTCCTGTCGTTCGGTCACCCGCTGCTGGTATGCCCGCTGGTGCTGTGTGGCTATGCGCTGGGGCTGCGCCTGCTCGGCCGCCTGCTGCACGCCGATGCCCGCGGTGATGCGCTGAAGTATCGCGGCATCGGCGTGGAGGCCCGGGTATTGAAGGTCCGTCAGACCGGCACCTACCTCAACGAACAACCACAGGTGGAGTTCCAGCTGGAATACATCGACCGCGAAGGCAACGTGCAGCAGGCCCGCGTGCGCCGCTTCATCCCGCTGATTGAACTGGCCAACATCCCGCGCGAGCACGTAACGCTGCTGTACGACCCGGATGACCGCAGCAACGTGCGGCTGGAGGGAATATGAAGCAGCCTCCCTCCACCCGCACGGTGTTCCTGGTACTGCTGCTGGTTCTGGCGGGCGCGGCCATTGCCGGCGGCGCAGTGCAGACCATCAGCGAAACGCTGGGGCATTCGGTACAGCCGGACCGGTTGCCACCCTCCGTCCCGTCTCAGTCACCGCGCGAACAACCCGTATCGCTTGTGCCGTCCCCGGCGCCCTTCCCCGCGGCGAGTACCGCTGCGGCGCCCGAGCGCAACAATCGCCTGTTCGATGCGGACTACCTGCTGGCTGCCCGTCAGGCACTGGAGCAGCTGCCGGCACTGGCCGGCCAGCGGCTGACGGTCTTCCACAGCATCCACTTCTCCGACGATGGCCGCATCAACCTGGATCTGGTCGATCCGCAACAGCCGGGCCACGTCGACAGCTATCACTTTGAACGTGGCCAGTGGCGCAAGGGCAATCCGGTGAACCCGCAGCAGTTCGCGCCGACCATCAGCCTGCAGCGCAGCAGCACATCCCTGGCCAGCATCGATTTCGAGGCCGTGCCGCGCGTGGCGCAGGCATTGCAGGAACAACGCAATGCCCTGCAGAACCCCGCATCCGAAGTCGGCCACGTGTATGTAATCGTGCGCAAGGGCGGCAAGCTGGTGTGGCTGCCGGACGAAGTGGCCGGTGACCGCGAATCCGTGCGCCTGCAGTTCGATGCGCAGGGCTCTCTGCGCGGCGTGCACCGCCGATAGGCCACACAAAAGGGGACGGAGGGGATTAAGTCGTATTTGCCTTGGTGCGGTTTGCGACTTAATCCCCTCCGTCCCCTTTTTCTATTTCACCGAGCGGGCGATGGCGTACTGCGCGCCGTAGTAGGTGGACAACACCAGC
Source organism: Stenotrophomonas sp. 22692 (assembly GCF_052045015.1). Classification (NCBI taxonomy): domain Bacteria; kingdom Pseudomonadati; phylum Pseudomonadota; class Gammaproteobacteria; order Lysobacterales; family Lysobacteraceae; genus Stenotrophomonas; species Stenotrophomonas sp. 22692. The sequence continues at coordinate 120,320 of NZ_JBQEMR010000002.1, forward strand.
AGGCTGGCCAACGGCAGGCCACCGGCGAAGCGGTCCCAGGCCAGCAGGGAATCGCTGGCCACGAACAGCAATGCACCTGCCGCGGCCCAGCGGGCGCTTCGGGCGTCCACAGCACCGGGCTGCGGGCTGCGCCACTGCCGTGCCAGGGCCAGCACCGCCATCGACGCCAGCACCACCACGTAGGCCAGCACCGGCACACGCATCGGCACCGGCAGGTGCGGCCACAGGCCCATCACGTTGAGCACGGCAAATGCACCCAGCAGCACAGCGGCGCCGAACAGCCCACGCCCGGCACGCAGGCCATCGCGGAAGGCGACGATGTAGCAGACATGCGCCAGCAGGAACGCGACCAGTCCCGGCACGAACGCATCCATCGGCAGCATCAGCGCGATGTCGCCCACGCACGACAGCAGCATGCCGGCCAGCACCGCGCGGCGGTAGAACGGCTGTGCCGGATCATGCACACGCCAGGCGATGGCCGCGATCAGCAGCGTGGTCGCGGGCTTGGCCAGCCAGTGCAGCCATCGCCCATCGCCGTGCAGGAACGCGCCGACGATGGCGAGGATCGCCATCAACAGGACCACGCCATCGCGGACGCGCGACTTCATCGCGCCTTCCACAGATCTGCAAGGCGGTCGGGCTTACCGGTGATGCGCTCCAGCACCGGGTACTGCAGGCCACCGTGGTAAGCGATGCTCATGGTTTCAATGCGGTCGAACTGCTTCACCAGCAACATGATCGGCGCCTTGTCCTTCGCTGCCGCAGCCACCGCGTCCTTCAAGCGCTGGCTGCTGTACTCGCGCCCGCCCACCGCGATCACCTTCATGCCAGGTGCAAGACCGGCGTTGAAGGCCGGGCTGTCCCAGATCACATCACCGACCGTGCCGTTGTCGAGCACGGCCGCACCCAGCGAGTACGCCAGCAGCGCCGCCTTCGCGCGCTTCTCCTGCGCCTTGTAGGCATCGTTCGGGGTATCGCGGTAGACCAGCTTCCAACCCGCCAGCTCCAGGCCGCCAGTCAACGAACCGTGGCCGTCCAGGCGCCCGCGCAGGAACGTGGCCCAGTCGTACGGCGCGATGCCGTTCAAGGTCGCGACCACGTCATTGAAGGTGTACGGATTGACGTCCCAGTCGCCATTGCCGACGCCGAAAAAGGCGCGCGCGAAGTCGTCCAGGCTGCGGCGGTTGCCGCTCAGTTCGCGCAGCTTGCCCTCCACTTCCAGCCACAGCATCTGGCCGCCGGAGTAGTAGTCCTCGCTCATCTGGTAGTTGCGATACGGCAGCGTGCGACGCTGGGCGATGGTCGGGTCATTGGTGGTGTCCTGCAGCGGACGCCAGGCCAGGCCCGGGCGGCCACGGTCATAGGTCGCGGCCACATTGGCCAGCATGTCGCGCGCCTGCGCAGCCGACCACAACCCCGAGCGTGCTGCCAGCACCTGCCCCCAGAACTGGGTCTGCCCTTCGTACACCCACAGCAGGCTGTCGCCCATGGGCACGTTGAAGTTTGCGGTGGCCAGGTCGGCGCCGCGACGGTACTTGCCGTTCCAGGAATGGGTGTACTCGTGCGGCAGCAGGTCACGCATCCACGCGTTGCTGTCCCACTCGGTGAAGTAGCCCGGATCGGCACTGTTCTCGCTGGAACGGTGATGCTCCAGGCCGATGCCACCGAGGCGGTCGGTCAATGCCAGCAGGAACTCATAGTGGTTGTAGTGGCGCGCACCGTAGAGCTTGTCGGCCTGCTGCACCAGCGCGCGGTGCATCGTGATCTGCGCCTCGCTCGGCTTCAGCGACTTGGCGTCGTCGGCAAACACATTGAGGTGCACCGGCACCTTCGCACCCGGGTCGAGATCGATGCGCTGGTAGTGCTCACCGGCGAACAACGGCGAATCGACCAGGTGGTCGTAGGAGATCGGCTTGAACACCACGGTGTCGCCGTCGCGGCGCGCGGTTTCCAGCGCAGTGGCGAACGACCAGCCCTTGGGCAGGGTCACGCTGGCCTGCGCCTGCAGCTGCCGTGCATCGATGCCGGCCGGATACAGCGAATTGGCATTCCACTGCAGGTTGAGCATCTCCGGGGTCATCACTACCCGCCCCTGGCTGCCACCCTGCGAAGACAGGAAATCGAAGTGGGCGACGATCTCGCTGACGCCCTCCGGTACGTTCACCTTGAAGGCATAGACGTTGTACTGGTCGCGCTGCCAGGCCAGCGGCCTGCCGTTGGCGGTCACGCGCAGGCCGGCCAGCTTGTCGATCGGGCCGGTGGGCGAATGGTTGCCGGGAATCCACTGCGGGTACAGCAGGGTCATCGGGCCGGGCTTGGCCGGTACGGTGGCGGTCACCTTGAAGATGCGACGGGCCAGATCGCGCGCGTCGACCTCGATGCGCAGCAGGCCGGCAGCCGCCGCGTTCGCCGGTGGCGAGGTCTGCGCCAGTGCAGGCGTGGCCGCCAGCGCGAACAGCAACGACATCGCCAAGGCTCGGGTCTTCATCGGGCAACTTCCAACAACGGAGAATCTTCCGATGCTAGGCCTGTAAGGTGCCCCGCCCCATGGCCAAAGGTCATGGGCAGGCCGCCCATCCTTGCATGCGAAAAAGCGTGCGAACCCAGGTTCGCACCCGCCAGAGCAGTTTCAGTAGATCCACGCCATGCGTGGATGAGGCGCTTCCGCGGTCAGTCGACCAACCGCAACCGCAGTTCCTTCGGCAGCGCGAACACCATCGATTCCGGTTCGCCGTCCAGTTCGCCCACGCCGCTGGCGCCCAGCTCGGCCAGGCGCGCGAGCACGCCGTCGACCAGCACCTGCGGCGCCGAGGCACCTGCGGTCACGCCGATGTGCTGCTTGCCTGCCACCCACGCCGGATCGATCTCGTGCGCGCCGTCGATCAGGTACGACTCCACGCCCTCACGGCGGGCCAGCTCGCTCAGACGGTTGGAGTTGGAGCTGTTCGGCGAACCGACCACCAGCACCAGGTCGCAGCGCTTGGCCAGGTCGCGCACGGCGTCCTGGCGGTTCTGCGTGGCGTAGCAGATGTCGTCGTTCTTCGGGCCCTGCATCGCCGGGAAGCGCTCGCGCAATGCATCGATGATGCCGCGCGTGTCGTCCACCGACAGCGTGGTCTGGGTGGTGTAGGCGAAGTTTTCCGGCTGGTTGATGTGCAGCGTGGCAACCTGCTCCACGTCCTCCACCAGGTAGATCTGGCCGGTGCCGGCTTCGCGGTTCCACTGGCCCATGGTGCCTTCCACTTCCGGGTGACCCGCGTGGCCGATCAGCACCACGTCACGGCCGGCACGGCAGTGGCGGGCGACCTCGAAGTGCACCTTGGTCACCAGCGGGCAGGTGGCGTCGAACACCTTCAGGCCACGGCGGTCGGCTTCCTGACGCACGGCCTGGGACACGCCATGGGCGCTGAAAATGACTGTGTTGTTGTCCGGCACTTCATCGAGTTCTTCGACGAAGATCGCGCCGCGCTGCTTCAGGTCGTCGACCACGAAGCGGTTGTGCACCACTTCATGGCGGACGTAGATGGGTGCGCCCAGCGTTTCGATCGCGCGCTTGACGATCTCGATCGCACGATCGACACCGGCACAGAAACCACGCGGGTTGGCGAGCAGCACATCCATCAGTTCAATCTCCCGGCAGCGGCCGGCTTACGGTTTCGGATTGGCATTATCCGCCTTTTTGGCGGACTTGCCGTCGAACAGGCCAAACAGGGCGATGCCGATGGCACCCACCACGATGGCCGAATCGGCGATGTTGAACGAGGGCCAGGTGTAGCTGCCCACGTACCACTGGATGAAATCGACCACGTGGCCGTGCACCTGGCGGTCGATCACGTTGCCGATCGCGCCGCCGATGATCAGCGCATACGGCACGGCCGCCTTCCAGTTGCCACGGGCGGTGCCACGCAACCACCAGGCCATCAGGCCGCTGATGACGATCGCCAGCACGGTGAAGAAGTGCTTCTGCCAGCCACCGGCGTCGCTCAGGAAACTGAACGCCGCACCGGTGTTGTAGGTGCGGTACCAGTTCCAGAAGCCGTCGATGACCACCACCGGCTGGAACTCCGGCAGGCTCGACAGGACCCAGGCCTTGGACCACTGGTCCAAGCCGATGATGGCCGCCGACAGCAGCAGCCAGACCAGGGCGTTCGGATGTGGACGGGGCGCGGCCATCAGAACCAGCTCCGCACTTCACCGGCACCGGTGATGTTGCTCACGCAGCGACCGCACAGCTCCGGATGATCGGCATTGCTGCCGACGTCGGCGCGGTGGTGCCAGCAACGCACGCACTTGGCCTTGGTGGTCGGCTGGGCGCTGACGAACACCTCGTCGGTGGTCGCCGGACGCACCTGCACGTCACCACTGATGAACAGGAAACGCAGTTCATCGGCCAGCGGCTGCCAGCGCGCGGCCTGCTCTTCGCTGGCGGCGATGGTGATTTCCGCTTCCAGCGCGGCACCGATGGCACCGTTGGCGCGCATCGGTTCCAGCACCTTGGCCACTTGCTCGCGCACAGCCAGCAGCTGGTCGAAATCGGCGGCGTTGAGCTGCGCATCGGCCGGCAGCGGCGCCAGGCCGTCGTACCAGGTGGTGAACAGCACGTGGCCGGCGTGCTCGCCCGGCAGGTAGCCCCACAGCTCGTCGGCGGTGAAGGTCAGGATCGGTGCGACCCAGCGGGTGAACGCTTCGGCGATGTGGTACATCGCGCTCTGCGCCGAACGGCGACCGTGCGAATCGGTCGGCATCGTGTACAGGCGGTCCTTGGTCACATCCAGGTACAGCGAGCCCAGGTCCACGCTGCAGAAGTTCAGCAGCAGCTGCACGATCTCGGCCATGTTGTAGCCGTCGTAGGCCGCCTTGATCTTCTCCTGCAGCTCCCACGCGCGATGCACGATCCAACGGTCCAGCGCGACCATCTGATCCAGCGGCTGCAGGTGCTGGGCCGGATCGAAACCGTCCAGGTTGCCGAGCAGGAAGCGTGCGGTGTTGCGCAGGCGACGGTAGGCGTCGGCGTTACGCTTGAGGATCTCCTGCGACAGCGACATCTCGTTGCTGTAGTCGGCCGAGGCGATCCACAGGCGCAGGATGTCCGCGCCCAGCTTGTTCATGATGTCCTGCGGCTCGATGCCGTTGCCCAGCGACTTGGACATCTTGCGGCCGTGCTCGTCCACGGTGAAGCCGTGGGTCAGGCACTGCTTGTACGGGGCGCGCTTGTCGATCGCCACGCCGGTCAGCAGCGAGGACTGGAACCAGCCGCGATGCTGGTCGGAACCTTCCAGGTAGAGGTCGGCCGGCTTGCCGAAGCCACGCGCGGCGAGCACGCCCTCATGAGTCACGCCCGAATCGAACCAGACGTCGAGGATGTCGGTGACCTTCTCGTAGTCGGCCGCTTCGGCACCCAGCAGTTCGGCAGCATCCAGCGAATACCACACGTCGATGCCCTCGGCTTCGACGCGGTCGGCGACCTGCTGCATCAGTTCCACCGAACGCGGGTGGATCTCGCCGGTATGGCGATGGGTGAACAGTGCGATCGGCACACCCCAGGTGCGCTGGCGCGAGATGGTCCAGTCCGGACGACCGTCGACCATGCTCTGGATGCGCGCCTTGCCCCAGGTCGGGAACCAGCCGACGGTGTCGATGGCGGCCAGCGCATCGTTGCGCAGGTTGGCCTTGTCCATCGAGATGAACCACTGCGGAGTGGCGCGGAACACCACCGGCGTCTTGTGGCGCCAGCAGTGCGGGTAGCTGTGGCGGATCGGATGGAACGCCAGCAGCGAACCGTTGTCGCGCAGCACGCCGACGATGGCCTCCTGCGCCTTCCACAGGTGCTGGCCAGCCAGCACCACGTCACCGGCCGGCGGGGTCGATTCCAGGTACACGCCACGGCCGTCGATCGGGGTCACCTGGCCGGCGTTGTACTTGTCCAGCAGGCCGTACTTCTGGCTGACCACGAAGTCTTCCTGGCCATGGCCGGGGGCGGTATGCACCGCACCGGTACCGTCCTCGTCGGACACATGGTCGCCGTTGAGCACCAGGATCCCGCGTTCCGGGTAGAACGGATGCGCCAAGAGCTGGTTTTCCAGCGCCGCGCCGGTGGTTTCACCGTGCAGCACCACTTCGTCCACGCCGTAGCGCTGCAGTGCGCGCTCGGCCAGCGCGGCAGCCAGCACCAGCCAACGGCGCTTGCCGTTGTGCGCCGGGCCTTCGGCCAGGATGTAGTTGATCTCCGCACCAAGTGATACCGCCAGCGAGGCCGGCAGCGTCCACGGGGTGGTGGTCCAGATCGGCACCGCCACTTCGACGTCGGCCGGCACGCTCACGCCGAACGCCTGGCCGATGGCCTGCGCATCACGCGCGGCGTAGGCCACGTCGATCGCCGGCGATTCCTTTTCCTGGTACTCGATCTCGGCCTCGGCCAGCGCCGAGCCACAGTCGAAGCACCAGTACACCGGCTTGGCGCCGCGGACCAGGTGGCCGTTGGCCACGACCTTGGCCAGCGCACGGATCTCGTTGGCTTCGAAGTCGAAGCTCAGGGTCTTGTACGGGTTGTCCCAGTCGCCGGTCACACCCAGGCGCTTGAAGTCCACGCGCTGGATGTTGATCTGCTCTTCGGCGAACTCGCGGCACTTCTGGCGGAATTCAACGGCGTCGAGCTTGGTGCCGACCTTGCCCCACTTCTTTTCGACCGCGATCTCGATCGGCAGGCCATGGCAGTCCCAGCCCGGCACGTAGGGCGCATCGAAGCCGGCCAGGTAGCGCGACTTGACGATGATGTCCTTCAGGATCTTGTTGACCGCGTGGCCGAGGTGGATGCGGCCGTTGGCGTACGGCGGGCCATCGTGCAGCACGAACAGAGGGCGGCCGGCGGCGTTGTCGCGCAGCTGCTGGTAGAGCCCCTGCGCTTCCCACTGCGCCAGAATGCCCGGCTCGCGCTTGGGCAGGTCGCCGCGCATCGGGAATTCGGTGGCTGGCAGGTTCAGGGTGGTCTTGTAGTCCTGGCTCACGCAGTGGCTCGCAATCTATGTTCGGAAAGGATGGCGCGCGCCTGTTCGGCGTCGCGGTGCATCTGGTCGGTCAGGGCCGCCAGATCATTGAATTTCTCTTCGTCGCGCAGCTTGGCGACGAATTCCACTTCGATGTGTCGACCGTACAGGTCGCCCTGGAAATCGAACAGGTGGGCTTCCAGCAGCGGCTCCACGCCCTCCACCGTCGGCCGCGTGCCGAAGCTGGACACCGACGGCCACGGCTGGTCGAACACGCCGTGCACCCAGGTCGCGTAGATGCCCGACAGCGCAGGGGTCTTCGGGAAACGCAGGTTGGCGGTGGGGAAGCCCAGCGTACGGCCGAGCTGGCGCCCGCGCACCACCCGGCCGCTGATCGCGTACGGTCGGCCCAGCAGATCGTTGGCGCGGGCGAAGTCGCCCTCCTGCAGCAGCTGGCGGATGCGGGTGCTGGAGATGCGCTCGCCATGCAGGTCGACCGCTTCGATTTCACCCGCGGTAAAGCCCAGTTCGGCGCCCATCTTCTGCAGCAGGGCCAGGTCGCCGCGACGGCGGTTGCCGAAGCAGAACTCCGGCCCGATCCAGACCTCACGCGCACTCAGGCGATTGACAAGCAGCTGGTGCACGAAGGTCTCGGCCGGCATCGCCGCCATTGCCGCGTCGAAACGCAGCAGGCCGATCGCATCGACACCGAGCTCGCGCAGGATCTCGACCTTGCTGCGGGCCAGGGTCAGCCGCGGCGGCGGCGTGCCCTGGGCGAAGAATTCACGCGGCAGCGGCTCGAACGCCACGGCCACCGCGGCCACGCCCAAGGCGCGCGCGCGGGCAACCGCGTGGCGGACCAGCGCACGATGACCCAGGTGGAGGCCGTCGAATGCACCGATACAGACCACGCTTCCGTTCGGGAACAGCTCCCCGCCCTCGACGCTTCTGAACAGCCTGCTCATCAACTCTCGTTCCGGCCCGACCGGGGCCGCCGTTTCAATGGTGTAACCCTGAAGTATAGCCGCCACGGGCCGCGATCAATGCCCACGCAGGTCGCGCGGGCGGAAGCCCATCGCCAGCATGGCCACCGCGTAGGTCGCACCGCCACCGCCGACCAGCAGCGACAGGCTGCCGATCCGCTCCCAGACACCCATCGCGGAGAACGCTGGCAGCCAGTGCAACAGGGCCAGCAGCACACCAACCATGGCCGCACAGGCCAGCAGCAGGCGCAGCAGATAGCCGCCCCAGCCCGGCCGGCGCTGGTAGACGTCGGTCTTGCCCAGCCAGTACCACAACAGGCCCAGGTTCAGGTAACTGGACAGTGCGCTGGCAATGCCCAGCGCCAGGTGCAGGCCCGGCTGCTTGCCGATGGCCGCCATTACGCCCTGCGCTTTCAGCTCATCGGGCACCATCACCTGGTACAGCACCGCCAGCAGCGCGAAGTTGAACACCATGTTGGCCACCAGCGCGGCCACACCGGCACGGACCGGAGTCTTGGTGTCCTGGCGGGCGTAGAACGCCGGCAGCACCACTTTCAACAGGGCGAACGCCGGCAGGCCGAAGCTCAGGCCGTACACCGACAGCGCGGTCATGCGGGTGTCGAAGGCGCTGAACTGGCCATGCTGGAAGATGGTCGCGATCAGCGGCTCGGCCAGCAGCAGCAGGCCCAGCATGGCCGGCACCGAGATCAGCAGGGTCATGCGCAGGCCCCAGTCCAGCGAGCGCGAGAAGCCCTCGCGGTCAGTACTCACGTGGTGGCGGGCCAGCGCCGGCAGGATCACCGTGCCCAGCGCCACGCCGAACACGCCCAGCGGCAGCTCCAGGAAGCGGTCGGCCAGCGACAGCCAGGACTGCGAGCCATCGGTCAGCTTGGCCGCGATGACGGTGTCCAGCAGCAGGTTGATCTGCGCCACCGACGAGCCGAACAGGGTCGGCACCATCAGCGTCATCACTTTGCGCACGCCCGGGTGGCTCCAGCCCCAGCGCGGCAGGGTCAGCAGGTTGATGCCCTTCAGTGAGGGCAGCTGGAACAGCAGTTGCAGGATACCGGCGGCCAGTACCGCCCAGCCCAGTGCCAGGATCTGCTTCTCTGGAGTGCCGCCCAGCCGCGGGGCCAGCCACAGCGCACCGGCGATCATGCACAGGTTGAGGATGACCGGGGTCAGCGCCGGCATGGCGAAGCGCTGGAAGCTGTTCAGCGCACCGCCGGCCAGCGCGGTGAGCGAGACGAACAACAGGAATGGGAAGGTCAGGCGGAACAGGTCGATCAGCAGGCCCTGCTTCACCGGGTCGGTATCAACGCCGCTTGAGAAGACCGAGGCCAGCTGCGGTGCGAAGATCAGCGCCACGGCGGTGACCAGCATCAGCACCCCACCCAGGGTACCGGCGGTGCGGGCCATCAACTCACGCAGTTCGGCGTGGCTGCGGGTTTCCTTCACTTCCGTGAACACCGGCACGAAAGCGGTGGCGAAAGAGCCTTCGGCGAACAACCGGCGCAGGAAATTGGGTACCCTGAAGGCAACCCAGAACGCATCGGTGACCGCATTGGTGCCGAACGTGGTGGTGATCACCTGGTCCCGGACAAGTCCGAGCACCCGCGAGACCATGGTCATGCTGCTGAACGACAGCAGGCCTCGCAACATCTTCGGTGAACTCACTCAGCGTCCCTCTTGACAATCGACTTGACGTGCATTTCTCGGGCCATCATACTAGCTAGCTTGCTGTTCCCATAACACCGATTTTTTCAGGAAACCACCACCGTGGCCAATATCAAGTCCGCCAAGAAGCGCGCCAAGCAGACCGTCGTGCGCAACGCGCGCAACGTGGCTCAGCGCTCGATGCTGCGCACCGCTGTCAAGAAAGTGATCAAGGCGCTGGACGCCAACGATGCCGCCGGCGCCGAAGCCGCCTTCGCCGTTGCCCAGCCGATCCTGGATCGCTTCAGCGCGCGTGGCCTGATCCACAAGAACAAGGCTGCTCGCCATAAGAGCCGCCTGAACGACCGCATCAAGGCCCTCAAGGCCGCCTGATCCGGCGTTGCCGCCCTGCCCTTCGGGGTTGGGCTGCAGACAAAAGCCCGGCCTCGGCCGGGTTTTTTGTTGCCTGCGATCCAGCTTATGTAGAGCCGAGCCCACGCTCGGCTGCCGTCTGCGCGGAAAGCCGAGCATGGCTCGGCTCTACAGCAAAAGCAGTCCCAACAAAAAACCCGGCCGAAGCCGGGTTTTTGCACGGAACCACAACGGCATCACTGCGCGTTGCGGGCTTCCAGCTCGTCTTCCTTCTGGCGATCGAAGAACGCCATGATCCGGCTCATGATCGGGAAGGTGCCTTCGCGGCCCAGCGCCGAGACCAGGAACCACGGCTCCTTCCAGCCCAGCTCGGCGACGATCTGCTCGGCCGCGGCCTTCGCTTCGTCTTCGAACATCAGGTCAGCCTTGTTCAGCACCAGCCAGCGCGGCTTCTGCAGCAGCTCCGGATCGTGCTTTTCCAGTTCGCGCTCGATCGCACGCACCTGCTCGACCGGGGAAATGCCTTCCACCCCACCTTCCATCGGCGAGATGTCCACCAGGTGCAGCAGCAGACGGGTGCGCTGCAGGTGGCGCAGAAACTGCGCACCGAGGCCGGCGCCATCCGCGGCCCCTTCGATCAGGCCCGGAATGTCGGCAATCACGAAGCTGCGGTAGTTCTCCACCTTCACCACACCCAGGTTCGGGTACAGCGTGGTGAACGGGTAATCGGCCACCTTCGGCGTTGCCGCCGAAACGGCGCGGATCAGGGTGCTCTTGCCGGCGTTGGGGAAGCCCAGCAGGCCGACGTCGGCCAGCAGCTTCAACTCCAGCTTCAGCGTGCGCTCTTCGCCCGGCTCGCCCGGCAGCGCCTGGCGCGGCGAGCGGTTGGTCGAACTCTTGAAATGCATGTTGCCCAGGCCACCACGGCCACCCTTGGCCACCAGCAGGCGATCGCCGTGCTGGGTCAGGTCGCCGATGACTTCATCGGTGGCGACGTTGATCACCACGGTGCCGACCGGCACGGTGATGGTCAGGTCTTCGCCGCCCTTGCCATAGGCCTGGCGCCCCATGCCGTTCTCGCCACGCTGCGCCTTGAAAATGCGGTCATGGCGGAAGTCGACCAGGGTGTTCAGGTTTTCGTCGGCGCGGATGTACACGCTGCCGCCCGCACCGCCGTCGCCGCCGTCCGGGCCGCCGAGCGGAATGAACTTCTCGCGACGGAAGCCAATGCAGCCGTTGCCGCCGTTGCCGGCGAACACTTCGATTTCTGCTTCGTCTACCAGTTTCATTGTTTCGATGCCTGCGATGGGCGCGGCCTGCCAGCCGCCGCCTTGAATGTCATGCCAGCCACTGGCCGGCAACCCGGCCTGGCCGGTCTTGCGTCCACTCTAACGAAAAGCCCCGCCGAAGCGGGGCTCTTCATGCAGCGTGCTCTTCATCCAGCACGGCCATGCCGAGGCACGGGTGCCGGCGATGCCTGGATCAGGCGTCGGCCGAGACGATGCTGACGGTGCGACGCTTCTTGGCGCCCTTGACCGAGAACTCCACCTTGCCGTCCACGAGGGCGAACAGGGTGTGGTCACGGCCCAGGCCAACGCCCGAACCCGGATGGAACTGGGTGCCGCGCTGACGCACGATGATGTTGCCGGCTTCGATGGCCTGGCCGCCGAAGATCTTGACGCCCAGGTACTTCGGGTTGGAGTCGCGACCGTTGCGCGAGGAGCCTACGCCCTTTTTATGTGCCATGACTGCTTCTCCTGATGCTTAGCCGGCGATGCCGGTGATCTCGATTTCGGTGTAGTACTGACGGTGACCCTGACGCTTCATGTGGTGCTTGCGGCGACGGAACTTGATGATCCGGACCTTGTCAGCACGACCCTGGGACAGGACCTTGGCGGTGACGGCAGCGCCCTTCAGCGCATCGCCCAGCTTCACGCCGTCGCTGTCACCCAGCATCAGGATGTTGTCAAACTTGATCTCGCTGCCGACTTCGACTTCGAGCTTTTCAATGCGGAGCTTTTCGCCCTGCGCCACGCGGTATTGCTTACCGCCGGTGACCAGTACTGCGTACATGACCAGGCCTTCCTCTGTAGTTATTGTGGTCTGAGCTGCCGCCATCGAGGGCGGACAGGAGCGGAATTGTACGCAGATCAGCGGGCGCGGGTCAAGTCAACCCCTGCACAGCCCGGGGCCGGCCCTGTAGGGCCGAGCCATGCCCGGCTGAACGGTCCGGGGCCCAGGCAGCCGGGCATGGCCCGGCTCTACACAAAGCTGTCGGCCTGTCTCATCAGGTGAGACATCGGGCTGGCATTGTCGCCCATTGCCCCCATCTGGTCACCTCGGTAGGCTGACCGATTGCCGTTCCCTGCTGGCCCGGCACCCAGCCAACGCCCCCACAACCGGATCCCCCATGGCGATGGATTTCATCCGCATCCGCGGCGCGCGGACGCACAATCTGAAGAACCTCGACCTCGACCTGCCCCGCGACAAGCTGATCGTGATCACCGGCCTGTCCGGTTCGGGCAAGTCCTCGCTGGCGTTCGACACCATCTATGCAGAAGGCCAGCGCCGCTACGTCGAATCGCTGTCGGCCTATGCGCGCCAGTTCCTGAGCGTGATGGAAAAGCCGGACCTGGACCACATCGAAGGCCTGTCTCCGGCCATCTCGATCGAGCAGAAGTCGACCTCGCACAACCCGCGTTCGACGGTCGGCACCATCACCGAGATCTACGACTACCTGCGCCTGCTGTACGCCCGCGTCGGCACTCCGCGCTGCCCGGACCACGGCTATCCGCTGGAAGCGCAGACGGTCAGCCAGATGGTCGATCAGGTACTGACCCTGGACCCGGAACAGCGCTACATGCTGCTGGCCCCGGTCATCCGCGACCGCAAGGGCGAACACGCCCAGGTGTTCGACCAGCTGCGCGCGCAGGGCTTCGTGCGTGTGCGCGTGGACGGCGAGCTGCATGAAATCGATGCGGTGCCGCCGCTGGCGCTGCGCCAGAAGCACACCATCGAGGCGGTGATCGACCGCTTCCGCCCGCGCGAGGACATCAAGCAGCGCCTGGCCGAGAGCTTCGAGACCGCGCTGAAGCTCGGCGATGGCATGGCCTCGGTGCAGAGCCTGGACACCGCCGACGCCACGCCGGCACTGTTCTCCTCCAAGTACTCCTGCCCGGTCTGCGACTATTCGCTGCCGGAGCTGGAACCGCGTCTGTTCTCGTTCAACGCACCGATGGGTGCCTGTCCCGGCTGCGATGGCCTGGGCATCGCCGAGTTCTTCGACCCTTCGCGCGTGGTCGTGCACCCGGAGCTGTCGCTGGCCGCTGGTGCGGTGCGTGGCTGGGACCGTCGCAACGCCTACTACTTCCAGCTGATCGCCTCGCTGGCCAAGCACTACAAGTTCGACGTGGACGCCGCGTGGAACTCGCTGTCGGCCAAGATCCAGCAGGCCGTGCTGTACGGCAGCGGCGACGAAACGATCACCTTCACCTACTTCACCGAAGCCGGTGGCCGCACCCAGCGCAAGCATCGCTTCGAGGGCATCATTCCCAACCTCGAACGCCGCTACAAGGAAACCGAATCGCCGGCGGTGCGCGAGGAGCTGTCCAAGTACATCAGCGAACAGCCGTGCCCGGAATGCAACGGCGCGCGCCTGAACAAGGCGGCACGCAACGTGTTCGTGGCCGATCGTCCGCTACCGGAGCTGGTGGTGCTGCCGATCGACGAGGCACTGAAGTTCTTCAGCGAACTGAGCCTGCCGGGCTGGCGCGGCGAGATCGCCGCGAAGATCGTCAAGGAGATCGGCGAACGCCTCGGCTTCCTGGTCGATGTCGGCCTGGATTACCTGACCCTGGAGCGCAAGGCCGACACCTTGTCCGGAGGCGAGGCGCAGCGCATCCGCTTGGCCAGCCAGATCGGCGCCGGCCTGGTCGGCGTGATGTACGTGCTCGACGAGCCGTCGATCGGCCTGCACCAGCGCGACAACGAACGCCTGCTCGGCACCCTCACCCGCCTGCGTGACCTGGGCAACACGGTGATCGTGGTCGAGCATGACGAGGATGCGATCCGGCTGGCCGACTATGTGCTGGACATCGGCCCGGGCGCGGGCGTGCACGGCGGCGAGATCGTCGGCCAGGGCACCCTGCAGGACATCCTGGAGGCACCACGCTCGCTGACCGGCCAGTACCTTTCGGGCAAGCGCGCGATCGAGATCCCGGCGCGCCGGCACACCCCGAACCCGAAAATGACCCTGCATCTGCGCGGGGCGACCGGCAACAACCTGAAGGGCGTGGACCTGGCGATTCCGTCGGGGCTGCTGACCTGCGTGACCGGCGTGTCCGGCTCGGGCAAGTCGACCCTGATCAACGACACCCTGTTCTCGCTGGCCGCCAACGAGATCAACGGCGCCTCGCATCCGATCGCTCCCTACAAGGAGATCGATGGCCTGGACCTGTTCGACAAGGTGGTGGACATCGACCAGTCGCCGATCGGCCGCACCCCGCGTTCGAACCCGGCCACCTACACCGGCCTGTTCACTCCCCTGCGCGAACTGTTCGCACAGGTGCCCGAAGCGCGTGCGCGTGGCTATTCGCCGGGCCGCTTCAGCTTCAACGTGCGCGGCGGCCGCTGCGAAGCCTGCCAGGGTGATGGCCTGATCAAGGTCGAAATGCACTTCCTGCCGGACGTGTACGTGCCGTGCGATGTCTGCCATGGCAAGCGCTACAACCGCGAGACGCTGGAGATCCTGTACAAGGGCTTCAACATCAACGACGTGCTGGAAATGACCGTCGAGGATGCGCTGAAGCTGTTCGAGCCGGTGCCGTCGATCGCGCGCAAGCTGGAAACACTGGTCGACGTCGGCCTGAGCTACATCAAGCTGGGCCAGAGCGCGACCACATTGTCCGGTGGTGAAGCGCAGCGCGTGAAGCTGTCCAAGGAACTGTCACGCCGCGATACCGGCCGCACCCTGTACATCCTCGACGAGCCGACCACCGGCCTGCACTTCCACGACATCGAAGCGCTGCTGGGCGTGCTGCACAAGCTGCGCGACGAAGGCAACACGGTGGTGGTGATCGAGCACAACCTGGACGTGATCAAGACCGCCGACTGGATTGTGGATCTGGGACCGGAAGGCGGCCATCGCGGTGGCACCATCCTGGTCACCGGCACGCCGGAGGACGTGGCGGCCTGCCCGCAGTCGTACACCGGCCAGTTCCTGGCCCGCATGCTGCCCTCCACCAGCGCGCGCCCGGAGCAACCGGCTGCGGTGGCCAACAAGCCCGACGCCCGTCCGCCACGCAAGGTGAAGCCTGAGAAGCCGGCGAAGAAGGCGGTGGCTGCCAAGAGCACCGGCAAGACCAGCAAGACCGCGACGACCCGCAAGAAGAAGGACGCCTGATGAGCAGCGAACACAAGATCCTGGCCCGCATCCCGATCAGCGTGCGGTGGCGCGACATGGACAGCATGGGCCACGTCAACAACGCCAAGTACATTTCCTATCTGGAAGAAGCCCGCGTGCGCTGGATGCTGGGCGTTGAAGGCGTGTCGATGACCGACCGCATCGCACCGGTGGTGGCCGCGACCAACGTCAACTACCGGCTGCCGATCGTGTGGCCCAACGACATCCTGGTCGAGCTGTTCGTCGAGCGCCTGGGCAACAGCAGCGTGACCATCGGCCACCGCATCGTCGACCAGCAGGACGATTCGAAGCTGTATTCCGACGGTAACGTGGTGGTGGTCTGGATGGATACGCAGACCGGCAGGAGCGCACCGCTGCCGGAGGCGATCCGCAGCGCGTCGAGCTGATCCGCTTCTGGTAGATGCCGACCTTGGTCGGCGTCTGGTCCGCCGGGCATGGCCCGGCGCTACCGTTGCAATTCAAAGGATTGACATGATCCACCAGACTGAACTGAGCGACCTGCTGCCCGGCATGGTCCCCTTCCCCACCGACGTCTTCCCCGCTGACCAGGCGTGGCTCGCCCAGCATCTGCTGCCGCTGCTGAAGATCGACCTGGGCGTGCTGCGCCCGGAACTGGCCGGCCAGGTGGCAACGATGCTGTGCCCGATCGAGCCGTATGACGGCTGCATCGGCGAGACCACCGAAGAACACCACAACGATTTCACCGGCACCAACTGGATCGCCTTCGAACTGACCGCCGGCAACGAGATGCGCTTTCTCGGCAACGAGGGCTATTTCATCGGCGACGCGGTGCAGGACAAGCACGCGCAGGAACACATCGCACAGATGCGCGAGAGCTACGCCAAGGCCCGCGACTACCATGCCGCGCACGGCCGTCTCGCCTGCTACTCGCGCTACGGCAACGGTGAGGCCAGCGAGCGCGATTACCTGGATACGCTGGGGGGACCGATAGGCTTCGGCAACTGGACCGAGACCGCGGAGATTCCCGCGGCATTCGAACTGGGCTTCACCGACGCTGCCGATGACCCCAACGCTGCGGACGATGCTGAAACGGTGATCATCACCCGCAATGGCAACACGTTCTTCGCCGTGGCCGACGTGGCCGGCTACAACTGGTGCGCCACCGGTGCCGATGCGATCGTGATGCTGTACGAGCCGGAAAGCCGCACGGTGCTGTTCTCGTACGACTGGACGTAAGCCCCCGCAGTAGTGCCGGCTGCTGGCCGGCATTTCCTGTGCTGCCGGCCAGCGCCCGGCACTACCATCCCGCTACGGCGCAGCCTTGCGCACGGTCAGCGCCGCACTCGCTTCGCCACCGCCTTCCAGCTGCAGCCGCAGCGGCAGCGCCTGGCCTTCCTTCAACGGGCCCTTGCCCTGCATCAGCATCAGGTGCAGGCCACCGGGCTTGAGCTCGGCACGCGCGCCCGGTGCCAGTGGCAGGCGCTCGATCGCGCGCATCCGGCTGACCCCATCGACGATGGTGGTTTCGTGCAGCGACACATCGCCAAACACCGCACTGCTTGCGCCGGTGATCACCACCGCCTTGCTGCAGCCGTTGTGGATCACGCCGTAGCCGGCGGTCATCGGCATCGCCGGATTCGGTGGCAACCGCGCCCAGCCCTGCTCCACCGTGACGCAGGCCGGTTCCGCCGCCGAAACCGATGCTGCGGCCGCACACAGAACCAACAGTACGCCAACGAATGGTTTGGTTATCATCGTCCAGCTTCCTTCTTCGCAACGAGACCGCAGCATGACGACGCTCATCGAGGTGATCAACCATGGCCCAATTCGCGAACTGCGCCTGGCGCGGCCGCCGGTCAACGCACTGGACACCGAACTGTGCCGGCAGTTGATCCATGCCATCGAGCTGGCCATGGCCGAAGACGCGCACGGCATCGTGCTGTCGGGCAGCGAGCGCATCTTCACCGGCGGCATGGACGTGCCGCACCTGCTCTCGCATGGAGATGACAAGCACAAGTTGCTGGACACCTGGAACGCCTTCTTTGGCGCCGTGCGCACGCTGGCCGAGAGCCGCATTCCGGTGGTCGCGGCGATCACCGGCCACGCCCCGGCGGGTGGCTGCGTGCTGGCCCTGTGCTGCGACTACCGCGTCATGGCGCGCAGCGCCGATCCGTCGCGACCGTATGCCATCGGCCTGAACGAAGTGCAGGTCGGCCTGATCGCACCGGAGGGCATCCAGCGCCTGCTGCGCCGTGCGGTGGGCGTGCACCGCGCCGGTGTCCTGCTGACCACCGGTTCGCTGGTGCCGGCCGAACAGGCGCTGCAGATCGGCCTGGTCGACGAACTGGCCGAAGGTGACCTGGTGGTCGCGCGTGCCGTGGCCTGGCTGCAGAACCTGCTCAAGCAGCCGCGCCAGCCGATGCTGCTGACCCGCGCCATCGCCCGCGCGGATCTGCACGTGGCGCTGCAGCCGGACCTGATCCAGCTCGACCGCTTCGTCGAGGCCTGGTTTGCGCCGGACGCACAGAACGCCCTGCAGGCGCTCGTGGCCCGCCTCGGCAAATAGCGGTTGCCTCGCCCGGGGTCAGATCCCTTTCGCCGGGCGAAAGGGAACTGACCCCTGACCGGTATAATCAGGCCCTCTTTCACTGCCGTGGCCGCCCCCTTGAACGACACGCCCGAACCCGTCGTCTCCGAGCTGATCGACCTGCTCACCCTGGAGCGGCTGGAGGACAACCTGTTCCGCGGGCAGAGCCGCGACATCGGCACCAAGTACGTGTTCGGCGGGCAGGTGCTGGGCCAGGCGCTGGCCGCGGCCCAGGCCACGGTCGACAACGGCCGCCACGTGCACTCACTGCACGCCTACTTCCTGCGCGCCGGCAACATCGACCACCCGATCGTCTACGACGTGGACCGCACCCGCGACGGCGGCAGCTTCTCGGTACGCCGGGTCACTGCGATCCAGCACGGCAAGGTGATCTTCTTCTGCGCGGCCTCGTTCCAGCAGGCCGAGACCGGCGCCGAGCACCAGCACAAGATGCCCGAAGTGCCGCAGCCGGAAGACATCGAACCGAACCGTCCGCTACCGGCCGAAGTGCTGGAGCGGCTGCCGATCAAGGTGCAGCGCTGGCTGTCGCGCGGCGGCCCGTTCGAGTTCCGCCATGTCTACCCGCGTGACGAACTGAACCCGCCCAAGCGTCCGCCCTACCACCAGGTGTGGCTGCGCCTGAGCGAGCCGGTCGGCGACGCCCCGGAACTGCACCAGGCGCTGCTGGCCTATGCCTCCGATTTCCACCTGCTGGGAACGGCAACCTTCCCGCACGGCATCAGCTATTACCACCCGCACGTGCAGATGGCCTCGCTCGACCACGCGATCTGGTTCCATCGCCCGTTCCGCGCCGACGACTGGCTGCTGTACTCCCTGGACAGCCCCAGCGCGCAGGATTCGCGCGGCCTGGCCCGCGGCCAGTTCTTCACCCGCAACGGCGTGCTGGTGGCCAGTACCGCGCAGGAGGGCCTGATCCGCGTGGTTCCCGACCAGGCCGCGGCCGCCGCCGTGCCGGCCAAGGAGTAAACCGATGCGCCAGATCTTCAGCAGCCAGCGCGTGGAAACCGTCGAAGGCGTAGCCGACCTGCTGCGCGAGCACGGCATCGACGTCAAGGTGACCAACGGGCGCTCGTACAAGACCCGCCGCCGCGGTCAGTTCAGCTATACCGACCTTGGCAACGCCAACGCCTACCCGGCAGTCTGGATCGTGCGCGCCGACGATCAGCCGCGCGCACGCGAAATCCTGCGCGAGGCCCGCCTGCTCGACACCACCCGCCGCGACCACCCAACCGCCGAGTTCGCCTTCCGCGACACCGCCGAAACGAGCGGCAGCGGCCGCGGCTGGGCCTGGCGCATCCGCATCGCCCTGCTGGTGGTGATCGCCGGCGTGGCGCTGGTGATCGGCCTGCGCCATCGCGGCGCCCCGGCACCTGCCGCACCGGCTCCTGCCGCGCAGGCCCAGCCGCAGCAGGCGCAACCGGCCCCTCAGGCCGCGCCGGAAGAGGAAGAAATCCGGGTCCGTATCCAGCCCTCCAAGTAAGAGGTGGTAGCGCCGGGCCATGCCCGGCGAGCACAGCGGCCTGGCAGCAGGGCCGCGACTTCACCGTAACCCGTCAGGATTGGAGCCCCCTTGTTGTTCAAGGGGGTGCGCCAACGGCGCGGGGATGAGGTGGAATGCGCGGACCGCAGATGCATCAGCATCTGCGGTCACATTGGGCGCGCAGCTCCGTCATGGGACACAATCCCAGCAGGAGAGCCGCCGCCATGACGACGTTCGCCGCATCGATCGACCAGACCCTGGAACGCGAACTGCCCGCTGCCGCCAGCGGTTGCCAGCACGCCTACGGCCGCATCGTGCTGGCCTGCCAGAACACGGTCACCGCCATCGCGCTGGCCATCACCCGCGACCGCCAGGCCAGCGAGGACATTGCCCAGGAAGCCTTTGTGAAGGGCTGGCAGCAGCTGCACCAGCTGCGCAGCGCGACCAGCTTCCTGCCGTGGCTGCGGCAGATCACCCGCAACCTGGCCCGCGACTGGCTGCGCGCCCAGCGTGGCCGTCCACTGACCGGCGAGGCGGCCGAGGTGGCGATGGGGATGGCCGCAGATCCGTCGCCGGGCGCCGCCGATCGCCTGCAGCGGGTGGAGGAAGAAATCGCCGCCGAGGACATCATCTCCACCCTACCCGCCGACAGCCGCGAAGTGCTGTTGCTGTACTACCGCGAAGGCCAGCGCTCGCAGCAGGTGGCCGACCTGCTCGGTCTCAGCGACGCGGCGGTGCGCAAGCGCCTGTCGCGCGCCCGCACCCTGGTGCGCGACGGCCTGCTGCAGCGCTTCGGTGAGTTCGCACGCAGCAGCGCGCCGAGCGCTGCATTCGCCACCGCCGTGGTGTCGATGGTCCTGGTGGCCGCACCCGGCACCGCCAGTGCCGCGATCCTGCTCAGCACCGGCGTCGGCGTGGGCGGCAGCAAGCTGGGCCTGGGCGGCGTCAGTGCCGCAGGCGGCGCAGCCATGGGTTCACTGACGGCCGCCGCCAGCCAGCTGCACCTGATACCCGCCAGCAACTGGGCCGCCGTTGCCGGGGGCGTCGTCGGTGGCATCATCGGCAGCTATCTGGGGGGCCGCTTCCTGCTGCGCTTCGCAGACACCCCGCAGGAACGGGCGGCCGTGCGACGGTTCGTGCACCTCAATACGTTCACTGCGATGGTCGTCTGCACCAGCCTGTTGGTTTCGCTGATGCTGCAGGTGCCGCTGTGGCTGCAACTTGCCATTCTCGTCATCGGCCTGGGTACGGTGAACTACCAGTGCCTGGTGCCGCTGCAGCGCGTGATGGCCCCCATGATCGCGCGTGATTCGGCGCGGCGCGGCCGCAGCGGAACCAACTGGCAATACGAATCCGTCTACGGGCGCACCGGCATCATCGGCGCGAACGTCTTCGTGATCGCCCTGGTGGTGTATGCATTGATGCGCAGCGGAAACGTATAACGGACAACGCCGGCAGTCTGCCGGCGTTGTCGTCATTCACTGCGTCGACCCTCAGCGCTGCGGCGCCGGTGCGCCACCGTCGCGCGGACCGCCATGGCGCGGGCCACCGTGCATCGGGCCCTTGGCGGCGTCGAACTCGGCCTTGCTCAGCTGGCCGTCCTTGTTGGTGTCGGCGGCAGCGAACCAGGTATCACGATGCTGCTTCATGCGCAGCTCGCGGTCGGCCTTGTCCAGATAGCCGTCCTTGTTCAGATCAATCTGGTCGAAGCGCGCGGCCAGGCGCGGATCGGCCTTGGCTTCCTCGCGGCTGATGCGGCCGTCCTTGTTGACGTCCAGCTTGGCCCAGCGCTCACCGCCGTGGCCACGGCGGCCATGCTTCCAGCGCGGCAGCTCATCGCGCGAGAGCTTGCCGTCCTTGTTCTTGTCCAGCTCGTCGAACTTCGCGGCCAGGCGCGGGTTGGCAGCGGCTTCGCCGCGGTCGATGACGCCGTCGCCGTTGGTGTCCAGCTTGGCCGGACGCTGCGCGGGCGTGGCCGGGGTGTCGGCAGCGAGCGCGATACCGGAAGCGGAGGTGCCGAGCAGCAGGGCCAGTAGCAGGGGGGTACGGATCATGAGGTCACTCCTGGGGATGGGAACAGCGTCGGGGTGATCACTTCACCCTCGGGGGACAACAACGCCCGGGCGCGACATCGGTTGACGCCGCTGCCGGTGCCATTCATCCGGCGGACAGTCGCCGCCACTGCGACAACCTGGGGCTATGCTGTGCCCATGGCGATGCATGGCGACAGAGACGACGAACTGCGACTTTTCCAGACCGGCGAGCACCCCTGCGGGTACTGGTCGGACCGGGTGGCACGCGACCTGGTGCTGGACCCGAACGACCGCCGCCTCGGTGCGCTCTATCCGCTGGCACTGAGCTGGGGCTTCCGCCGCAGCGGCGATCTGGTCTACCGGCCCCATTGCGCGCACTGCCAGGCCTGCGTGGCGGTGCGGATCCCGGTGGCGCGCTTCGCTCCGGACCGCAGCCAGCGCCGTTGTGCCGCCCGCAATGACGACCTGGAGGTGCGGATCACCGCCGCCACCGCCCGCGACGACCTGTTCGCGCTGTATCACCGCTACCTCACCCACCGCCACGCCAACGGCGGCATGGACGACCACGGCCCGCACGAATTCGAGCAGTTCCTGATCGGCAGCTGGTCGCACACCCGTTTCATGGAAATGCGCCTGCCCGGCCACGACGGCCAGCCCAGCCAACTGCTGGGGGTGGCGGTGACCGACGTCACCGAGCACGGCCTGTCGGCGGTCTACACGTTCTTCGACCCGGACCACGCCGCGCGCGGGCTGGGCACCTTCGCGATCCTGCAGCAGATTGAATGGGCGCGCCGCGAGGGCCTGCCACACGTGTACCTGGGCTACTGGATCCGCGGCCACCAGAAGATGGACTACAAGCGCCGCTTCCATCCGCTGGAGGCGTACGACGGCCGCCGCTGGCACGATTTCGACAACGAACTGGACGGGCGCTGACAAACCGCTGACACCAGGCCAGGTGCACAATACGGCCCATGAACATGACCCGCCGCCATCCCCTGATCCTCGCCCTGGCCCTGCTCTGCGGCGCCACCGCCCCTGCCTTCGCCACGTCCCCCGCGATGACCGAAAAGCCGTCCACTGCGCTGCGCCTGGCTACCTACAACACCTCGCTGTACTCCGACGACGCCGGTGGCCTGATCAAGGAACTGGAAGGGGACAGCGAGCACGCACGCAAGATCGCCGCGGTACTGCAGCAGGTGCGCCCGGATCTGGTGCTGCTGAACGAATTCGATTTCGACGACGCCCATCGCGCCGCCGACCTGTTCCAGAAGCGCTACCTGGAAGTCGCCCAGCCCGGCGGCGGCAAGCCGCTGCACTTCGCCTACCGCTATCTGGCCCCGGTCAATACCGGCGTGCCCAGTGGCCTGGACCTGGACAACAACGGCGTGGTCGGCGGCGAAGGCCGCAGCCGCGGCAACGATGCGTGGGGCTACGGCCTGCACCCGGGCCAGTACGGCATGCTGGTGCTGTCGCGTTACCCGATCGATGAAGCCAAGGTACGCAGCTTCCAGCTGCTGAAATGGAGTGCGATGCCGGGTGCCATCCGCCCGGTCGATCCGCGTACCGGCCAGAGCTTCTACAACGACCAGGTGTGGTCGCAGCTGCGCCTGTCGTCGAAGTCGCATTGGGACGTGCCGGTGAAGACCCCGGCCGGCGTGGTGCATGCGCTGGTCTCGCACCCGACCCCGCCGGTGTTCGACGGCCCGGAGAAGCGCAACGCGGCGCGCAACCACGACGAGCTGCGCCTGTGGCAGGAGTACCTTTCCAAGGGTGACAAGCCGTGGCTGTGTGACGACAAGGGCCAGTGCGGTGGCCTGGCGCAGGACGCACGCTTCGTGATCCTCGGCGACCTGAACAACGACCCGGTCGATGGCGATGGCCGCCATGAGGCGATCGTCGAGCTGATCGAGAACGCCCGCGTGCTGCGCTACCCCACCCCGCGCAGCGTCGGCGGTGAGCAGACCAGCCTGGCCTATGCGGCCAAGGGCATCGAGCGCAAGGGCGCACCGTTCCACGCCACCGGCGACTTCGGCCCGAAGTCCGGCACCATGCGCCTGGACTACGTACTGCCCTCGACCGGTTTCGAGTACATCGGCAGCGGCATCTTCTGGCCGGCCAATGAAAGCCCGGAGGCGAAGATCGCCGACGGCAGCGACCACCACCTGGTGTGGGTGGACGTGAAATAACCCGGTAGCGCCGGGCCATGCCCGGCGGCCTTTCAAAAAGGGGACGGAGGGGATTAAGTCGTTTGTGGCACAAACGACTTAATCCCCTCCGTCCCCTTTTTTGCTTTACGGGCGCAGTTCGACGCCGATGGCGTCGGCGGCATCACGCGCGATGGCGCGTGCTTCGTCAATGGTTTCCGCGCGCGCCAGGGTCACGCCCACGCGGCGATGGCCGTGCACGCTCGGCTTGCCGAACAGGCGCACGGCGGTGTCCGGCATCTGCAGGGCGGCGGCGACGTTGTTGAAGTACGGCACGCCCTCGCCGTGCGCCAGCAGCGCGCACGAGGCCGACGGGCCGCTCTGGCGGATCACCGGAATCGGCAGGCCGAGGATGGCGCGCGCGTGCAGCGCGAACTCGCTCAGCTCCTGCGATACCAGCGTCACCAGGCCGGTGTCGTGCGGGCGCGGCGACACTTCGCTGAACCACACTTCGTCGCCCTTCACGAACAGCTCCACGCCGAACAGGCCCCAGCCGCCGAGGTCGTCGGTGATCGCGCGCGAAATCTCTTCGGCACGCGCCAGTGCCGCGCTCGACATCGGCTGCGGCTGCCAGCTTTCGCGATAGTCGCCGTCCTTCTGCAGGTGGCCGATCGGTGCGCAGAACGAGGTGCCGCCGGCGTGGCGCACGGTCAGCAGGGTGATCTCGTAATCAAAATCGATGAAACCTTCGACGATGCAGCGGCCAGCACCGGCACGGCCACCGGTCTGCGCATACTCCCAGGCGGGTGCGATATCTGCCTCGCTGCGCAAGGTGCTCTGGCCCTTGCCCGAGGACGACATCACCGGCTTGACCACGCACGGCAGGCCGATGGCGGCCACGGCAGCACGGTACTCGGCCTCGGTATCGACGAAGCGGTACGGCGAGGTCGGCAGGCCCAGGGTTTCGGCGGCCAGGCGGCGGATGCCTTCGCGGTCCATGGTCAGGCGTGCAGCACGCGCGGTCGGGATCACCCGCAGGCCCTGCTCCTGTTCCAGCTGGACCAGGGTCTCGGTGTGGATGGCCTCGATCTCCGGCACTACCAGGTGCGGCTGCTCCTGGGCGATCAGCGCGCGCAGGGCCATCGCGTCCAGCATGTCGATCACGTGCGAGCGGTGTGCGACCTGCATCGCCGGCGCGTCGGCGTAACGGTCGGCGGCGATCACCTCCACACCCAGCCGCTGCAGCTCGATGGCCACCTCCTTGCCGAGTTCGCCCGAGCCCAGCAGCAGCACGCGGGTGGCGGAGGGGGACAACGGAGTTCCAAGCTTGGCCATGGCAGTTCCAGCAGCGATGTGAAGGCGGGTGGGCATTCTAGCTGGCCGGGCACCCGGGCCATGGCATCCGACGAACGGTAGTCGACAAGTGATATCACTTTGATATCTTCACTTCGAACCCTCAAGGACGTACCGCCATGAAAGAGAAGTCGCTTGCCTCCCTCAACGGCCTCGGCACCCTGGCCGGATCCCTGCTGGCTGCGCTGGCCGGCGGCGCGCTGTTCGTGCTGGGGGTGGCGGCCAAGGCCAGCACCGGCTCGCCCAACCTGCTGCTGATGCTGGCCGGCGTGCTGGTGGTCGCTGCCGCGGTCTTCATCCTGGCCGGCCTGTACACCATCCAGCCCAATCAGGCGGCCGTGCTGAGCCTGTTCGGCAAGTACGTCGGCACCGTCAAGGACAACGGCCTGCGCTGGAACAACCCCTTCTACGCCAAGCGCCGGGTCAGCCAGCGCGTGCGCAACTTCGAGAGCGGCAAGCTGAAGGTCAACGAGCTGGACGGCAGCCCGATCGAGATCGCCGCAGTGATCGTCTGGCAGGTGGTCGACGCCTCCGAAGCGGTCTACAACGTGGACGACTACGAGAGCTTCGTGCACATCCAGTCCGAATCCGCGCTGCGCGCGATGGCCACCAGCTATCCCTACGACCAGCACGAGGACGGCCAGCTGGCCCTGCGAAGCCATGCCAACGAGATCTCCCAGCACCTGAAGAACGAGCTGGCCGAGCGCCTGGCCGATGCGGGTGTGCAGGTGATCGACGCGCGCATCAGCCACCTGGCCTACGCCGCTGAAATCGCCCAGGCGATGCTGCAGCGGCAGCAGGCCAACGCGGTGATCGCCGCGCGCACGCGCATCGTGGCCGGTGCGGTCGGCATGGTCGAGATGGCCCTGGCCGAACTGCAGAAGAACGGGGTGGTTGAGCTGGACGAGGAGCGCAAGGCGCACATGGTCAGCAACCTGCTGACCGTGCTGTGCTCTGACCGCGGCACCCAGCCGATCGTCAATGCCGGTTCGCTGTATTGAGCCACACTCGCAACGGGGCGCCCCACCGCCCCGCCAGGAGCCCCCATGAGTGAGAAGAAAGCCTATCCGCTGCGCATCAACGCCGAGGTCCTGGCCGCGGCGCAGCGCTGGGCCGACGACGAGCTGCGCAGCCTCAACGCGCAGATCGAATACGTGCTGCGCGACGCCCTGCGCAGGGCAGGACGCCTGCCGAAACCCACGCCATCGCCGGAGGACAAGGAATGAGCACGCGCTGGAGTTACCAGACCATCGAAGTGAAGACCACGATGATGGGCACCCTGAAGGCCGAGGACATCCAGAGTGAACTGACCCGCCAGGGCCAGCTTGGCTGGGAACTGGTCAACGTCATCATCCCGGCCCCGATGCGCCCGGCGATGCTGGTGTTCAAGAAGGAGGCCTGAACCATGGGCGGCAGCGACCCCAAACCCTTTGACGTGGCCGAGAGCTCGCCGCTGCGCGTGCTCTGGATCGTGCTGCCGCTGCTGGCTGCCTTCGTGGCCTGCCTGTACGCACAGCTGTACAAGGCACCGGCAGGCGCCCCCTGGATCGAAGTGACGCTGTCGCCGCCCTGGTTCCGGATGGGCGGCAGTGCGGCATGGAGCCTGATCGTCATCGCTGTACTCGCTGTCGGGCTGGGAGCCGCATTCTTCCGCCGCCGCGTGGCGCTGGCCGGCAACGTGCTGGACGTGCACTCGACGATGTATCGGCGGCGCGTGCCGGTGGCGCAGCTGCGGCTGGACCAGGCCGAGGTGGTCGACCTGCAGCGTGACCGCCGCTACGGCATCCGTGTCAAAACCAATGGCTATTCAATGCCAGGCTTCTACTCGGGCCACTTCCGCCTGCAGGGCGGCGGCAAGGGCTTCGCCCTGGTCACCGACCGTGCGCGCGTCCTCGCCCTGCCGGTCAGTGATGGCAGCACGCTGCTGCTCAGCGTGGACCGGCCGCAGGCTCTACTCGATGCACTGCGCAAGGTGGCCGCGTCGGCGCCACGGCAGTAAGCTGCGGCGATGCAACGACGCGCCCCCCTGCTGATCAATACCGAGGCCATCGAGCTGTGGCCCGCCCACCTGCTGCGTGCACGCAGCAACCTGGATGCACGCCTGCTGTCGCAGGCGCACTGGGTGCTGCGGCGCAAGCGCGATGGCCGCTACCTGGCGGCGGTACTGGCGCAGGGTGTGCACGCCATGGTGCCGCGCCTGCCACGCGAGCCCGGGGTCGAGGAAGCACTGGCGCTGCTGGATGCCGCGGCAGCGCGGCCCTTCGCCGCCGGGCTGGAAGAACAATGGCTGCCGCTGGCCGGGTTGCAGCAGCGCCTGCAGCAGCTTGGCCTGGATGCACAGCGCTACGCAGACGGCAGCGGCTTGCCGCTGGAATCCGAACCGTGCCTGCTGCACTTCGCCGGTCGCGACCGCTTCGCCCGCCCATTGTGGCTGCGCCGTGGCGCCGCGCAGGGCTGGCGGCGGATGCAACTGCACGCGGCACAGGACGGAATTGCGCTGGACGCGATCTCCGGCTTCCGCAGCCATGCCTACCAGCTGGGCATCTTCGAACGGAAGCTGGCGCGCGGCTTGAGCGTGGCAGAGATCCTGAAGGTGAATGCCGCACCGGGGTTCAGCGAACACCACAGCGGCCACGCGCTGGACATCGGCACGCCGGGCGACGCGCCGGCCGAAGAATCGTTCGAAGCCACCGACGCGTTCGCGTGGCTGCAGGCCCATGCCGGTGAACACGGCTTCCATCTGAGCTACCCCCGCGACAACCCGCACGGAATCGTCTACGAACCGTGGCACTGGTGCTGGAAGCCGGCCAACGGCTGAGCCCCTCGTGGCGAAAGCCTGGGGCAATCAGTGCATGGCCGCAGGATGGAACAAGAGAGCAAAGACAAAAGCGGGTCGCTTCGCTCGAAGCCGAGCATGGCTCGGCTCTACAGAAGCTGACGGCGCAGCGGTGTCGTGCTTGGCCGATCTCCGCTGCCGTCACCGCCTCAACGCATTGATCCCCAGCAACACCCATCCGGCCATCATGCTGGTGCCGCCAATCGGTGCCATCCGCGTCGGCCACTGCCACAACGCGCCGCCCACCAGGCTGCCGGAAAACAGCAGCACTCCCAGCAGCAGCACGTACAGCGCCAGGTGCGCGATCGCTCCCTGCGCGCGCGGTCCGAGCGCCACCAGTACCGCACCATGCGCGAACGCATACAGCGCCGCCATGTTCAGATGCTGCTGCGCCAGCGGGTCGGCCACACCGTGCGAGGCGTAGGCCGACAGGCCGATCGAGACGGCGGCCAGCAGCGCACCCAGGCAGGCCAGCAGCGAAGGCTTACGTGCGCGACGTTCGAGATTGAACATGTGGGCTCCTTGCGCAGCGCCCTTGCCGGGCGCCAGATGAAAAAAAAACGCGCCGCAATGAGCGGCGCGTTTTCGTGTCCAACACTACATGGGTCAGCCGAAGCTTACTTGACGGCCCAGTAGATGTCGTAGGTACCTTCCGGGGTGAACGACTTGTCGATGCCGTCCTTCCAGGTTTCGTACGGACGGTCGATCACTTCGTTGCCGGAAGTCACAGCCCAGGCACGCAGACCGTTGCGGGCCACGTCCAGACCCGCCATGTGGCCGGTGTAGGCGGCATGCGCCGAACGGTGCGGAGCCACATGCACGTACTTGACCGGAGCGCCACCGTCGATCTTGACGGTCAGCTCTTCAGCGGTGGCACCTTCAGCACCCTTCTTCTTCACCGGCTGGGCGATGTCGAAGGCGTACTTTTCCTGACCGAAGTCGGTGGTGATGATGCGGAACGGACCGGCGGCTTCAAGGCCATTGGCCTCCATCACGCGCTTGATCCACTCCTGGTTGTCCTTGATGGACTTGGTGATCGTGTCCTGACCACGGTCCACGTTACCGGCGTTGACGACCAGCAGGTCTTCAGCCGGCACGTCGACGATGCCCAGATCGGTCAGCGGGGCTTCCGGGGTGCGGTAGTCCACGTTCGGGACGGTGGCCAGCATGTTGGCCATGCGCGACAGACCCATCTTGATGTCGTCGCCGATCTGGCGGCTGACATACAGGCCTGCATAACGGCCGAACAGGTCAAAGCCGTACTTCACCGAGTAGTCCTGGGTGATCTTGACGTTGCGGCCACCCTTGCCGGTCGGCTCCAGCGTGAAGGTGGTGATCTTGTCGTGACCCTTGGTGGCGTCATCGATGGCGATCGCAACACGCTTGTTCTCTTCGGCTTCGGTGATCTTCCAGGAACCGGTGCCCAGGTCCTTGGAGGTGAAGTCGAGAGTGGCACCGACGCCGGAGGCCGGGCCGGACAGCTTCAGTTCAACGGCGGGATCGCGCAGTACCAGCGGGTTCCAGTCCTTGAAGCGGCGCAGGCTGCTGACCGTGTCGTACACGATCGTCATCTTGCGGTTGGTCTCGATGCTTTCGGTGATGTGACGCTCGCCCGGCAGACATACGCCAATGATGACGAACAGGCCAGCCACGATCCCCAAGGCGATCAGGAACTCGATAATACGGGTCATTCAGAGAGTCTCCGGGGCCGATCCCACGGCCGGGTTGATTGAAGCGAAGCGCCAATCCTAGCAGGCTTCGCGGGCATTGTTTATCGGGATTGGCGCACCGGTTTCCCTGCCGGCTGCGTATTTGTATGGACAAAGAATTCGAAGCGTACCGCATACCGATACCCGTGAAGTAGGGGGCAACCCCACCCGAGGGCCATGCCTGGACCTCAAGTCATTGTCCTGAAAAGGTTTTCCTCAGACCAGCTGAAGCTCGAACGCCTTCAGTACGGCACGCGTACGGTCGCGCACGCCCAGCTTGGACAGGATGTTGGACACGTGGTTCTTGATGGTGCCTTCGGCCACACCCAGCGAATTGGCGATCTCCTTGTTGGAGAAGCCACTGGCCATCAGGCGCAGGATCTCGGTCTCGCGGTCGGTCAACGGGTCCGGCCGGTCCAGGCTGACGAACTCGTTGCGCATGTGCTCCAGGCCGGACAGCAGGCGCTGGGTCACGGCCGGCTGCACCAGCGAACCGCCTTCGGCCACGGTGCGGATGGCACCGACCAGCTGCGCCAGGGTCACGTCCTTGAGCAGGTAGCCCTTGGCACCGGCCTTGAGCCCGGCCAGCACCAGCTGGTCGTCGTCGAAGGTGGTGAGGATGATGGTCGGCGGCAGCTGCTCCTGGCGCGACAGCACCTGCAGCGCCTCCAGCCCGGACATCACCGGCATGCGCATGTCCATCAGCACCACGTCGGGACGCACCTGCGGTATCAGCTCGACCGCCTGCCGGCCATCGCCGGCCTCGGCCACCACCTCGATACCGTCGTCGAGCGCCAGCAGGGAGCGGATTCCCTGCCGCACCAGGGTTTGGTCGTCGACCAGGCAGACGCGAATCATCAACGCACTCCTTCAGGAACCTTGGTAAGGGTGGCCACCAGCACCGTTGCCGGCACCGTCGCCCGCAACCGGAAGCCTTCACCGGGGCGGGTTTCGACCTGCAGCTGGCCACCACATTGTTGCAGGCGCTCGCGCATGCCGCGCAAGCCATTGCCCACATTGACCATATCCGCGCCGACACCGTCGTCGCGGGCCTCCACCACCACCCGGTCGGGGGCTTCACGGTACACCTTGATCCACAGGTGGCGGGCGCCGGCGTGGCGCACCGCGTTGGTGATGATCTCCTGGGTGCAGCGCAGCAGCACGTGGGCCCTCTGCGGGTCCTCCACGTTCAGCGGATCCTCGATGTCCAGCTGGATGTCCAGCGAAGGCACATTCTCGGTCAGCGGGCGCAGTGCCGCGGCCAGATCGATGGCGCCGGTCTCACGCAGCTGGCTGACCACCTCGCGCACGTTGCCCAGCAACAGCTTGGCCAGGGCGTGCGAGCGCTTCACATGGTCCAGCGCCTGGCCCTCGGCCAGGTGGCCGGCCACTTCCAGGTTCAGGGTCAGCGCAGTCAGCTGATGCCCCAGAAGATCGTGCAGCTCACGCGAAATGCGGGTTCGCTCATTGACCCGGGCGCTTTCGGCCAGCAGGGCGCGGGTGGCGCGCAGCTCCGAATTGAGCCTTCGCTGCTCGTCGCGGGCCTGGGTCTGCTGTCGCGCGACAAGGCTGGTCACGAAGATGAACATGGAAAAGCCGCCATACAGCAGCGATTGCATCACGGCTTCGAACAGCGGGAAGTGCAGCAGCATGTAATAGACCGGGGCCACCGCCAGCTGGCTGACCAGCAGCCACAGCACGCACAGGCGCGCCGACAGCATCCACGGAATGACGCCGGCAGCCACCATCATCAGGATGCTGCCAAGGCCGGAACCACTGAGGTAGCTGACGCCCAGCGCCGAAACCGTCAGCAGCAGCAGCAGGCCGCGGTCCAGCCAGGTGGTGTGACTGTCGCTGTCGCTGCGCAGGAGGCGGGTCAGCCAGTAGTACGCGGCGCCGAAGGACAGGTAGGCGACGAACAGCAGGATCGCCCAGCTGCCCATATCGCTGCGGCTGTGCAGGTTCTCGAACTGCGAGTACGCCAGTGGCAGGCCGACCATGACCCAGGTAAACAGGCCGGCCAGACGGAGGACGCGGGTATGGCTGAGGACTCCCAACATGCCAGCACTCTACGGGCCCGGCCTGCGTCGCGCACTCCCACGGAAGTCATGCATCTGCGGCCCCCTGTTCATGCCGCAGCCCACCCCGGGCATGCAATAATCGTGCGCAGGGTCCAATTTGACGGACCAACCGCGTTACCCCACGGAGTCACAATGTCGATTGTCATCCGCGACGTGCGCGAGCACGAGCTCGATTCCGTCCTGGCTTTGAACAACAACGCTGGCCTGGCCATCCTTCCCCTGGATGCGGCCCGCCTGCGCCTGTTCTACGAAACCGCTGAGTATTTCCGCGTCGCCGAGCGCGACGGCAACCTGGCCGGTTTCCTGATCGGCTTCGGCAGCGACAGCCAGCACGACAGCAGCAACTTCGCCTGGTTCAAGCAGCAGCTGGACACCCCGTTCTTCTATATCGACCGCATCGTGGTCGCCAGCCGCCGTCGTGGCGGTGGCGTCGGCCGTGCGTTCTATGCCGACGCGCAGAGCTTCGCCGAGCTGCGCTACCCGCAGATGACCTGCGAAGTCTTCCTCGACCATGGCGCCGATGCCGCCCTGCTCTTCCACGGCAGCTTCGGCTTCCGCGAGCTGGGCCAGAACACCATGCCGCAGGTCGATGTGCGCGCCAGCATGCTGGCCAAGGAACTGTGCAGCTACCCGTGGGTCCAGGAGACCTACGGCGGCAAGCTGCCGGATGTGGCATGGACACGTGCCCGGCAGCTGCCGGCACAGGCACAGCGGCCGACGGGGACCTGAGCGTGGCGGTGAATTTCGATTACGAACAGGCCGGTGAACTGAAGATCGGCCAGGTGGGCGTCGCCAACCTGCGCATCCGCACCCTTGATGTCGAGCGCCTTGTGCAGGAAATGCGTGAACGCGTCACCCGTGCGCCGAAACTGTTCGGCCGCGCGGCGGTGATCCTCGACTTCGGCGGCCTGAGCCAGGTGCCGGACGTGGCTACCGCGCAGGCGCTGGTCGATGGCCTGCGCAGTGCCGGCGTGCTGCCGGTGGCGTTGGCCTATGGCACCAGCGCGGTCGACCTGCTCTCGCAGCAGCTCGGGCTGCCCCTGCTGGCCAAATTCCGCGCCCAGTACGAGCGTGCCGAGGCCGAGCCGGCTCCGCCGCCGTCCGCGCCTGAACCGCGTCGCGCGGCCCGTGCCGAACCGAAGCCGGCGCCGGCCACGCCGGTGGCCAAGGTCGCCGACGCAGCCGCACCGCAACCCGGCCGCATGCAGCTGGGCAACGTGCGTTCGGGCCAGCAGCTGTACGCTGAGAACTGCGACCTGACCGTGATGGCCACCGTCGGTGCCGGCGCCGAAGTCATCGCCGACGGCAGCATCCATATCTACGGCACCCTGCGCGGCCGCGCGCTGGCAGGGGCCCAGGGCAACACCGCGGCACGCATTTTCTGCCGTGATTTCCATGCGGAACTGGTGGCCATTGCAGGCCACTACAAGGTACTGGACGATGTCCCGGACAACCTGCGCGGCAAAGCCGTGCAGGTGTGGCTGGAACAGGACCAGATCAAGATCGCTGCGCTGGACTGACGCAGCTCCAAACTCATGCAGAACCAGGAGAAGTCCTTTGGCTGAAATCATCGTAGTCACCTCCGGCAAGGGCGGCGTCGGCAAGACCACTTCCAGCGCGAGCCTGGCCTGCGGCCTGGCACGGCGCGGCAAGAAGGTGGCGGTGATCGACTTCGACGTCGGCCTGCGCAACCTCGACCTGATCATGGGCTGCGAACGCCGCGTGGTGTACGACTTCGTCAACGTCGTGCACGGCGAAGCGACCCTCAAGCAGGCCCTGATCAAGGACAAGCGCTTCGAGAACCTGTACGTGCTGGCCGCCTCGCAGACCCGCGACAAAGACGCACTGACCCAGGAAGGCGTGGGCAAGGTCCTGAAGGACCTGGCCGCCGACGGTTTCGATTACATCATCTGCGATTCCCCGGCCGGCATCGAGAAGGGCGCCTTCCTGGCGATGTACTTCGCCGACCGCGCCGTGGTGGTGGTAAACCCGGAAGTGTCGTCGGTGCGCGACTCGGACCGCATCATCGGCCTGCTCGATTCGAAGACCCACAAGGCCGAGTCCGGCCAGGACGTGCCGGCCTTCCTGCTGCTGACCCGCTACACCCCGCTGCGCGTGGAAAGTGGCGAGATGCTCAGCATCGCCGACGTCGAGGAAGTGCTCGGCCTGAAGGCGATTGGCGTGATCCCCGAGTCGGGTGACGTGCTCAACGCCTCCAACAAGGGCGAGCCGGTCATCCTGGATGTCGAGTCCGCTGCCGGCCAGGCCTACGACGACGCCGTCGCGCGCATCCTCGGCGAAGAACGCCCGATGCGCTTCACCAACGTCGAGAAGAAGGGCTTCTTCAGCAAGCTGTTCGGAGGGTAAGCATGGGCCTGTTTGATTTCCTCAAAGCGAAGAAGACCACCGCCGAAACCGCCAAGAACCGCCTGCAGATCATCATCGCGCAGGAACGCAGCAACCGTGGCGGCCCCGATTACCTGCCGCTGCTGCAGCGTGAGCTGCTGGAAGTGATCAAGAAGTACGTGAACATCGACGTCGATGCGGTGAAGGTCGACCTGGTGAAGGATGGCCAGCACGACGTGCTGGACATCTCCGTGGCGCTGCCTGAAGGCCCGGACAAACCCTGATCTCCTGCCCCGCCCGTGCCTGCATGGGCGGGGCTGCCCGAACCGCATGACCGATACGACAACCGCCGTGGACATCACCTGCGTGGGCGACATCGCCTTCGCCGATGCGCAGCGCCTGCTCGCCGCGCATGGCCTGCGGCTGCACCACGTCGCGGCCGGTGAAGCGATTCCCGGCAGCTACTGGGGCGAGCCCGAGGCCGGCATCATCGCCAGCAACGTATACGTGCGCGACGACACTCCCGTGCATTCGATGCTGCACGAAGCCTGCCACCTGATCGTGCTGCCGCCGGAGCGGCGTGCGCGGGTGCATACCGACGCCACCGACTCGGTGGCCGAGGAAGATGCCACCTGCTACCTGCAGATCGTGCTGGCCGGGCAGCTGCCGGGTGTTGGCACTGCGCGGCTGATGGCCGACATGGATGCCTGGGGGTATACGTATCGGCTGGGATCCACCAAGGCGTGGTTTGAACAGGACGCCGAGGATGCGCGGGCGTGGTTGATCGAACGCGGGTTGCTGCAGGCGGCGTAACCGCCATCCACGCATGGCGTGGATCTACTGTAGAGCCGAGCCCATGCTCGGCTGCTCTTCGCTGTCACGAGCGCGAATGCAAAGCCAGAAGCAGCCGAGCATGGGCTCGGCTCTACAGGATCACCCCTGCCCGGCCAGCGCGCGCAGGGTAATGCCGACGATGTAGGCCAGGTACGTGCCGGTCGCATAGCCCATCGTGCCCAGCAGCACGCCCACCGGCGCCAGCGCCGGATGGAACGCGGCCGCCACTACCGGCGCCGAGGCCGGGCCACCGATGTTCGATTGCGAACCGATCGCGAAATAGAAGAACGGCACCTTCAGCAGCTTGCCCAGGCACCACAGCAGCACGATGTGCACGGCAATCCAGATCAGGCCGAGCAGGAACAGCCACGGGCGATCCAGCAGCGCCAGCAGATCCATCTGCATGCCTATGCAGGCGATCAGGAAATACAGCAGCAGCGAGCCCAGCCGCGAGGCGCCCGCCCCTTCCAGGGTACGTGCACGGGTGAAGCTCAGGCTCAGGCCCAGCGAGGTCGACAGCACCACCACCCACACGAACGGCGCATCCAGGCTGAACTGCGAAGCCCAGCTGACGTTGGCCTTGAACCACGCCGCCAGCGGCGCGCCGATGGCGTGCGACAGGCCCACGCCACCGAAGGCCACCGCCACGATCAGCATCAGGTCGGTAAGGCTGGGAATGCGCTCGTGCTCGGCCTGGAAGCGCGCGATGCGCTCCTTCAGTTCATCGATGGCCGAAGTATCGGCGCCGCTGCGTGCATCAATCTTCGCTGCGCGCCCGGCCAGGAAGATCAGTGCCGCCATCCATACATAGCCCACGCCGACATCGACCACCGCGAACTGGCCGAAGGTGGTTGCATTGACGTCGAACACTTCGCGCATCGCCAGCATGTTGGCACCGCCGCCGATCCAGCTGCCCGCCAGGGCGGCCATGCCGGCCCAGGTGTCACCGGCCACGGTTTCCGGATGCACCGCGCGCATCAACAGGAACGCCACCACCGCGCCGAGCATGATGCTGGCCGACGCGCCCAGGTACATCAGCACCAGCTTCGGGCCCAGCCGCAGGATGCCCTTGATGTCCACCGCCAGCGTCAGCAGGATCAGCGCCGCCGGCAGCAGGATGTCGCGTGCGATCGGGTTGTAGAGCTTGGTGTTCTGGCCATCGATGAGGCCGACGGTATTGTAGATGCCGGGAATCAGGTAGCACAGCAGCAGCGCCGGCACGAACGTGTAGAAGCGCTTCCACAGGCCCTGCTCGCGCGAGGCGGTCCAGAACACGGCGCCGAGGGTGGCGGCGATCAAGCCGAAGACGACGATGTCGTTCTGGATCATACGGGTGCTCTTGTAGAGCCGAGCCATGCTCGGCTGCTGTTGGCGAAGGTGTGCCGACCAACGGTCGGCACCCACCGGCGGGAACATCGGCACCCACCGTCGAAAACAAAAAGCGCCGCCCCGAAGGGCGGCGCTGCAACCATCAGTTGCCGATGTGCTGCTTCAGCCAGGCATTGACGGTGTCATGCCACAGGATGCTGTTGTTCGGCTTCAACACCCAGTGGTTCTCGTCCGGGAAGTACAGGAACTTCGATTCGATGCCCTGGCGCTGTGCAGCGGTGAACGCAGCCAGGCCCTGCTCGACCGGAATGCGGAAGTCCTGCTGGCCGTGGATGACCAGGATCGGCTTCTTCCAGTCCGCCACGTGGTTGACCGGGTTGAACTTCTCGTAGTTCGCGGCCTTCTGGTACGGGGTACCGCCCTGCTCCCACTCGGTGAACCACAGCTCTTCGGTGGCGTAGCCCATCATGCGCTGGTCGAACACGCCGTCATGGTTGACCAGGCACTTGAACGGGCTGTTCCAGTTGCCGGCGATCCAGTTGACCATGAAGCCACCGTAGCTCGCGCCCAGCGCACAGGCCTTGTCACCGTTGAGGAAGGAATACTTCTTCAGCGCCGCGTCCCAGCCCTTCTGCAGGTCTTCCAGCGGGCGGTCGCCCCAGTGCTGGCTGATCGCATCGGTGAAGGCCTGGCCATAGCCGGTGGAACCGTGGAAATCGATCATCACCACCGCGTAGCCCTGGCCCGCGTAGGTCTGCGGGTTCCAGCGGTAGCTCCAGCCGTTGCCGAAGCTGCCCTGCGGACCGCCGTGGATCAGGAACGCGACCGGGTACGACTTGCCTTCCTGGTAGTTGTGCGGCTTGACCACGTAGCCGTGCACGGTGTCGTTGTTCCAGCCCTTGAACTCGAACTGTTCGTAGTCACCGAAGGTCACGTCCTTCAGTACGTCGCCAGCAGCCGGGGTCAGCGCGCGCAGTTCGCCGATGGCTTCGCCCGCGGCCGGCAGCAGGCCGACCAGTACCTGGTCGTTGCTCTTCAGGCTGTTGCGGGTGATGGCCACGCTGTTGCCGGCCACGTCGACAGCAGTAACGCTGCCATCGCCAATCAGCTTGGTGGCCTTGCCGCTGGCCACGTCGATCTGGAACAGCGGGTGTTCGCCGAGGTCATCGGCAGTGGTGTAGATGCTGGCACCGTCGGCGGACAGGGCGATGCCGCCAGCCGAACGATCCCACTGCGGGGCGATCTCGCGCGTCTTGCCGCTGGCAACGTCCATCGCCATCAGGCCAAAGCGATCGGCTTCGAAGCCCGGGCGCTTCATCGCACGGTAGAACAGGGTTTTGCCGTCGGCGCTGAACACCGGGCCGGCATCCCAGGCCGGGTTGGACGCGGTCAGGTTGACCGGTGCCTGCTTGCCCGCGGCGTCGAAGCGGTACAGGTCGAAGTTGGTCGACCACGGCTCCTGCTTGCCGGCCACACGGATGCTGGCCACCACGCTGGCACCATCCGGCGACCACGCGAAATCATCGTTGCCACCGAACGGCTTGGACGGCGCGTCGCCATCGATGGTCGCGCTCAGTGCAGAAGCGCCCTTGACCGCGCCGGCCTTGGCCGACGGCAGCGGCGCCACGAACAGGGTATTGCGGCGGCCGTCGTTCCAGGTATCCCAGTGGCGCACGAACAGCGAATCGAAGACCTTGCCGCTGGCCTTGGCGCCGGCCACGTCCTTCAGCTTCTTCTCGGTGCACGCCAGATCCGAGGCGCAAGCCTGGAACACGCCAGCGCTGAACAACACGCGGTCGTCCTGCGGCGACACGTGGTAGCTGTCCACGTCCACCGGGAAGTCGGTCAACTGGCGCGGAGCACCGCCGCTGATCGGCTGCGCGTACAGCTGCTGGCTGCCGTTCTTGGCGCTGAGGAAGTACACGGTCTGGCCATCGGCCGACAGTGAAGCGGAATTGACACTCCAGCCAGCCGGGGTGATCTGCTTCGGCGGCGCCGCATCGCGGGTGCGCAGGTTGCGTGCGAACAGCGCGGTGGAGGCCTTCAGGTTGGCGTCGACGCTGCGCTTGGCGAACACCACGGTGCCGCCGTCAGCGGTCAGTACCGGCGCGGAGACGCGGTCCATGGCCACCATGTCGCGGACTTCCAGGCCACGGGCAGCGGCAACGCTGGGCAGGGCGGCCAGCAGGCTCAGTGGCAGCAGGGCATGACGCAGTTTCATCGGGGTCTCCGCAGGACGGCAAAAAACCGATGTTAGGCCCGTGCGGCCGGGGCTGCCAAGGCCATCGGTCATGACTGCGGGCGGGCAATCGCCAGAAACAGCAAACCGCGCCGTAGCGCGGTTTGTGGGGACACGGGGGTCGGATCCGATTCCGGCGGAATCGGCTCTGACCCCAGACGCTGTCAGCGTGGGGTCAGAGCCCTTCCCTCCGGGAAGGGATCCGCCCCCCTGCATTACGCCTTGGCGTACTTGCCAGTGCGGTAGATCAGCCAGCCGACCAGGAACAGCACGGCCAGGCCGATCCACTGTGCGCCCGGCAGGTGGAACGGCACGGCCAGCACGTCTGCGCGGCTGCTGACCACGATCGGAATCGCGATGGCGATGCCCATCAGTGCCTCGCCGGTGATCAGGCCGGCAGCGAACAGCACGCCCGGCTTGTGCACGCGGTCGCGGCCTTCTTCGTCATCGGCGCGCACCTTGTGGAAGCGCTCCACCAGGTGGGCAATCAGGCCACCGAGGAAGATCGGCACCATCAGTTCCAGCGGCAGGTAGATACCGATGGCGGCGGCCAGCACCGGCACGCGGAAGCGTGCGTTGCGCGACTT
The DNA here is from genome assembly GCF_052045015.1 of Stenotrophomonas sp. 22692. Taxonomy (NCBI): domain Bacteria; kingdom Pseudomonadati; phylum Pseudomonadota; class Gammaproteobacteria; order Lysobacterales; family Lysobacteraceae; genus Stenotrophomonas; species Stenotrophomonas sp. 22692. The sequence continues at coordinate 159,276 of NZ_JBQEMR010000002.1, forward strand.
CAGCCAGCTGTCGAAGGCGATGATGGCGGCGCCGACCACGGCACCGATGCCGATGAAGGTCCACGGCAGTTCGCCACCGAACAGGCCCTTGGCCACCGAGGCCATCAGGTTGGCCTGCGGTGCAGCCAGCGCGTTCGGGTGCAGCTCGGACTTCACGCCGATGCCGTAGGCGGTAGCCAGCAGGTTCAGCACCGGGGCCATGATCAGTGCGCACGAGAACGCACCGATGCCCAGCATCAACTGCTGCTTCCACGGGGTGGCGCCGACGATGTAGCCGGCCTTGAGGTCCTGCAGGTTGTCACCGCCGACCGCCGCAGCGCAGCACACCACCGCGCCGATCATGATCGCAGCCACCGCACCCAGCGGCGCACCGCCGGCACCGACCGGCTTGAGGCCATCGGCGCCCAGCAGCACCACCAGCACGGCCGAGGCGAACAGGATGGTGGAGATGGTGATGCCCGAGACCGGGTTGTTGGACGAACCGATCAGGCCGGCCAGGTAGGCCGAGACCGACACGAACAGGAAGCCGGCGACGATCATGATGAGGGTCATCGGGATCGACACGTGCCACTGGCCGACGATGGCCTGGTACAGGGCCAGCAGCGGCAGCACGAAGACCACCAGGGCCACCAGCATCCACTTCATCGGCAGGTCGCGCTCGGTGTGCGCCAGCACCGGGCCGCCGCTCTTGCGGGCGGCTGCAAAGCCGCTCTTGACGCCGTTGAGCAGCGACTTGCGCAGCGAGATCAGGGTCCAGATGCCACCGATCAGCATCGCGCCGACGCCCAGGTAGCGCATCTTCGCGCCCCAGATGGCGAACGCGGCTTCGGTGGACGAAGCGGTGGCGACCGACGCGGCCAGTGCCGGATCGGTGTTCATGAAGAACGCCTGGTAGATCGGAATGGCGATGTGCCAGGTCAGGATCGAGCCGGACACCACCACGATGCCGACGTTGAGGCCGACGATGTAGCCCACGCCCAGCAGTGCCGGCGACAGGTTGGTGCCGATGAAGGCGGTGACCTTGGAGCTGCCGACGTAGGCCGAAGTGGCCCAGGCATCGGGAATCAGGCGCATGCCGCTTTCCGCGGCCAGCTTGACGAAGGCACCGATCACCGCCGACAGGCCGAGGATCTTCAGGCCCGGGCCCGGATTCTCACCGGCCTTGAGCACTTCGGCCGCAGCCTTGCCCTCCGGGAACGGAAGCGGGTCTTCGACGATCATCGAACGGCGCAGCGGCACCGAGAACAGCACGCCCAGCAGGCCACCCAGGCCGGCGATGCCCAGCACCCACCAGTACTTGAAGTCCGGCCAGTAGCCCATGATCACCAACGCCGGGATGGTGAAGATCACACCGGCGGCGATAGACGAACCGGCCGAGGCGCCGGTCTGCACGATGTTGTTCTCGAGGATGGAGCCACCACCCAGCAGGCGCAGCACGCCCATGGAAATCACCGCGGCGGGAATGGCGGTGGCGATGGTCAGGCCTGCGAACAGACCGAGGTAGGCGTTTGCGGCCGACAGCACCACCGCCAGCACGATGGCCAGGGCCACTGCGCGGAAGGTGAGCTGCTTGGGCGCAGCGTCGTGGTTCATGGAAGCCCCTGCTGGCAAAAAATCCCTGCCACGCTAGCGTTCAGGACAGATCAAGTCCAGCGTGCCAAAGGATGGGGGCGTGTGCTGCAGCGCAATGGGCCAGTACGTGGACCGGCAATCGACCGACCCGGCAAAGTCCGGTTGGGCACACAGCAAATGATATGTTATATCTTAATGCTACCTTGTTGTTACTGCATCGCATGCCCCCTTCCCCCTCCCCTCGCCTGGCCTCCATCGACCAGCTGCGCGGCACCGTGATGCTGTTGATGTTGCTGGACCACGTGCGCGAGACCTTCTTCCTGCAGCACCAGGTGAGCGACCCGATGGACGCGGCGACGGTCTCCCCTGCGCTGTTCGCCTGCCGTCTGCTGGCCCACCTGTGCGCGCCCGTGTTCGTCCTGTTGACCGGTCTTTCGGCCTGGCTGTACGGCCAGCGCCAGGCGGATCCGCGCCGGGCCACGTCCGCCTTCCTGCTCAAGCGCGGCCTGTTCCTGGTCGTGCTGGAACTGACCCTGGTGAACTTCGCCTGGACCTTCCAGCTGCCACCGGACACGCTGTACCTGCAGGTGATCTGGGCCATCGGCCTGAGCATGATCGCGCTGGGCGGCCTGTTGTGGCTGCCCCGTCCCGTCCTGCTGGTGGCCGCGGTCGCGGTGGTGGCCGGGCACAACCTGTTCGACAGCGTACGGCTGCAGGGCAATGGCCTGCTGCCGGTGCTGTGGAAAGTGCTGCATCAGCGCGACTGGATCGAGGCCGGTGCGCTGCGCCTGCGCACGTCCTATCCGCTGCTGCCCTGGATCGGGGTGATTGCGCTGGGCTACCTGATGGGGCCGTGGTTCGGTCGCGAGCGCGCGCCAGAGCAGCGCCAGCGATGGCTGCTGTGGGCAGGCATCGGCGCACTGGCCCTGTTCGCACTGCTGCGATTCGCCAACCAGTACGGGGATGCACCGTGGCAGTACCAAAGCAGCACGCTGCGCACATGGATGAGCGTGTTCAACATCACCAAGTACCCGCCGTCGCTGCAGTTCCTGCTGTTGACCCTGGGCGTGGGGCTGTTGCTGCTGCGCCTGTACGAATGGCCGCCACTGGCGCGCGCACTGCGCCCGCTGGCCGATATCGGCGCCGCGCCGATGTTCTTCTACCTGCTGCACCTGTATGTGCTGAAGGGGCTGTACCTGGCCGCGCTGGCGATCGGGGGACCGACGCACGGTGACCTGTACGCCCTGGATTCGGTGGCCGGCCTGCTGCTGGTGGCCTGTGCGCTGGCGGTGGTGCTGTACCCGCCGACGCGGGCCTTCGCGCGGTTCAAGGCGCGAAGGCGTGACCTGGCTTGGCTGCGCTACCCGGTGCGTGCCTGCGGCACGCGCCTATAATTCCGCGATGAATTCCACCGCTATCGCTTCCGACGATTTCCTGGGCCACCCCAAGGGCGTCTACGTCTGCTTCTTCACCGAAATGTGGGAGCGCTTCTCCTTCTACGGCATGAAGGCGCTGCTGCTGCTGTACCTGACCAAATACCACCTGTTCGGCGACAAGGCCGGCCTGGACCTGCTCGGTGCCTACGGCGGCCTGGTGTACTGCATCCCGGTATTCGGCGGCATGCTGGCCGACCGCTGGCTGGGCATGCGCCGGGCGGTGCTGTTCGGCGGTATCCTGCTGGTGCTCGGCCACCTTGGCATGGCCTTCGAAGGCCACGCCGCGTACCGGGTGAACGGCGAAGTGGTGCGCGACACCTCGGCACTGGCGGTGACCTACCTGTCGCTGGCACTGATCATCATGGGCGTCGGCTTCCTCAAGCCGAACATCTCCACCATCGTCGGCAAGCTGTACGCCAAGGACGATCCGCGCCGCGATTCGGGCTTCTCGCTGTTCTACGCCGGCATCAACCTCGGCGCGCTGTTCTCCTCGCTGGTGTGCGGCTTCCTCGGCGAGGCCTATGGCTGGAAGTACGGTTTCGGAGCAGCCGGTATCGGCATGCTGGCCGGCCTGGCGATGTTCCTGTGGGGCCAGAAGTACCTGCAGGGCCATGCCGAACCGCCGCAACCGGCGGCACTGAAGCAGAAGGTGCTGGGCCTGCCGCGCGAATGGCTCATCTATCTGTGCGCGGTGCTCGGTGTGCTGCCGGTGGCGTGGCTGATGTGGGCCGCCGGCAATGGCGCATTCGCGCTGGGCGGTGAAATCAGCCTGGCGCTGATGCTGATGCTGGTGGTGCTGGGCGGCGTGCTGGTCTGGTTCGCCTGGTTCACCGGCAGCAAGTGCACGCCGGTGCAGCGCCAGCAGATGATCGCGCTGATGGTGCTGATCTTCATGGCGCTGGTGTTCTTCACGATGTACGAGCAGTCCTACGGCTCGTGGGTGACCTTCACCGACCGCCTGCTGACCAAGGACATCGTGCCCTCGCTGGTGATCACCGGCGGTACCCCGCTGCCATGGTCGATCATCTCGCTGCTGCTGGCACCGCTGGGCTTCGTGGTCAGCGCGCGCCTGTCCGAGCGGCGCCCCGGTTCGGCTGCGCCGCGCACGTTCTTCGCCGCCATCGTCGTGCTGATGCTGGTGCTGCTGGTGCGCGACTGCCTGGTGATCCCGCAGACCGCCGGCTCGCTGACCTATCTGGGCGGCCTGTTCCTGGTGCTGCTGGCACCGGCCTTCGCCGCACTGTGGACGTGGATGGACCGCCGCGGCTGGGAACCGGGCAAGCCGGTCAAATCGGCCTGGGGTCTGGTGATCGGCGCGCTGTCGTTCGTGCCGCTGGCACTGGCCGCACAGCAGGTCGGCGCTACCGGCGAGATGGCCAGTGTGTGGTGGCTGGTGCTGGCCTACTTCCTGCTGGCCAGTGGCGAGATGTGCTTGTCGCCGGTCGGCCTGTCGGCGGTCACCCAGTTGGCCGTGCCGCGGGTGATGAGCCTGATGATGGGCACCTGGTTCCTGGCCACCGCCTTCTCGGAAACGCTGGCCGCGCTGTTCGGCAAGCTGGCCGCGATCGAGGTGCCAGAAGGCGAATCGCTGGACATGGTGGCCGCCGCCGGCGCCTATGCGCACCTGTTCTGGCTGCTGATGTGGATCGGCCTGGGCTGTGCGCTGGCCGCCTTCATTGCCGCGCCGCTGCTGAAGAAGATGATGCACGGGGTCAAGTAAGCCCGCTGCAGGCAAAATCCGGGGCGGCGGATCGATCATCCGCCGCCCCCGGCTTGTTCAGGGCGCGCTGCTCTTTTCCGCAGGCGCGGCCTGCGCGGCCACCTGTCCCCCCAGGCTGCGCGAGAGGAAGGCCAGCAACCTGCTGTAGTACGTGCGTTGATTGGCAGGAGAATAGAAACCATGCCCTTCGTTCTTGACGAACAGGGTTTCCACCGGCGAGCCGGCCTTCTTCAACGCAGCTTCCATGCGTTCACTGTGCACGATCGGCGCACGCTGGTCCTGGCCCCCCGCGGCCAGGAATACCGGCACCCGCACCTGCGCGGCCAGATTCACCGGGGAACGCTCTGCCAGATCCTTGGGCGACCCCAGCCAGTTGCGCAGATAGGCCAGGCCTGACTCATCACTCTGGATGTCTCCACGGGCGTACATCAACGGCAGGTCGTAGATGCCGACGTAGCCTGCCGCGCACTGGTAGAGGCCCGGTTCGCGCACCGCCCCCATCATTGCCGCATAGGCACCGTAACTGGCCCCGTAGATGCAGATGCGGTTCTTGTCGGCCACGCCCTGTTCGATCGCCCAGCGCGTGGCATCGGTGACGTCATCCTGCATCGACAGTCCCCATTGCTTGCGCGCGGCCTGCATGTGGGCCCGGCCATAACCGGAAGAGCCGCGGAAATTCACCTGCAATACCGCGTAACCTGCCGCCGCCAGCATCTGCGCCTCGGCGTCATAGGCGCCGTCGTCGGCAACACCGATCGGACCTCCGTGCGGCACCACCACCATCGGCAGCGCACGGGCCTCGCGGCCGTGCGGGACGGTAAGGAAGCCATGCAGCGGACGCCCATCGCGCGCCTTCAGGCTGATCGGACGCACCTCCGCCGCCAGCGCGGGGTCGATCCAGTCGCTGCGGCTTATCAGGTGCCGTGCACTCTTGCCAACCGTGTCATAGAGATAGAAATCGCCCGGATTGCTGCCTGACCAGGTTTCCACCAGCACCGTCCTGCCATCGCGCGTGCTGGAGGTGATGTAGGCCGCTCCGCCCAGGCCCGCTTCGAGGCTGCGGTAAAGGCGGGCTTCGTTCGAGGCGTCATCGAAGAATGCCGTTCGCGGCGCACTGCCAAGGAACAGTGCCCCGACCGGCACGCGGCTGCCGGGGCGCCGGATGATGCGCGCCGGGTCGGCGCTCTCATCGCGCAGCACGGTGCGTCGTTCATTGCTCTGGGGGTCCCAGCTGACAATGGCATCGGGTCCGTCTGCCTGCTCGACCTGCAGGTACGCCAGGCGACCGTCGGCCGAGAAGCCGAGGGGCAGCTCGATGCGCTTGCTCAGGGATTCATCGTTGAGCAGGATCCAGTCGCTGTTGCTGCCTGTGCGGTAGTAGAGCTTCTGCGTGCCATCGGTAACGACAGCGCGCGCGAAACGCACCTCACCCTGCTCATCGATCGTGAAGTCCGCATCGGGGATGGGAGCCCGTGCCACCGCGTTGCGGCGACCGGTGATCACATCCATGCGCTCGACCTGGGCATGCGAACTGCCGACCAGCGGGATCACCGTCACCAGTGCGTTGCGATCGTCATCCTTGAGTTCGTCGCTGAGGTACGCGGCCACCAGGCCTGCCGGTTTGACCTTGATGTTGGTGCCCAGGCTCTGGTCGGCAACCCGGTAACCCACCAGCAGCTCGCCGCCCTTGCCGTTGGCATTGATACCGAACAGTTCGCCGGTCGGCGTCGGCCGGTCCAGCACGCCGAACTTCTGTGCCATGCCCACCAGCAGTCGCTCGTTGCTGACCCAGTCGAAGGTGTGGGCGTGATCGTTGCGGGGCGGGCGGAAGCTGCCGACCATCTTCATGTCGGCAATGCGATAGATCGCCAAGGCGGTTCCCGCCTCCAGCGGAACCGTCGCGGCGATGTACTCGCCCCCCGGCGAAATCTTGATGTCGGTAAACGACTCCTGCCGCAGATAGCGATCCAGGTCCAGCGCTGCGGCCGATGCCCCACCCACAACCGCTCCCAACAGTACAGCCAGCACAATCCTGCGCATCCTTCCCCCATGGAAAACCGGACACCCTGTCCGGATGCACGATTCTAGGCACGTGACCGATTGCCGCGCCACATCGGCAGAAAAAACGACGGCACCGTTGCCGGTGCCGTCGTTACCACTACCTTGGAGAGAGAGTCAGGACGTGGGTTCGGGGGGCGTGCGCCGGGTCAGTGGACCCCGCGCACCGCCAACGTGAGGGCCAGGATGCTGAGGATCACGGCAATGGTGCCGTCGAGCACGCGCCAGGTACTGGGCTTGGTGAACAGCGGCGCCAGCAGGCGTGCACCCAGGCCCTGCGCGGTCAACCACAGGCAGCTGGCGGTGACCACGCCAGCGGCGAAGGCCATGCGGGCGTTGCCGAAGTTCTCGGCGATCGAACCGATCACCATCATGTCCAGCCAGAAGTGCGGGTTGATCAGCGAGAAGCCGACCGCGGCCATCAGCACCGCGCGGCGGCTGCCGTCGTCACTGTCGGCCTCGCCCATGCCACCGCCACCGGCGATCGCACGGCGTGCCGACTTCATTGCGTACCAGGCCAGGAACGCGACACCCGTCCACAGCACGGCGGTGGTCAGCCACGGCAGTGCCGAGGTGAGCGTGCGCAGGCCGGCCACGCTGGCGAAGATGAAGATCGCATCGATGGCCGCACAGGTGGCAACCACCGGCACGATGTGCTTGCGCAGGATGCCCTGACGCAGAATGAAGGCGCTCTGGGCCCCGACCACGGCGAACAGGCCGATGCCGGTAGCTGCACCAGAGAACCAGGCACCGAGGCCGGTGCTGGCGGAGATGACCGAGAACATGGGATTCACTGCCTTTACTTGCTTGGGGGAACGGTGCCTCGCGAAGGCGGACAGCACCGGAACGGGCGCCATTGTCGCGCCGCAACATGAAAAAGACGAGCTAAACTTCCTAAACCAACATTAGCGGAACTTAATTCGATGCGTATCGACCATGCCCAGCTGCGCGCCCTGGCCGCGGTGATCCGCGAAGGCAGCTTCGACCGCGCCGCACAGTCGTTGAATGTCACGCCCTCGGCCATCTCGCAGCGGGTCAAGGCGCTGGAGGACCGGGTCGGCCGCCTGCTGGTCAAGCGCGGCACTCCGGCCACCGCCACCGCCGAGGGCCAGGTGCTGGTGCAGCTGGCCGAGCAGACCGCCCTGCTCGAACACGATGCCCTGCACCGTATGGGCCTGGCCGACGAGGACCTGCCCCAGGCAAGCATCCCGGTGGCGGTGAACCACGACAGCCTGGAGACCTGGTTCCCGCAGGCCGCCTCGCAGTTCGCGCAGAGCACCGGCACCACGCTGGACCTGCGCGTGGAAGACCAGGACCACACCGTCGAACTGCTGCGCCAGGGCACGGTGCTGGGCGCGGTGACCACCCTGGATGAGCCGGTGCAGGGCTGCCAGATCCACGCGCTGGGCAGCATCCGCTACGCGGCGACCTGTACCCCCGAGTTCCGCGAGCGCCATTTCGCCAAGGGCGTAACCGCGCAGGCGCTGGCGCAGGCCCCGGTGCTGGTATTCAACCGCAAGGACGAAATGCAGTCGCGCTTCGCCCGGCGCATGGCGGGCGACGACCTGCCCAGCACCGCGCCGACCTGGTGGATTCCGTCCACCCGCGCCTTCGTGCAGGCCAACCTGGGCGGCATGGGCTGGACCATGAACCCCCTGCCCTTGGTCAAGCGGCATCTGGACGCCGGGCGACTGGTCTACGTGCGCCAGCGCGCGTGGGAAGACGTGCCGCTGTACTGGCAGCATTGGAAGGGCGACGTGCAGACCATGGCCCTGCTGACCCGCGCGGTGCTGGACGCCTCCTCCGCGCTGATCCGGCGCAAGCGCTGAAAAGGGGACGGAGGGGATTAAGTCGTTCAAGAACCAAACGACATATCGGGCAAAGACGACTTAATCCCCTCCGTCCCCTTTTTGCTCCATCCAATCTCCACGCAACCTCCACACCGGGTCCATGCGTGATGCGGATACTGATCGGCCGATCACTGCAAGGATGCCCTGCATGCCTGTATTCGTCCGCGATGCGCGCCCCGAAGATGCCGCCGCCTGCATCGACCTGCGCGGGCGCACCCGCGAGAACGCCTTCAGTGCCGCCCAACTGGCGGAACTGGGCATCACCGAGGACAGCTGGGCGGCCGGCATCGCCCAAGGCGATTCGATCGGCCGCGTCGCCTGGGAGGGCGAGCGCATGGCCGGTTACTGCTTCGCCGACCGCGACAGCGGCGAGGTGCTGGTGCTGGCCCTGCTGCCGGACTACGAAGGCCGCGGCATCGGCCGCCAACTGCTGCAGGACGTGGTGAGCCTGACCCGCGATGCCGGCCACCGGCGGCTGTTCCTGGCCTGCTCGGCCGACCCGCGATCGCGCTCGCACGGCTTCTACCGCCGCCTGGGCTGGCGCCCGACCGGCGAGTTCGACGACGCCGGAGACGAGATTCTGGAGCTGGTCTGATTGAAGGCGTCGCCAGGCATGACCTGGCGCTATGGGTGACGGGGCCACGAAAGGTCGGATGCTGCGTTGCATCAAAAAAGGACCGGAACCGGTTAGAATCGCGCCAGGATGTTGCAAGGCGTTGTTTCTTCACGCCCTTTCCCTGCCCCACGCGCATCCTGACCTCCTCCCCTCCGCCAACGATCCCGCCCCCATGAAGAAATTTGGCAAGGCCCTGCTCGCCCTGCTCGTGCTGCTGTTGCTGGCCGCCGCGCTGTTCCTGTACTGGCCGCTGACCCAGCGCTCGGTGCCCGCCGCCAGCAACGACAAGCCCGTCGACGTTGTGCTGGTCGGCGCCGGCATCATGAGCATCACCCTGGCCACCTACCTGCAGGAACTGCAGCCGGACTGGAACATCCAGGTCTACGAACGCCTCGACGGCGTCGCCGGTGAAAGCTCCGATGGCTGGAACAACGCCGGCACCGGCCACTCGGCGTTCGCCGAACTGAACTACACCCCGGAACTGCCCGACGGCAGCATCGAGACCAAGCGCGCGGTCGGCATCGCCGAATCGTTCGAGGTCTCGCGCCAGTTCTGGTCGCACCAGGTCAAGCAAGGCCGACTGAGCCAGCCCAGCGACTTCATCAACCCGACCCCGCACATGAGCTTCGTCTGGGGCGATGACAACATCGCCTACCTGCACAAGCGCCAGCAGGCCCTGGTGAAGAATCCGCTGTTCTACGGCATGCAGTACTCGGAAGATCCGGCGCAGATCAAGCAGTGGGCCCCGCTGCTGATGGAAGGCCGTGACCCGAAGCAGAAGGTTGCCGCGACCTGGATGCCGCTCGGCACCGACGTCAACTTCGGCGTGATCACCCGCCAGCTGACCACCGGCCTGCAGCGCAGCCCGAACTTCAACCTGCACCTCAACCATGAAGTGAGCGCGCTGCGGCAGAACGCCGACAAGAGCTGGAACGTGACGGTGAAGGACCTCAAGGCCGGCACCGAATCCACCACCCACGCCCGCTTCGTGTTCATCGGTGCCGGTGGCGCCGCACTCAAGCTGCTGCAGATGTCCGGCATTCCGGAATCGAAGGACTACGCCGGCTTCCCGGTCGGTGGCCAGTTCCTCGCCTTCCAGGGCCAGGACGTGACCTCGCGCCATGGCGTGAAGGCCTACGGCATGGCCGAGACCGGTTCGCCGCCGATGTCGGTGCCGCACCTGGATGCGCGCAAGCTGGACGGCAAGCCGGTGGTGCTGTTCGGGCCGTTCGCGCTGTACAGCACCAAGTTCCTCAAGCACGGCTCGTGGTGGGACCTGTATTCCTCGGTCACCCACAACAACGTCGGCCCGATGCTGGAAGTGGGCAAGGACAACCTGGACCTGGTGCAGTACCTGATGGGCCAGGCACGCCTGAACGATGCCGACCGCCAGGCCGAGCTGGTCAAGTACTTCCCCAACGCCAAGCCGGGTGACTGGAAGCTGGTCACCGCCGGCCAGCGCGTGCAGATCATCAAGCGTGATCCGCTGAAGGGCCCGGTGCTGCAGTTCGGTACCGAGATCGTGACCGACAAGGACCACACCCTCGCGGCCCTGCTCGGCGCCTCGCCGGGTGCGTCGACCTCGCCGCCGATCATGCTGGACCTGATGGCCAAGGCCTTCCCGGACCAGATGAAGGCCGGCTGGGAAACCCGCCTGCGCGAAATCGTGCCGTCGTACGGGCGCAAGCTCAACGACAGTGCCGCGCTGGTCAACGAGATCCGCACGCTGACCAGCCAGACCCTGCACCTTCCCTACCTGGAAGTGCCGGTGGATGCCAACGCGGCAGCACCTGCACCGGCCGCAATTCCGGCTCCGGCTCCGGTCAAGGAAAAGCGCAACGCCAACGAGGAACTGCAGGCGCTGTAAGCCCGCCGTTTCCTTTCGACGCACACGGACGGCCACCTTTGGGTGGCCGTTCGTTTTTGGGGCGGCTCTACAGAAGGCGATGCCTGGTGCCGGAAAGCCGATGCACGATGACGCGAATTGTAATGTTGTTAAGAATTATTTACATTTGCGTCCTACGCAGTGACCGCGCCCCTCCCAGATGGACCTGATGTGCCCGAAGCCGCCGCCCCGGGTACTGGACGACTGCTGCCGCCCTTCCCCGCTTCCAAGCCTCGAGCCCACCATGTCCCTGACCCTGCGTAACCGCCTGCCCCGCCGCGCGCTGCTGCCGGCTGCCCTGCTTTCGTCGCTGTCCCTGCTGGCCGCGCCCAGCGCGTTCGCCGCCGCCGATGGCGCCGCCGATGCCAAGACCCTGGACCGGGTCAGCGTCCGTGCCGAGCAGTCCGCTCCGCCATCCAGCACCACCCGCCTGCCGATCACGCTGCAGGAAACCCCGCAGTCAGCCACTGCGATCAGCCTCAAGCGCCTGCAGGACGAATCGCTGTTCAGCATCAACGATGTGATGCGCAACGTCACCGGCGTCAGCGTGTCCTTCTATGACACCCAGCGCCCGCTGTACTACGCGCGTGGCTTTGCCATCACCGACTTCCAGGTCGATGGCATTCCCACCTACAGCGGCTCCACCAACCAGGAATACGACACCGCCTTCTACGACCGCATCGAAGTGATCCGCGGCGCCAACGGCCTGCTCAGTGGCGCCGGCGTGCCGTCGGCCACGGTCAACCTGCTGCGCAAGCGCCCGGGCAAGGAGTTCGATGCCTCGTTCGCGGTCAGCGCCGGCAGTTGGGACTACCGCCGAATGGAAGCCGACGTGACCGCACCGCTGACCGCCGACGGCCGTTTCCGCAGCCGCGTGGTCGCCGCCTACACCGATCGGGGCCTGTATTACGACCGCTACGACGAGAACAAGATGGCCGGCATGGCGGTGCTGGAAGGCGACGTCACCGACAGCACCACGATCACCCTCGGTTACCAGAGCCAGGATAACAACCCCACCGGTTCAACCTGGGGCACCGTGCCGTTCTTCGACAACCAGGGCAACTTCGCCCACCTGCCGCGTTCGACCAACCTGTCGCCGAAGTGGAGCTACTGGAAGCGCGAGAGCAACACCGCGTTCGCCAACCTGGAACAGCGCTTCGGTGACAACTGGCTGCTGAAGATCAACACCGCCTACACCCGTGGCAACGTGCAGAACGTGCGCCTGTACGGCACCGGCAACCCGGACCCGGTGACCGGCTCGGGCATCTTCCTGCGCGCGGCCGCCGGCGATTCCAAGGACACCCGTCGCAATGTCGATGCCTACCTGTCCGGCAGCTTCGACCTGTTCGGTCGCGAGCACGACCTCACCGTTGGCGCGCAGTGGTCGGACCTGGAAGGCACGACGAATACCCTCGCGCTGAACTACCCGACCGACTGGGCGCGCTGTGGCAGCGAACGCTGCTACTACATCCCCAATGTGTACAGCTGGAACGGCGACATCTCCGAAGTGACCTACCGCCGCACCGGCGCGCGCCGCGTGGCCAGGACCACGCAGAGTGGTGTCTACCTGGCCACCCGTCTGCGCCTGGCCGATCCGCTGTCGCTGATTGCAGGCGCGCGCCTGAGCCGCTGGGAAACCCTCAGCCGCTCGTACAACGCCGCAGGCGCCTACACCGGCACCAGCGGTGCGTACAAGGTGAGCGATGAAGTCACCCCCTACGTGGGCCTGGTCTACGACATCACCCCGAACGTGTCGGCCTATGCCAGCTACACCGAGATCTTCAACCCGCAGAACTTCAAGGACCGCAACGAGAACCTGCTGGCACCGGTGCAGGGCTCGAACCTGGAAGCAGGCATCAAGACCCAGTGGCTGGATGGCCGCCTGACCGCCAATGCCGCCGTGTTCGAGGCCAAGCAGGACAACTACGCGGTGCGCGACATGGGCGTGCCGGAGGGTTCGCTCAGCGATGGCACCTCCGCCTACGTCGGCGTCAACGGCACCAAGGCGCGCGGCTGGGAGATGGACGTCAACGGCGAGATCCTGCCGGGCTGGACGGTCAATGCCGGCTACACCCACGTCAAGGTCACCCGCGCGGCTACCGACCTGCTGTACGCCAATCCGCCGAAGGATCTGTTGCAGCTCAACACCCAGCTGCAGCTGCGCGGCGCCCTGGAACGCCTGAGCGTTGGCGGCGGCCTGCAGTGGCAGAGCAAGGTGCAGGGCTACAACATCGCCTACCCGCTGGGCGGCACGGTCACGGTGAACCAGCCGGCCTACATGCTGGTGCACTTCAATGCCAACTACCGCATCAGCGACAGCTGGACCGCAACGCTGAGCGTGCGCAACGCACTGGACAAGACCTACTGGGCGAATCTGGACTACAACAACTACGGCGAACCGCGCTTCGTGTCGGCCAGCCTGCGCTGGAAGTTCTGAGCCACCCGCAAACCGGTGGGTGCTGACGGTTGGTCGGCACACCGCAATCCTGGATGGGCCCGCCTTCGCGCGGGCCCTTCTTTTTGCTGCACTGCAGGTTGCACCCCTCGTCGTAATTATGCCGTAATTACATCGACACCAATCGGAAGCCGGTCGATGAACCCGAGCTGGGATACGTTGGAACGCAGCCGCCAGGCCCGCCTGGAACGTGCCGCGCCGTGGGCCCGGGGACGCGAGGTCGCCGCCACCGATGTGGGCGAGCTGCTGCACGCACTGCTGGAGCCAGGCGACAAAGTCTGCCTGGAGGGCAACAACCAGAAGCAGGCCGACTTCCTCGCCCAGGCCCTGGCCGACCTCGACCCGGCACGGGTGCACGACCTGCACATGGTGCAGTCGGTGCTGTCGCTGCCCTCGCACCTGGATGTATTCGAGCGTGGTATCGCTTCGAAACTGGACTTCTCGTTCTCTGGCCCGCAGTCGGTGCGGTTGGCCAACCTGGTGGCTGAAGGGCGCATCCAGATCGGTGCCATCCACACCTACCTGGAACTGTTCGGCCGCTACTTCATCGACCTGACCCCGCGCGTGGCCCTGGTCGCCGCGCAGGCCGCAGACCGCCACGGCAACCTCTACACCGGCCCGAACACCGAAGACACGCCGGTGATCGTCGAAGCCACCGCCTTCGGTGGCGGCATCGTCATTGCCCAGGTCAACGAAATCGTCGACACCCTCCCCCGCGTCGACATTCCCGCTGACTGGGTCAACTTCGTGGTGCAGGCACCGAAGCCGAACCATATCGAACCGCTGTTCACCCGCGACCCGGCGCAGATCTCCGAGATCCAGGTGTTGATGGCGATGATGGCCATCAAGGGCATCTACGCCGAGTACGGCGTGAACCGCCTCAACCATGGCATCGGCTTCGATACGGCGGCCATCGAACTGCTGCTCCCCACCTACGCCGAATCGCTCGGCCTGAAGGGAAAGATCTGCCAGCACTGGGCACTGAACCCACACCCGGCACTGATTCCTGCCATTGAATCGGGCTTCGTGAAGTCAGTGCACTCGTTCGGTTCGGAACTGGGCATGGAGAAGTACATCGCCGCGCGAGGCGATGTGTTCTTCACCGGTGCCGATGGCTCGATGCGCTCGAATCGTGCGTTCTCGCAGACCGCCGGCCTGTATGCCTGCGACATGTTCATCGGTTCCACATTGCAGATCGACCTGCAGGGCAACAGCTCCACCGCCACCCGCGACCGCATCGCCGGCTTCGGTGGCGCACCAAACATGGGCTCGGATGCGCGCGGTCGCCGCCACGCCAGCGATGCCTGGATCAAGGCCGGCCAGCAGGCAGCACGCCCGGGCGAAATGCCGCGCGGGCGCAAGCTGGTGGTGCAGATGGTGGAAACCTTCCGCGAGCACATGGCGCCGGCCTTCGTCGAACGCCTCGATGCGTGGGAACTGGCCGAACGTGCGGACATGCCGCTGCCGCCGGTGATGATCTATGGCGACGACGTCAGCCATGTGCTGACCGAGGAAGGCATCGCCAACCTGCTGTTGTGCCGCACCCCTGAGGAGCGCGAACAGGCGATCCGTGGCGTGGCCGGCTATACCGCCGTGGGCATGGGCCGCGACCGCGCGATGGTGGAAAACCTGCGCGACCGCGGCGTGATCCGCCGTCCCGACGACCTGAGCATCTCTGTGCGCGATGCCAGCCGTGACCTGCTGGCGGCGCGTTCGGTGAAGGACCTGGTGCGCTGGTCCGGCGGACTGTACGACCCGCCCAAGCGCTTCCGCAACTGGTAAGGGGCTGAGCATGGAAACCCTCGACTATCGATTCGAAGGACACACTGCGGTGCAGTTTCCGCGCGATGCGGTGCTGGTCGGCGTGCTGGCCTCGGGCAACCTGGAAATCCTGCTGGAGCCGGCCGCACTGGACGGCGCAATGACGGTGCGCATCATTACCGCCGCGCAGGGCTTCGGGAACGTGTGGCAAGCGGTGATCAGCGACTTCGCAGAGCGTCATCCGCTGCGCGATGTACGCATCTCGATCAACGATGCGGGTGCAACTCCGGCGGTGGTCAGCCTGCGACTGGACCAGGCCGTGGAAACCCTGCTGGCCGGAGGCACGCCATGAGCCACGTGCAACGCCACAGCTATTACGAAGCCGATGCACGCGAACGCATCGGCGGCCTGGTCGATGCCGGTTCGTTCCGCGAATTCCTCGGCCCCGCACGGCGCGTGATGAGCCCGCACCTGGCCCAGCTCGACCAGCCGGCTGCCTTCGACGATGGCATCGTCGTCGGCGAAGCCACGCTGCAGGGAAGACGCGTGCTGCTGGCCGCACAGCAGGGTGAATTCATGGGCGGCGGCGTGGGCGAGGTGCATGGCGCCAAGTTGACCGGGCTGCTGCGCCGTGCGGCGGCGACCCGCCCTGACGGTGTGCTGCTCCTGCTCGACACCGGCGGCGTGCGCCTGCACGAAGCCAATGCAGGGCTCATCGCCATTTCCGAGATCATGCGCGCCACCCTGGACGCGCGTGCAGCGGGCGTGCCGGTGATCGCGCTGATCGGCAGCGGTAACGGCGCCTTCGGCGGCATGGGCATCGTGGCCCGCTGCTGCAGCACGGTCATCATGTCCGAAGAAGGACGCCTGTCGCTGTCCGGGCCGGAAGTGATCGAGACCGTGCGTGGCGTGGAAGAGTTCGATTCCCGCGACCGCGCACTGGTCTGGCGCGTGACCGGTGGCAAGCACCGCTACCTGATCGACCAGGCACAGGTGCTGGTACCCGATGCCATCGAGGCCTTCGCGCATGCGGCATTCGATGCGCTGCAGCCCGATACCCGCAGCATCGATCCAGTGACTGCACTGGCCGCGCTGCAGGAACGCCATGTGGCATTGAAGGCGCGCGTGCAGGCCTGGAGCGATTGCCGCGATGGCCTGGAGATCTGGGCGCGGCTGGGCATTCCCCACCCCGAACGCCTGCCACTGCTCGACACCGATGAGTTCCTTATCGCCACCGCCGACCGGAGCCTGCCATGAGCATGCAACTGCAGAGCCTGCTCGATGCCCTGTTCCCGCAGGGGCATGCGATTGCGGTGAACGATTCGGTGCTGACCGGCAGCGCTACCACCGAGGACGGCGAGGTGACCGTGATCGGTACCGCCGACAAACTCGAAGTCGGCGTGGACCACGCACTGGCACTGGCCGGGATGGTGCTGGCCAGCACCCGCGCACATCCTCAGCGGCCGATCGTGATGCTGGTGGATACCGCCGGCCAGCGCCTGGCGCGGCGCGACGAACTGCTTGGCATCAATGGTTACTTTGCGCATCTCGCGCAGACGCTCGATCTGGCACGCCGCCGTGGTGCGCAACTGGTCACGCTGGTCTACGGTGAATCCGTCAGTGGCGGCTTCCTCTCATTCGGTCTGATGGCCGACCACATCCACGCCCTGCCCGATGCACAGGTGCGGGTGATGGACCTGCGCGCGATGGCACGGGTGACCAAGCAGCCGCTGGAGAAGCTGCAGTCGCTCAGCCAGACCTCACCGGTGTTCGCACCGGGCGTGGAAAACTATGTAGCGATGGGTGCGGTGGACTCGATCTGGAACGGCAACCTGGCCGCCCACCTGCTGCAGGCACTGCGCACGCCCGCCGATGGCGACCGCCGCGCCGTGCGCGGAGCCGAACGTGGCGGGCGCATGCTGGCCGCACGCGTGGCTGCTGCCGTGAGCCAGGGCGATGCCTGAGCGGCTGCCCCGCCATACGCTGGTCTGGCTGTCAGCGCACGCCGGCTGGCAGGCGGACATTGCCGCGCATGAGTCGCGCTTGGCCGATTGGTTTTCGCAGGGCCGGCCGGCCATTGTCGCGCGACGTGCCGCCGATGATGCGGACCCCCGCCTGCGTCTGGGCGTGCCGCTACCGCCCGTCGAGGGCAAACTGCGCCTGGCCCTGCGCGTACCAGCACACGATGTGCTGCGCACCGCGCCGCCGCCGACACTTCAGACGGTGCTGGAAGGCGACGTTCCACAGGACTGGCAGCGGCCCCTTGAAGTGCTGCAGAACATCGCTGGGGCGCGCGTAATCGGTGCCTTCGCGTGGCAGCACCTCACTGGCCTGCGCTATGTGCACGCGCGCTCGGACGTCGATCTGCTGTGGCCGATCGACAGCACCGCGCAGGCCGATGCCCTGGCTGCACGGCTACAGGCATGGGAAGCCGAACACGACCGGCGGGTCGATGGCGAGCTGTGCCTGGGCGGCGATGCCGCCGTGAACTGGCGCGAGTACGCCGGACGCAGCCGCGAGGTACTGGTCAAGCGCCTCGATGGTGCCGCACTGGAACCACGCGAGGCATTGTTCGCCTCCGCCGGGGTGAGCGCATGAACGCCGTCGCGCAACCGGCGGTGAGGCCGGCAGCTGCCGTGGACACCGCGCGTCTGGGGCGCCTCGCCGTCGCCAGCCTGCATGCGGAGCTGGCGCTGGCGCCCAAGCCCGGACTGGTCACGCCCTTCGACACCGGCAGCCATCACGACATGGACGCCGGCACGTTCCTGCGCAGCCTGTTCGCGCTGCGCCACTATTTCACCGCCGTGGCATACCTCGGTGCAGCCGGGGCGGACTTCGACGCCTTGCGCCGGTGTGGCATCGCCGCCGAAACCGCGATGCTGCGCGCGACCGCCGGCATCAATACCCACCGTGGCGCGGTCTTCAGTCTCGGCCTGCTGGTGGCGGCCGCCGCGGCCTGTCGCTCCCACCTGGGCCATGCCGCCACGGGTGAGCAAGTCTGCCAGGAAGTGCGCCGTTGGGCTGCCGAGCTCGCCGGCGCACCTCTGGATGCGAACAGCCCTGGCCAGCGCGCGCGCGCGCGGCACGGCGTGCAAGGTGTGCGCGAACAAGCGGCCACCGGCTACCCGCTGCTGCGCGACGTGGCACTGCCTACCCTGCGCCACGCACTGGCCAGCGGCCTGCCACGCGAGGCCGCGATGTGCCAGACCCTGATGCAGCTGATCGCGTGCGTGGATGACCTCAACCTGCTGCACCGTGGCGGCGCCGACGGCCTGCGCTGGGCCCAGCGGCAGGCGCGCCGTTTTCTGCGGGACGGCGGTACCTTCGTACCCGGCTGGCAGGCACGCCTGCACGGCATCGGTGAGCGCTTCGTCGCACGCCGCCTGAGCCCTGGTGGCAGTGCTGATCTGCTTGCCTGCAGCTGGTTCCTGCTGCAGCAGGAGGGCGTATGAGCCTTGCCCTGCTCTGCCCCGGGCAAGGCGCGCAGCACGCCGCGATGTTCGAGCGCGTGCGCGATCTGCCTGCCGCGCACAACGTACTTGAGGCTGCCAGCGCAGTGCTTGGACGCGATGTGTTCGCGGCGGCCGCTGACGAATCGCGCTTCGGCAATGCGCTCGCACAGCCCCTGCTGTGTGCAGCCAGCCTCGCGCACTGGCAGGGACTTCGCGAAGCAGTGCCAGCGCCGGTGCTGGTGGCCGGCTACAGCATCGGTGAACTGGCGGCGCATGTGGTTGCCGGCAGCGTTGATGCGAGCACCTGCCTGAGCCTGGCCGCGCAGCGCGCGCGGCTGATGGATGCCGCCAGCCCTGCCGATGCAGGCATGCAGGCCGTGCTGGGGCTGGAGCGCCATACCCTGCAGCCGCTGTGTGATGCACACGGCGCACATGTGGCCATCGCCAACGGCCGCGATCACTTCATCGTCGGCGGCACGCAGGCCGCTCTGCAGGCGCTGGCCGATGACGCTCGCGCGCAGGGTGCGGAGATCCGCCCGCTGCCGGTGCATGTGCCCGCGCATACGCCGCTGCTCCGCTCTGCTGTCGCAGCGTTCGCCGCCGCACTCGATGCCTCGGCGCTGCAGGGCCCACGCCTGCCGCTGCTGGCCGGCATCGATGCGCGTCCGGTGCGGGATCGCGCAACGGCGGTCCACACGCTGTCGTTGCAACTGGCGCAGACCATCGAGTGGGCGCAGGTGATGCGCCAGGCCTACGAGCGCGGTGCGCGGGTGTTCCTGCAGCTGGGCCCGGGCAATGCCTTGGCCCGCATGGTCGCGTCCGATTATCCGTGCTGCGAGGTGCGCGCGGTGGAGGAATTCCAGAGCCTTGACGGCGCGGCGGGCTGGGTCCGCAACGCGCTGGAGCGGCTGCAGTAACGGGTTCGAGCAGTACGCAACACGCAGTACGTCGCCTTACCCCGGGATGGCGGGTCTCCATCCGCGCTGTACGTGAGTCACGTGTCTGGGAGGGCGCATGAGTCCACAAATCGCAACGATCATCGGCCTGGTGATCATGTTCATCATCGCCACCGCTCTACCGATCAACATGGGTGCCGTCGCCTTCGCGCTGGCCTTCATCATCGGTGGGCTGTGGGTCGACATGGGCGGCAAGGAGGTCCTGGCCGGCTTTCCCGGCGATCTGTTCCTGACCCTGGTTGGCATCACCTACCTGTTCGCCATCGCGCAGAAGAACGGTACCATCGACCTGCTGGTGCACTGGGCGGTGAAAGCGGTACGCGGCCATATCGTGGCCATTCCGTGGGTGATGTTCGTCATCACCGCGGTCCTCACCGCCTTCGGCGCGCTCGGTCCGGCCGCGGTGGCGATCATCGGGCCGGTCGCGCTGCGCTTTGCCAAGCAATACAACATCAACCCGCTGATGATGGGCCTGCTGGTCATCCACGGTGCGCAGGCCGGCGGCTTCTCGCCCATCAGCGTGTACGGCAGCATCACCAACGGCGTGGTGCAGAAGGCCGGGCTGGAAGTGACCGAGATGGCGGTGTTCCTGACCAGCCTGGGCTTCAACTTCATGATGGCCACGATCTGCTTCTTCGCTTTCGGTGGCGTCGCCCTGCTGCGGCGTGGCTCGATCACCGCAGCAGGAACGATCGGCACTGCCGAACTGGCGATGGCCGGTGGCCCGCAGGCGTCGTCGCGCCAGTTCGCGATCGAAGGCCATGGCGCGCTGGTCGCAGCAGGCGGCGGCACGCTCAGCAATGATCCGGCGGCACTGGACGCGGTGGGCCTGACCCGCGAGCGGTTGTTCACCCTGATCGGCCTGCTCGGCCTGGGCGTGGCCGCGTTGATCTACAACCTCAACGTCGGCCTGGTCTCGATCACCGTGGCGGTGGCGCTGGCGCTGTTGTCGCCACAAAGCCAGAAGGGTGCGGTCGATGGCATCAGCTGGTCCACCGTGCTGCTGATCTGCGGCGTGGTGACCTACATCGGCGTGCTGGAACATGCCGGCGCGGTGGACTTCATCGGCAACGGCGTGTCCGACATCGGCATTCCGCTGCTGGGCGCGCTGCTGGTCTGCTACGTCGGCGGCATCGTCTCCGCATTCGCCTCCTCGGCGGCGGTACTGGGCGCCACGATTCCGCTGGCGGTGCCGTTTCTGATGCAGGGCCACCTCAGCGCCGCCGGCGTGATCTGCGCGCTGGCGGTGTCGTCCACCATCGTCGATGTCAGCCCGTTCTCCACCAATGGCGCACTGGTGGTGGCCTCGGCCGCGAAGGAAGAGCGCGAGACCCTGTTCCGCCGCTTCCTGGTGTACAGCGGTCTGGTGGTCGCGCTGGGGCCGCTGCTGGCCTGGCTGGTGTTCGTGGTGCCCGGCTGGATGTAACCGTCGAACGGTCGTGCCGGCCACTGGTCGGCACGACCTGGCGTTACACTCTGCGCATGGCTATTGCCCCTGCCCCGCGGTCACCGAAGAAGCGCGCACCTCTGTACGAAGAGGTGGCCGAACACGTGCGCGAACGCATCTATGACTATCGCCTGCCGCCGGGCGAGTGGATCGACGAGCCCGCGCTGTGCGAAGAACTGGGCATCAGCCGCACACCGCTGCGCGAGGCCCTGAAGCTGCTGGCCGCTGAAGGCCTGGTGCAGATCGATGCGGGTCGTGGCAGCAGGGTCACGCGACTGACGCTGGAAGACCTCAACCAGCTGTTTCCGGTGATGGCGATGCTGGAAGGCCGCTGCGCGCACGAGGCGGTGAAGCACATCGACGATGCCGGTGTGCAGCAGCTGGAAGACCTGCATGCAGCAATGGAGACGGCAGCGGCCGAAGGCAACATCGCCGAGTACTACCGCAACAACTACCTCATCCACGAAACCGTGCAGCACTATGCCGGCAACCCGTGGCTGATCCGCATCACCCACGACCTGCACCGCATCCTGAAGATGCACCGTGGCCGCCAGCTGCTGACTCCGGGCCGTACCGCGCAGTCGCTGGCCGAGCACCGCGAACTGATGGAGTGTTTCCGCAGGCGCGATGCCGCCGCCGCCGAACGCACCATGGAGCGCCACCTGCTCAGCCAGGGCCAGGCGCTGGCCGCCTATGTCGCGGCAGGCGGGTTGTTGAATGTGCCGGCGCCGCTGCCGACCGAAGGCGGCGGCTGAGCGGGCCGTCGTCGCTTTTGTAGAGTCGAGCCATGCTCGACTGCTTTTCGACCAGGCACCGCGGCGTTGGAGCGAAGTGCAGTCGAGCAAGGCTCGACTCTACAGAGACCTCAATCGCTGCAGCTGCCACCACCACCGTCACTGCTGCCGCCGTCGCTTCCACAGTCGGAACTGCTGTGGTTGTGCTGGCTGTAGTTGTCGCCGGAATACCCGCCCGAGTAATCGTAGGCACCGCCGAGACCGTTGTCCCCCCGGCTTCCCGAGCCATCGGCCGTGGCCACCGCCATGCACAGGATTGCGCCCACCAGCGGCAGCAGCCAGATCAGCAGCAACTGCACCGTCCGGCCGCCCGCCGACAGGCCATCACGCTTGACGATCACCACGGTAGCCACCACGTTCAGGCCCAGCACCAGCAGGACCAGCAGAAGGGCAACGATCAGCATGCGGCGACTCCGTGCCTGGACTGGGGGCATTATGGCCCGCCGCGCCGGCATTGGCCCTGCCTGTCATGAAGATGGGACAATGTAGGGCGCGCCGGCCTGTCTCCGGGCCGCCGGCGCCCCCCGCACCACACGGAAGAAGAAGAACAACAACATGCTGAAAGTCATTTTCGATACCGACCCGGGCGTCGACGACGCCCTGGCCCTGCTGTACCTGCACAAGCACGCCCAGATCGACCTGATCGGCGTCACCACCACCTTCGGCAATGCCTCGGTGGAGTCGACCACGCACAATGCGCTGTACCTGAAGCAGGCCTGGGGCTTTGCCGCCCCGGTCGCGCGCGGTGCCGGTGGCCCGCTGCAGCCGGAAGCCACCCCGGAAGCCTGGCCGGTGCACATCCACGGCCACAACGGCCTGGGCAACCACCCGGTGCCGGCCGAACTGGACCTGACCGCCGACGCGCGCCCCGCCCACCAGCTGATCATCGACCTGGTCCGCGCCCATCCGGGCGAGGTGACCCTGGTCGCCGTGGGCCGCATGACCAACCTGGCCCTGGCCCTGCAGCAGGCACCGGACATCGCCGGCCTGGTGCGCGGCGTGGTGCTGATGGGCGGCGCCTTCCACGTCAACGGCAACATCACCCCGACCGCCGAGGCCAACATCTGGGGCGATGCCGAAGCAGCCGATGTGGTGTTCACCACCGATTGGCCGGTCACCGCGATCGGCTTGGACGTGACCACCCGCGTGGAAATGGACCGTGACGGCCTGGATAAGCTGGCCGCACTCGGCGGCGCCGACGCCGAGCTGGTCCGTGCACTGTCGCAGGACTACGTGGACTTCTACCTGCAGGCCGGCCACAAGGGCATGGTCGTGCACGACTGCTGCGCCTGCATTGCCCTGACCCGTCCGGAGCTGTTCCAGTTCGAGCGTGCCAGCGTGCGCGTGGCCACCGACGGCGTTGCCCGTGGCATGACCATTCCGAAGCCGGAAGGCATGGGCTTCGGCCCCAGCGTGTGGGATGGCCACGTGCTGCAGTCCGTCGCCATCGGCGTGGATGCGGCCGCGGTACTGGCCGACATCGAGCAGACCCTGAAGGTCTGATCGGCTAGCGTCTGGCCCTGCCTGGGACGGTCTCGGGCAGGGTCCACAGCACCGGAAGCACCAGCACTGCCACCAGCGCGATCATCGCGCCCGGTGCCGCCGCCCAGCCGCTGCGTTCCACCCACCATTGCGCCAGCCAAGGCGTCGCGCCGCCGAACACCGCGGTGGCCATGGTCACACCCAGTGCCAACCCGCTGACCCGGCCTTCGCCCGGGAACTGCTCGGCCGTGGCCGGGGCCGCGACCGCACTGACACCACCGGCCACGCAGGCCAGCAGCACGGCGGCCAGCGCGATGCCCAGCGCCGTCGCCTGCGCCATCCACGCGAACAGGGACAGCGGCAGCAGCGCTGCCAGCACGGTCAGGCCCAGCAGCACCGGCCGTCGTCCGACGCGGTCGGACAATGCGCCGCACAGTGGCGTGATCGCGATCACCGCCACTGCCGCAATCGTCGACAGCCACAGCGCATCGGCTTCGTCATGACCCTGCGCATGCAGGAACGACGGCACGTAGGTGATGCCCACGTAGTAGGTGATCGAGCCCAGCGCCGAGATCGCGAAGGTGCGCGCCACTGCTGCGGGATGGTTGCGGAGCACATGCCGCAGCGGCGTGGCGGGAATGCTGCCCTCGCGCTGCTGGCGCTCGAACTCAGGCGATTCACGCATGCCCGACCGCGCAACCAGGATCACCAGTGCCAGCGCGGCACCGAAGAAGAACGGAATGCGCCAGCCCCAGCTGTCCAGCTGCGCGGTGGGCAGCAGCGCGACCGTGAGCGCGGAAATCGCCACCGCCAGCAGCGCCCCCACTTCGCTGGCTGCCGACGCCAGCGAGGTCACCAGGCCTCGTCGCCGCACGGGTGCGCTTTCCAGCAGGTAGGCCACCACGCCGGTGTATTCGCCGCCCACCGAAAACGCCATCACGCAGCGCAGTACCAGCAGCAGCGCGCCCGCCGTGGTGCCTGCGGTGGCCGCGGTTGGCAGCAGCGCAGTGGCCAGCATTGCCGCCGCCATCAACGCCATCGAAGCCAGCAGCATCCAGCGCCGGCCCAGGCGGTCGCCCAGGTGGCCGAAGCACAGCGCGCCCAGTGGACGCATCAGGTAGGACACCGCGAAGCCGGCAAGCGTGACGAGCAGCGCCTGCTCGCCACCACCGAAGAACACCCGCGACAACACCGTGGCGAAGTACAGGTACAGGGTGAAGTCGTACCACTCCACCACCGTGGACAGGCCGGCCACCCACATCGAGCGCTGCCGCGCCGCGGTCATTGCTTGTTCGCCTTCAACAGCCTCGTTCCCGTGGGTGCAGGTTCCTGGCAGGGTGTCACGACCCGGGTGAAATGCCGGTCATCGGCCATCCATCGGCTGCATGTACTGCGTCTCGTGCCCGGTGAAGCGCTCACCATCAAAGCCAAAGCAGAACCGCCCTTCCTCGAACGCGCGATAGACAAGCAACGCGCCATCCAGGCAGAACTGCTGCCGGTCTACGCCCGTTTCCAGGGTTCCGTAGCGGATGGCGTCTCCGCCCTTCTCCGCTGGCCCGGTGAAGGCATCGATCGGCAATGGCGTGGCGCGTCCGGTGCGGGTGTCGACCAGCACCACCGAGCGCTGGAAGAACCCGGGGCGATCATCGACCTGCACCAGCAGGTAGTGCTGGTTGAAGTTGGGCTTTTCGTTCCTGAGGGCTTCCTCGATGCGCGCCACGTGCTGCGCATCGCAGAAATCGATCGGGCTGTAGCGATAGCTGCATCCGTCGTGGTCGTAGGGCAGGTTCATGCCGGAATAGCTCACGCCTGCCTGGTCGCCCAGGTCGTCTCCCGGTTCCGGCGTGCTGCACAGCAGCCACGAGCGCTGTGCATCCTCGGGATCGGCCATCAATTTCGGCTCGCGTCCCGCCTCGTAGGCCGCACCACCCGGGAAATCCTGCCCGAACTGATGGCGGACAATCGAGCGTGCCCTCTCCAGCGGCAGGCCGATCTTCGCACCACGGAATGAAACGAACGTCATCGTCGGAAGGATCACCTCCTCCACCGGCAATCCTTTCCATTGCCCCCGCACGCAGAACGTGGCGATCTCGTTTTCCTCATCCACCTTGCAGGGTGTCGACGCGTCCTCGGCCAGCCAGGGATGGGCCGGACGCCCAGTCTGATGATCGATGTACCAGCCGTCCAGCGCGCAGGTCGGCAAGGCATCGAGGAGCGGAGAGAGGTCTGTTGCCGTGGCCGGGGCGGCAAGCGATGTGCCCGCTGCGGGTGTCCCGGTCAGCGCATCCGGTGTGCGCTGACATGCGGCCAGCACGAGTAGACCGACCAGCAGCGCGACGTGGCGCGCACGCTGGATTGAATGCTGCGTTCCCTGCATTGCGTGTTTCCTGGTTTCGACACCCGCTAGATGATCGCCGATCCCGAGGCCATGCAGGTGCGTGGATGTATTGACCCCGCCAGTTACCCCGGCAGCTGCAATTCGGCCCGCAGGCCACCGCCCTCACGGTTGTGCAGCCGCAGCGAGCCGCCCAGCGACTGCGCCAGCTGCACGGCGATGGCCAGACCCAGCCCGGTGCCGCCGGTATCGCGGTTGCGTGAGCTTTCCAGCCGATGGAACGGTGCCAGCACCGCCTGCAGCTGGTCCTCCGGGATGCCGGGGCCGCGGTCGGACACGCTGATCCACGGCCGGCCTGCTGCATCGCGCCCCGCCTCGATCTCGGCACTACCGGCGTAGCGCAACGCGTTGTCGACCAGGTTGCCGACCACCCGCCGCAGCGGCTGCGGCCAGGTCTGCACGGTCAGGCCTGTGGGTGCGCCACCACTGACCGCCTTGCCCATGTCTTCATAGTCGCCCACCACGCTGGCCAGGAACGCGCCAAGATCCATCGCCACTGGCGCGCCACTGGCCACGTGGCTGCTGCGCGCGTAGGCCACGCCTTCGCGCACCAGTTGCCCCAGGTGGTCCAGGTCATCCAGCAGGCGCTGCTGGGTGGCATCTTCGGGCCGGGTTTCCACGCGCAGCTTCATGCGCGTGATCGGCGTCTGCAGATCGTGCGAGATGGCCGCCAGAATCTGCAGCCGCTCGCTGACATGGCCACGGATCCGCGCCTGCAGTGCATTGAGCGCGGCTGCGGCCGTGCCCACTTCGGCGGGGCCGTCTTCGGGCAGCATCGGTGCGTCCTTGCCAGGCTGCAGTTGCTCGACGGCGTGCGAGAGCTGCCGCAGCGGGCGCAATGCCAGCCGCACCGCCAGCCAGGCGCATACCAGCAGCAGGGCCAGCTGCACCAGCAGCACGGCCGGCAGCCAGCGCGCCAGCGGCAGGCCCGACGGTGTGACTTCGATGGTCAACGGTGAACCGTCGTGCAGGCGCAGCTCCACTTCAAAACGTTCCGGCAGCCGTGCCACCTGCCGCGCCTGCAGCGGATAGCGGTGTTCCAGACTGTCATCGATGATGGCGGTGACCTGGCGCGCACGATCGGTTTCCAACGCCGGGCCGGCCTGTGCCGGGCGCAACAGGTAACGGTACGTGCGCCGCTCCAACCGCGGCACCCAGGCCTGGCGCTGGTCGGCCGGCAGGTGTTCCAGCAGGGCCACGCTCACTGCTGCATCCTCGTCCAGGTTGCGCAGCATCATGCTGCGGGTGGACTGGTAGCGTTCGTAGAACAACAGGCCGAAGGACAGCGCATGGGCCAGGATCAAACCGCCCAGCAGCACCAGCAGCAGGCGCGCCGACAGCGTGCGCGGCCACGGCAGGCGGCGCGCGCGGGCGTTCATTCCTCCGGCCCCAGCAGCTGCACCGGCACGCTGAACACGTAGCCTTCGCTGCGCACGGTCTTGATGTAGGTGGGCTCACGCGCGTCATCGCCCAGGCGCTGGCGCACGCGGCTGACCAGGAGATCGATGGAACGATCGAACAGTTCTGCATCACGGCCCTGGGTAAGGCTGAGCAGCTGGTCGCGGCTGAGCACACGGTTGGCGTGGTCGAGAAACACGCGCAGCAGTCGGAATTCCGCACCGCTGAGCGGATAGGCGGTGTCCTGCGCATCCAGCAGATGGCGGGCAGTGGTATCCAAGCGCCAGTCGCCGAAGGCCAACTGGCGGCCGGCTTCACTCACCTGCAGGTTCGGCGGCAGCATCTGCGTGCGCCGGATCACCGCATTGATGCGCGCCAGCAGTTCGCGTGAGGAGAACGGCTTGGTCACGTAGTCATCGGCGCCCATTTCAAGGCCGATGATGCGGTCGGTTTCGTCGTCGCGGGCGGTCAGCAGCACCACCGGCACCGCGCGATGCTTGCCGGCACGCAGGTTGCGGCACAGGCTCAACCCGTCCTCGCCGGGCATCATCACGTCCAGCACCACCAGGTCCACCGCGTGGGTGTCCATCAGCGCGCGCATCGCACGGCCGCCATCGGCCTGGCTGACGCGCAGGCCGTTGCGCTGCAGGTAGTCGGCCAGCATCTGGCGGATCTCGCTGTCATCGTCGACGACAAGGATGTGCGGTACGTGGTTCATTGCGTTCTCGATGAAGACGGAGGTCAAGGCCGCGCGGCGCGGCCATGGTAGCGCGGCTCAGGGGCTGGCCAGCAGGCGCTGGATCTCGCTTTCGGTACGTGCGTAATCGCCTTCACCGTAGTGGCGGTAGACCACCCTGCCCTGCCGGTCGACCAGGTAAAGCGCCGGCCAGAAGCGGTTGCCCCAGGCGTTCCAGATCCGGTACTGGTTGTCCTGCACCACCGGCCAGGTGATATCCAGCCGCGCGATGGCCTTGCGCACATTGCCGGGCAGGCCTTCGTAGGCGAACTCCGGAGTATGCACGCCGATCACCTGCAGGCCCTGCCGCGCGTAACGTGCATGCCACTGGTGCACATGCGGTGCCACGTTGAGGCAGTTGCTGCAGGCGTAGGTCCAGAACTCGACCAGCACCACCTGCCCACGCAGTTGATTCAACGCGAGCGGTGGGCTGTTGTGCCAGGGCCCGCCGCCATCGAACCCGGCAGCAGGAGCGGCCTGCGCCGGATGCGCACCGGCCTCCGGGCTGGGCAAGGCCATCAGCAGCGCCGCCCCACCCAGCAGGCCCAGCAGCAACGGCAGTACATACACACGCAGCGCGCCCATCGTTCAGCCTCCCTGCTCGGCCAGCGGCAGTTCGGCCGGCTTCACGCCTGCGGCTTCCAGAATGCTGTCAGCCACCTGAGCCGGGTGCGAGAGCAGCGACACATGGCTGCTGCCGATCGATTGCAGCTGCGCGCCAATGCGCTTTGCGGTGGCCGCCTGCAGTTGCGGCGACAACATGCGGTCGTCACGGCTGAGCACGTACCAGCTCGGCTTGCTGCGCCACGCGGCCACAGTGACGGACTCACCCAGCGCGCTGGCCTTCAATGGCACCTGCGTGCTGTACAACAGTGCAGCGGTCTTCTTCATCACATCCGGTGCGAAGTCCTGGGCGATGGCGTCGGCTGGCAGGGTCAGGTAGCCGTCCTTCTCCTGCAGGCGCGTCAGGCCCGGGCCGACCGGATAGCCCTCGCCCTGCTGTGCCGATGACTGCCCGGCATCCGGTGCGAATGCGGCCACGTACACCAGCGCCTGCACCTTGGGATCGTTGCCCGCTTCGGTGATGACCGTGCCGCCCCAGCTGTGGCCGACCAGCACGACCTTGCCCGGTGCGGCGGCAATCGCGCGACGGGTGGCGGCCACATCGTCGGCCAGCGAGGTGAGCGGGTTCTGCACGGCCACCGCAGGCAGTTTCCAGTCATGCAGGGTGGTGATGACCTTGTTCCAGCTGGAGCCATCGGCGAAGGCACCGTGGACCAGGATGACGGTGGGCGCGGCGCCGGCATCGGCCTCGGCGGCGAATGCCGGCGTCGCGACGCCGGCAAGGGCGAGGGCAGCGGCGAGCAGGGTGGTGCGGATCATGGGTGGCACTCCGGTGTTGGGAGTGTCCATTTCCGCCTGGGGGTGTATCGGCGCTGTTTCGCTGCGAGGCAGAGTTGTACCGGACTGTAGGGCGGCGGCGGATTTCTACAGTTGGATACATTCGGCCGCTGGGCATGGCCCGGCGAACGCCCGACGCGGCGTCTTTGTATCTGACTGTACGAACCCCCTGACACAGCCACAGTCGCTGACAAAACCCCGGGCAACAGCACACGTTGCCGATACCTGCGTGGCTCGGAATGGCCTCCATCGACCACTGGCCCGCAGGACACTCCCATGATCAGCTCCGCTTCTTCCGTGTATACACCCCGCCTGGACGCCGTCGGCCGCTGGCTCTCGCCATTGGCGCTGCGCGCCCTGCTGGCCTGGGAGTTCTTTGAATCGGGCCGCGAGAAGCTGGGCGGACAGAACTGGTTCGCCGACCTGGAAGGGCGTTTCCCGTTCCCGTTCTCCACCCTGCCTGCGTCACTCAACTGGCAGCTGGCCACCTGGCTGGAACTGGTGGGCGCGGTGATGCTGCTGCTGGGCCTGGCCACGCGCTCGGTGGCCTACATCTTCTGGGTGCTGACCCTTGTTGCCATCGCTGCCGTGCACTGGCCGGACCAATGGAACAGCCTGGGTGAGCTGTGGCAGGGCTACGCAATCACCGACCAGGGCTACGGCAACTTCAAGCTGCCGCTGCTGTTCCTGGCCATGCTGCTGCCGCTGATCCTCAACGGCGGCGGTGCACTCAGCCTGGACCGCCTGCTGGCCGGCCCGCAGCGCGCCGCGGCGGGCAACGACGGCCTCGGCTGGGGCGTGAGCCTGATCGCCCTGCTGCTGCCGGTCGCCGCGCTGCTGCCCGGTATCGGTTTCGGTGGCGCACTACTCGGCGGCGCCCTGCTGCTGGGTTACCGACTGCGCCGTCGCCGCAACGCCTGATCCGCTTAACCCCTTCCCGCGCTTCTTCCCTTCGTTTCCGTCGCCTTCAAGCGGCGTCCATCCCGCACGCCCTGCGTGCCCATCCAAGGAGTCATCACCATGTCCGTCTCGACCAAGAACACCGCTGCTTCCCGTCTGCCGCGCATCGGCGCCATCGGCATCGCCCTGGCCGGTGGCCTGCTGCTGGCCGGCCAGGCGGCCGCGATCCAGCCACTGGCCATCGGTGCCGTGGCCATGAGCGCCGCCGCCGAAGGCAAGTGCGGTGAAGGCAAGTGCGGCGCCAACAAGGCCGCCACTGGCAAGCCTGCCGCCAAGGCCAAGGTGGCCGAAGGCCAGTGTGGCGAAGGCAAGTGCGGCGACGCTTCGTTTGCCCGCACCGACCGTGACCACGACGGCCGGGTCTCGCGTGCCGAGTTCAACGCCGTGGCGGCCAAGCGCGCCGCTGAATTCGACCGCATCGACACCGACCACGACGGCTACATCAGCGAACAGGAGGCGCACGACTACCTGCGCAGTGTCTACACCGCCAACGGCAAACCGATGCCGAAGGGCCTGTTCTCCCGCGTCAACGACTGATCGTTCCCCCCGGCGCCGCCGCCACGGCGGCGCCACTGCCCTGGAGTACCGTCGCATGCGCTTGCCCCTGCCTTCCGCCAGTGCCGGTCTCGGCTTGCGCCGTGGCCTGATCGATGAACTGCTGGCGATGCCGGCCGATGCCATCGACTTCCTCGAAGTGTCGCCGGACAACTGGATCGGAGTTGGCGGTGCCCACGGCGCCGCGCTGCGCCAGCTGAGTGAGCGCCACCGCCTGACCTGCCACGGCCTGTCGCTGTCGCTGGGAGGGCCGGACCCGCTGGACCGCACCCTGCTGACGCAGACCCGCGCGTTCCTCGACCTGCACCAGGTGCAGCTGTACAGCGAACACCTGAGCTACTGCGCCGCCGGCGGCCATGTCTATGACCTGCTGCCGCTGCCGTTCACCACTGAGGCCGTGCATCACGTTGCCGGTCGCATCCGCCAGGTGCAGGACACACTGGGCCGGCGCATCGCCGTGGAGAACATCTCCTACTACGCCGTGCCAGGCGCGGACATGAGCGAGATCGACTTCATCACTGCAGTGCTGGCCGAGGCCGACTGCGACCTGCTGCTGGACGTCAACAATGTCTTCGTCAACGCCTGCAACAACGGCTACGACGCCTTCGATTTCCTGGCACGCGTGCCGGCGCATCGCGTCGCCTCGCTGCACGTGGCCGGCCACTTCGACGAAGACGATGGCTTCAAGATCGACACCCACGGCGCGCCGGTGAAGGGCGTGGTCTGGGCGCTGCTGGGGGAGGCCTATGCGCGTGTCGGCGTGCGCCCCACCCTGCTGGAGCGCGATTTCAACTTCCCGCCTTTGGCCGAGCTGCTGGCCGAGGTGGAGCAGATCCGCCACGCGCAGGCCGATGTGCTGCCGCCCGAGGTGGCCCATGGCTGAGCCGCTGGCCACCCTGCAGCAGCGCTGGGCCGACCATGTACGCGACCCATCGATGCCCGCGCCTGAGGGCATCGATGCACGGCGGATGGCGGTCTACCGCCGCCTCTGCATCGACAGCCTGGACAGCCTGCTGGCAGGCAGCCTGCCGCGCCTGCAGGCGCAACTGGGTGATGCCTGCTGGCGCGACACCGTGGAGCACTACTACGCGCGGCATGCCTGCCATACCCCGCTGTTCCCGCAGATCGCCGGCGAATTCGCCGCGTGGCTGGGCGTGCAGGCAGACCTCGCGCTGCCGGGCTGGGTGGCGGAACTGGCGCATTACGAAAGCACGCAGCAGGCACTGCACATTGAAGCGCGGGACACCGGCCAGCAGCCGTTGCATGCGCCACAGGCAGGCAGCGTGCTGGCGCTGTCTCCACTGGTGCGGGTGCTGGGCTACCAGTGGCCTGTGCATGAGGACGCCGGCCAGAACGGTGCGCCTACCACGATGCCGACGTTGCTGCTGCTGCGACGCCTGGGTGACTTCAGCCTGCAGGTGCAGGAACTTTCACCGCTGGCATATGCGCTGCTGTCGGCGTTCGGCGATGACGGCGCCCGTGCGGAAGACGCGCTGCAGGTACTGGCCGATCTTCATGGCGTGGCCGCCGACGAACTACGCACAGCCTGCATTCCGCTGCTGGGCGACCTGTGCGCGGCCGGCGTGCTGGTTGTGCCGAACGACTGTTGAAGGCGCCGGCCAGCGGCCGGCACTCCCCATTCCTTGGCCGGCCAGAGGCCGGTGCCACCCATTTCCTGATTCGAGGTTTGATCATGGCTGTTTCCAATACGTCCTCCCTGCACGGCTGGCGCCTGTTCGTGGCCATCGCCGTGGTCCTGATCGCCTTCGCACTGGCGGCGTTCACCCTGCAGCCCGACGTGGTCGAGGGCAGCCGCGCGGCGATCCGGGTGACGGCACGCACATCGTTCCTGCTGTTCCTGGTCGCCTTCACCGCATCCTCGTTCGCCAGCCTGCTGCCCGGCCCGTTCACCCGCTTCCTGCTGCGCGAGCGTCGCATCGTCGGCCTGTCGTTCGCGTTCTCGCACCTGCTGCATGCGGTGGCGATCACCGCCTTCGGCATCCTCAACCCCGCGTTCTGGCCGGCGCGCTCAGCCCTGGCCAACCTGCCGGGCACGATCGGCTATGTAGCCATCCTCGCCCTGGCCATCACCTCGCATCGTGGCATCGCCCGCCGCATGGGTCCCACTGCGTGGCGTCGCCTGCACGTGACCGGCATGTGGATCATCGCCGCAGTGTTCACCTATTCGTACTTCAAGCGCGTGCCCGGCAACTTCTGGTACGCGGTGCCCTCCGCGTTGCTCTTCACCGCCGTCGTGGTGCGTGCGATCGCCAAGCGGGCGCAGTCGCTGCGGCGCGATGCGCATGCGCGGCCGCCGCTGCGGAGTTCTTGAGGAGGCGGTTACCTGTAGAGCCGAGCCCATGCTCGGCTGCCTCTGGTTCAGCCGAG
>NZ_JBQEMR010000002.1:192602-248298 GCF_052045015.1 Stenotrophomonas sp. 22692
CCTCTCTTTCTTCTTCCCCCCCCCCCCCCCCCCCCCCCCCCCCCCCCCTACAGAGGGATCCCAGCACGAAAGGCAGCGAATTCCCTGCGGAAAGGGATCTGACCCCACTTCAGGTCACGGGGCGCGGCGCAGGGTGATCAGGGTGATCTCCGACGGCACGCCGATGCGCGCGGGGAATCCGGCCCACAGGCCAGCGCCATTGCTCACGTACAGTGTCATCCCGTCCACCTCGTAACGCCCGGAGACATAGCCACCGTTGGCCCGCTTCACCAGCTGGTCCATGCCGATGATCTGGCCGCCGTGGGTATGCCCGGACAACTGCAGCTTCACACCGCGCGCAGCGGCCTCACGCGCATTGCGTGGGCGATGATCGAGCAGGATCACCGGCGCGGAGGGATCGGCGCCAGCCAATGCAGCGTCCATATCCGGCAGCGGCAGGCCGTAGCGTGCCGCCACCGGGTCGGTGACACCGGCGATGGTCAGCGCCGCATCGCCACGCCGCACCTGCATGTGGCTGTTCTCCAGCACCCGCATGTGCAGCGCGCGAAACGCCTGCATCCACGCCTGGTACTGCGCGTAATACTCGTGGTTGCCGGTGATGGCGACAACGCCGTCCGGCGCCCGCAGGTCCACGAGTGGACGCGCGTCGTCACGGCGGGCCTCGACACTGCCGTCGATCAGGTCGCCGGTGATCACGATCAGGTCCGGCGTCAGTGCGTTGCTCTGGTCCACCACCCTGCGCACCCAGTCACCGGTCAGCAGGCGGCTGGCGTGGATGTCGGTCAGCTGCAGCACGCGATAGCCGTCGAACGCGGCCGGCAGATCCTTGATCGCCACGTCGATCTGCCGAGGCTGGGGCACCGCCATGCCCTGGCTGATGCCATAACCACTGACCAGCAGGGCCAGCAAGCCGGCCGCCGGTCGCAGACTCCGCGTGCGCAATGCGGCTACCGCGCGTGGCCAGCGCAGCAGGCGGGAAACAAGCAGGCTCACGTCCAGCGCCAGCATCAGCAACGCCAGCAGCAACACCGCCGTGGAGCCGGTGGCCAGCGTGGCGATGGCCAGTTTCGGAATCTCGGGCGAGGCCATCGTGCCCCAGAACATGGCGACGATGCGCAGCTGCACGGCAACGCCCACCAACAGCAGTGACAGCAAGACTTTCATCCAGATGGGCATGCGCAGCGGCCAGAACAGGCGCCAGGCCACATACAGGCCCATCAACAAACCGATCGTACTCAGCACTGCAACCATTCGGGAAGGAAAGCGGGCCCGCCATGGTGACGGTTGCGGGCCGTGTTGTGTAGAGGCGGGAACAAGCCCTGGCTCTTCACACGCAGGCCATTCTTTTCTTCCCAACACACAACAGAGCGTGGCCTCCCCTGTACAGCAACAGGTGGGTCAGGCCATTCCGTCGAGGCGCTGCACGCGCAGGCGGGCAATGCGACGCTTCTCCATCGCCAGTACGGTGATGCGTACATCCGCGATCTCCACTGCGTCACCGATGTCCGGCAGGCGTCCCAGGCGCTCCAGCACCAGGCCGGAGATGGTCATGTAGTCGGCACTGCGCGGCAGCGATACGCCCGCCAGGCGCTGCAGATCGTCCAGGGTCAGCGCACCGTCGGCCTCCCACTGGCCTTCCCCCTGCATGACCACGCCATAGCGCTCGTCCTGGGTGTCGACCAGGTCACCGGCAATGGCCGCCAACAGGTCGTTGGCGGTCACCAGGCCTTCCACGCTGCCGTACTCGTCCACCGCCACCGCCAGCGGCACCGGGTGCTGGCGGATCAGTTCCAGCGCCTGCAGCGCACTGGCGCTGGACAGCACGTACTGCGGCTCACGCAGGTTGCCTTCCAGCTGCAGCGGCTTGCCC
Source organism: Stenotrophomonas sp. 22692 (assembly GCF_052045015.1). Lineage (NCBI taxonomy): Bacteria > Pseudomonadati > Pseudomonadota > Gammaproteobacteria > Lysobacterales > Lysobacteraceae > Stenotrophomonas > Stenotrophomonas sp. 22692. The sequence goes on from NZ_JBQEMR010000002.1 coordinate 194,473, forward strand.
TGCAGCAGGTCGGCCAGCAGGTCGCGGCTCTGCACCACACCGCACAGGCTGTCCAGATCACCATCGCCGACCAGCAGGCGGGTGTGCGGCGATGCCACCAGGCGTGCCACCACGTCGTCCTGTCCACGCGCCAGGTCGATCCACTGCACGTCGGCGCGCACAGTCATCACGCTCGACACCGGGCGATCCGCCAGCCCCAGCACGCTGCGGATCATCTCGTGCTCGGCCGGCTGCAGGCGCTCTTCGGCATCGACGTGTTCGTCAGCACTTTCGTCGTCGTGGCCATTGGTCGGGCGCGCGCCCAGCATGCGCAGCACCGCATCCGCAGTACGTTGGCGGAACGGCTGGCGGCGCTCGTTGCGCTCGCGGTTGAAACGTACCCACTGGTTGAATGCCTCGACCAGGATCGAGAAAGCGATGGCCGCGTACAGGTAGCCCTTCGGGATCTTGTAGCCCAGGCCCTCGGCCACCAGGCTGAAACCGATCATCAGCAGGAAGCCCAGGCACAGCACCACCACCGTGGGATGCTTGTTGACGAAGCGGGTCAGCGGCTTGCTGGCCACCAGCATCAATGCCATCGCGATGGTCACCGCGGCGTACATCACGCCCAGGTTGTCGACCATGCCGACCGCAGTGATCACCGAGTCCAGCGAGAACACCGCGTCGAGTACCACGATCTGTGCCACGACCATCGCGAAGCTGGCGTAGACCTTCTTGCCATTGTCCTCGTGCTGGCGGCCTTCCAGCCGCTCATGCAGTTCCATGGTGCCCTTGAACAGCAGGAACAGGCCGCCACCCAGCAGGATCAGGTCGCGTCCGGAGAAACTGTGGTCGAACAGCGTCAACAGCGGCTCGGTCAGCTTCATGATCCAGGCCAGCGCGGCCAGCAGCACCAGCCGCATCAGCAGGGCCAGCGCCAGGCCGATCACCCGCGCGCGGTCACGCTGGTGCGGCGGAAGCTTGTCGGCAAGGATCGCGATGAACACCAGGTTGTCGATGCCGAGAACGATCTCCAGCACGACCAGGGTTGCAAGGCCCATCCATATCGAGGGGTCAGCCAACCATTCCATTTCAGGTCCGTTTCGTCAGTAGGTAGGGAAAAAGGGAAAGCACTCAGTCAGCGTCCTGCGCCTGCGTCGGGTCATGCCCGAGCAGATCACCGGGCGTGCACTGCAGCTCACGGCAGATCGCATCCAGGGTGGAAAAGCGGATGGCACGCGCCTTGCCGGTTTTCAGGATCGACAGGTTGGCCAGGGTGATGTCGATGCGCCCGGCCAGCTCGGACAGGGTCATGCCCCGTTCCTGCAGCATGCGGTCCAGGGTGATGACAATCGCCATCAGATGACACCATCGAGGTCATCGCGCATCGCTGCGCCCACGGCGAACACGCGCGCCAGCACGAACAGCATCAGCACCGCCACCAGGCCGGTGATCGACATGCCGCCGCCCACCTCCATCCAGCTGAAGTCGGGCCCCATCCAGGCCGCGTAAGCGCCGATCAGGATCGACAGCAGCTCCATCGCCAGCATCAACCACGCCATGCGTTGCAGGCGCCGCGCGTTGGCGTGGGTGAACGGCCGCTCGCGCGCCGCCGACTTCAGCAGCCGCAGCAGATGGCGCAGGAACAGCAGGCACAGCACCAGCAGCGCGACGATCGCGCCCAGGCCGAGGCAGAAGTGCAGGAACAGGTCGTTGCCGTGCGCGGCAACAGCACCGGCATCATGGACGCTGTCGAGTAGCCAGCGGCGGTCATGGGCGACCAGCGGCACGGCCAGCAGTGCGGCCAGGATGCCCAGCCAGCACATCGCCCGGACGGCCTGTACGGCGGCCTGGGCCAGGGTGAACAGGCCTCGCGCGGGACTGGCGCGGGCGGGACGAGCGGTCAAGCGGCCTCCGGCATTGGGGTGGCCTCGCCGCCCCGGAGTGGATTTATCGATAAACGATATACCACACGCCACGTGAAAGGCTGAATCGCGCGCGTGGCCCCTGTCAGGGCCCAGGCGCGCCCTGCGCCAGCATCGCTTCGCCCGGGGCCGCCGAGGCCATCGCCTGCACGCCTGCATCGGCCGCCTGGCGCGTGACCAGGCGGAAGCGCACCTGCAGCTTGCCCTGCCCCGGCGTGGCCCAGCCGTACTGGATGGCCACCTGATCGGCCGACAGTGGCCCACGCCCTGGCAGCGATCGCACCTGCAACGGTTTGGGTGCGGCCTGCACCAACCGGGCGAATCCCTTCTGCACGACCGCCGCGTCGGCCTTTTCGGCGTAGACCGTACACGTGCCATCGTCAGCCCAGCTCACCGCATAGCGGCCACTGGCCAGAGGCACCATCCACGCCACGCCCGATTGCCCCTGCAACAGCGTGGCGGCTTCGGCGGGCTGCAGCGGCGACAGCCCATTGGATTCCATCAGCGACTGCAACCGCGCCGGGGCACCGATGTGCTGCATGCAGGCGGTGTCGAACAGCTCGCTGAAGGGATCCTGCGCCGGGGCCTTGGCCTTGGGCGTACGCGCGGGTTGCGCCACCGCCAGGGTGGGCAGCAGGGCCAAAGCCAGCCAGAAGAACGCAGGACGCATCGGGATTCCACGCTACGGAAAACAGCAGGGAGGATGGCAAAGGCCTGGCGCGCCGCGCAATGGCCGCGATGGCCACCAGCCTCCCGCTGCCGGGTCAGACTGCCATTTCGCCCTGGTCCTCGCCATCCCAATAGTGGATGCGGCTGGCGCGCACGTGAATCAGTACCAGCCCCGGTGTATCCACGCCCTGCTCGAACCAGCGCTCAAGATCCTTCACCCAGTGCTCGCGCATCACAGCGCGATCGCGCACCAGCGCCGCCCTTCCCTGCACGTGCACGAACAACGGCGGCTTGCCCAGCAGTGACCTGCTGCCGGAAAAACCCAGCGCAACGGCGGGGTCAGCCTCAATCTCGTGCACCATGTCGGTGTCTTCTGTGGTGAAGAACCAGCTGTCACCGTCGTAGTCCACGTCACCGTTGTTGCTCATCGGACGACCGGCAATTTCTCCGCCGGCGCGGGTCTGCAGCATGGTGAAATCGATGTCGGCCATCTTCTTGGCCAGTTCGGGCAGTGTGAGCTGGGTCATGGTGTCGTCCTTCATCAAGTGGAATCCCAGCGTCTGCGCAGAGTGGTGACCGAAGCGTGGAAGGTCAATGTCGGCTTCTTCACAGAAAGCGAGATAGGGCGCGTGGCGCGTGCGTGACGCGCTGCTCACCACCCCACCTGCGTTTGCAGCAGCTGCACGCCCCATCGCGCGCCGGGCGATCCTGCAGACGCTGCGACGGGTGCATGCACGCATTGGCTGACGCGTGCCATCAGCGCGTGATGCGACCGCCCCCCGCCACCCGTACCCGATCGCGCCCCTGCGCCTTGGCCCGGTACATGGCCGCATCGGCGGCACGCAGCAGGGTGCGCCAGCCGAGCGCGTCGGTGCCGCCCTCGGCCACGCCGAAACTGGCGGTCACCCGCAGCACGGTGCCACCGGCCAGCTCGATGTCCATCTGCTGCAGGGCCAATCGCAATGACTCGGCCAGCTGGCGGCCACCGGCCAGATCACCGTCGGCCAGCAGCACCAGGAACTCCTCACCACCATAGCGGGCGATGCTGTCGCTGCGGCGCAGGTGGCGCTGCAGCAACTGCGCCACCTGCACCAGCACTTCGTCGCCAGCTTCATGGCCATGGCCATCGTTGATCGCCTTGAAGCGATCCACATCCAGCAGGATCACCACGGCGCTTGCATCGCCTCCGGCGTGCCTCTGCTGCACCACCTCATCCAGCGCGCGCCGGTTCAACAGTCCGGTCAGCTCGTCGGTGCCGGCGAGCTGGCGCAGCTCGCTGGTCAGTGCCGAGCGCTCGCGCGATTTCTCACGCAGTACTTCGATGGCGTCGAACAGGCGCTGCATCTCGGCCAGCGGATGGGTGACATGCTGCTCCGGGCCAGGTGCATCCGTGGCGAGCTGGATCACCTGCTTCTGCGCCTGCAGCAGTGGCTGCAGGATCTGCAGGTGGGCGATGCGCAGGGCCACGCCCAGCACCACCAGCGTGCCCAGCGCGGTCGCCACCAGCACAGCCAGGCGCATGGCCTCGCGGTTGCGGGTGCGTTCGTAGCGGGCGATGGACACGCTCAGGTAGCCATCACGCAGGGCTTCCAGCGACTGCAGGGTAGGCACGTAGCGCGTGGTGAACTCGGCAGCGGTCCACGGCGGTGGTACACCACGGCGGCCATCCTCGATCAACTGCTCGATCATCGGCAGCGATTCGCCGAAGAACTGCCGTCGTGCCATGTCCCAGTGCCATGACAGTTCCGGGTCGCTGCGGAACACCGACTCATGGCTACCCGCCAACCGCCACAGCTCCAGCAGGCGGCCCTCGGTCTGCAGTGCAGCGCGTACCTGCTCCTCGCGCCATGCCCCCGGTACCGCGACCGGCGCCATCACGTTCGAGGCCAGGCGGCCGCCATGTTCGCGAAGATCGATCAGCACCTGGCCCTGCATCGCCGGAATCGCCGCTTCACGGTCGGCGCTGACCAGCACGTTGATCTGTGCCGAGGTCAGCAGGTGCAGGCGATCAACCACGGCGAACATGCCACTGATCGCACGCTCCACCGCCTCCACCCGGCGCGCATCGTGCGGTTGCGCCACCACCCGGTCCACCGCAGCCCGCGCCGACTGCAGGCGACGTTGCGCGTCGGCCAGCAGGCCACGCTCATCCAGCACGCCCGGGTCGTTCTTGAACACGGTCTCCAGCTGCAGCATGGCGGTGTCGACCCGCTTGCGCGCGGCCGCCAGCTGCGCGGCCAGCCGCGCCTGTTCGGCGGCGTCGGCCGGGTCAGCCCCCAGCAGGCTGTTGGCCGGACCGCGCTCGGCCGAAGCCAGGTTGGCGAGATCGAAGGTCTGCCGCAGCTGGCGCAGGCTGGCCAGGTTGTCTTCGGCGCCGGTGTAGCGCAGCGTGCCCTGGACCAGGGCGATGGCCATCAACGGCAGCGTGCACACCACGAACAGCCCAGCCAGGATCCAGACCCAGGTCCGCAACCTGATGGGCGATGCCTTGCCGGCCATGCAGAATTCCCCTGAAGTGCGGCTCACTGTAGCGAGCGGCTCCGGCGGCGCCAAGCCAGCGCCGTACGATCCGCCGGGGTGGATATAGCGCAGCGCGCGCGAACGCGCCGACAACGCCGGCGCCCCCCGTCCAGCCGGTCAGATGCGACAGGTCACGCCGGGTCAGATCCAGCGCTGGTCGACCAGTTCGCGTTTCACGTAAGCGTAGAACACCGGTGCCGCCACCAGCCCGGGCAGGCCGAACGCCGCTTCCATCACCAGCATGGCCAGCAGCAGCTCCCATGCGCGGGCATGGATTTCACCGCCGACGATGCGCGCGTTGAGGAAGTATTCCAGTTTGTGGATCACGATCAGGTACAGCAGCGCGGCCACGGCCACGTAGAACGAGACTGACAGCGCGACGATGGTGATGATCGTGTTGGAGATGATGTTGCCCACCACTGGCAGCAGGCCGGCGATGAAGGTGATCAGTACCAGCGTCTTGGACAGCGGCAGATGCACGCCGAACAGCGGCAGCACGCCAAGCAGGAAGATGGCGGTGAACACGGTGTTGAGCAGCGAGATCTTCACCTGCGCGAACACCACCTGGCGGAACGCGGTGGCCAGGCGGCTGGTGCGCCCGATCAGTTCCTGCGCCAGCGGCCCCATTTTCGGCAGCGGAAGTTCGTCATACAGCGCGATCATCGCCCCCAGCACCATGCCGATCAGTACGCGCACGCCCACCTGCACCACCGACGTGCCGGCCACGCCCAGCTGGCGCTGGTGTTCGGCGGCCCAGTCATTCAGCGCCGCACGCAGCGCCGGCATGTCTTCGGGGATATACGGCTGCAGCAGCGCCGGTACCTGGTGGCGCGAAGAATTGAGGATGTCCATCAGCCGCGCCAGCAGCGCGTCCGGCCCGCCGGTCTCGTTGCGGAAGAACGACGCCACGCCAATGCCGGCCAGCACCAGTCCGCTGATGATGATCGCCGACAGCACGATCACCGCGATTGCCCGCGCCCTTCCCGGCGGCAGCCTGCCTTCCACGGTCGACGCCAGCACGTGGGTCAGCTGGAACACCAGCAGCCCCGACAGCAGGGTCACCACCAGGCCCAGCTTCAACGCCAGCCACATGCCCAGCAGCATCATCAGCCAGGCCGCGATCCTCGGAACGGGGGGCTTGGGCTGGGCAACGAGGGCGTCTTGCATGGGCGTCGCGTCCGGGCGGGGTGGCCCATGGTAGAGGATTGGCGACGACGATTCCGGGTGCAGGATGAACGGGCATCAGGCCTCGTGCTGCGACAGCACTGCTGCAGCCCGCGCCGACTCACTCGCCATAGCTGGCGTTGTTCTTGCCCTGGCGCTTGGCGTGGTAGAGCGCGCGGTCGGCCAATGCCAGCCAGTCCTCGACGCTGCCGCCCCGCGGCGTGGCAGCAATGCCGATGCTGACGCTGAACTCGATGCCCGGCGTTGCCTGCCGTGCTGCTTCCAGAAGTTGCAGACGAACCCGCTCTGCCACATGCATCGCATCGATGGGCGCACAGTCCTGCAGCAGCACGACGAACTCGTCGCCTCCCAGCCGCGCAGGGGTATCGCCGGGCCGGGCGAAGGCGCGCAAGGTGGAGGCGATATGGCGCAGCACTTCGTCCCCGGCACGATGACCATGCGAGTCATTGATGCGCTTGAAGTCATCCACATCAAGCATCAGCAGGCAGGCGAAACCACCCTGCCCCTGCGCCTTGTCCAGTGCCTGCTGCGCGCGGACGATCAGGAAGCTGCGGTTGGCCAGCTCCACCAGCGGGTCCATCCGGCTCAGCCGCTTCAACTGGCGGTTCTGCGATTTCACCCGCCGCGCCAGCTGCCAGCTGAGGATGCTGAGGCCGATGCCGTAGACGAACAGGAACGGCACACTGAGCACGATCGTGCGCTGCGATGACACCGGCTGATAGGGAGACCCGAGCCCCCACCAGGTGAGCGCGAACCCCACTACCAGTGCCAGTGTGGCCCGTACCGCCAGCTTCACCCCGCCGGCGGCGATCTTGTCGGCGACCAGCAGCGCGGCGAACAACGCACTGGGCACCGCGCTGAGCCCCATGAAGGCGATCCAGCCACCGCCAAAGAAGGAATCGATCACCATGCAGCGGAACTGGACCACCGCGGGCTGCCGCGAGCGATGGGTCAGCACCAGCGCGAGCGCCGGCCAGGCCAGCGCATTGAGCAGCAGCAGGAGCCACGCCAGCGCACCGTCCTGGCGTTCGAGCATGATCGAAGCAATGGGGATCGCCCCCAACCCGTTGCCCACGAAACGCATCCAGCCGATGCGCCGTGCCGCGCCGATGCCTTCGACCGAGACCTCGGTCGAGTCCGTCAAGAACGGCATTGCCGACCCCCTTGAGCGATCGCAGCTGCCACCAAGGCCCTTGCCGGGCTGCCTGCGGTGAGTCTGACAGCTTTGCGTCAATTCGGGATCAAGGTTGCAGAAGCCATCTGGCGACACTCATGAGGCAGCGAGCTCTGCCCTGCCCTCACCCGGCCCTGGGTGCAGCCGTCGAACCCCGCAGCATCAGGCTGAAATCCAGCGTCTGCTGCAGCGGCACATCCACGTGTTCGATGATGGCAAGCAGCAGGTTGACCGCGCGCTCACCAATCTCCCGCATCGGCTGTCTGATCGTCGTCAGTGGCGGCGTGAGGTAGCGCGAGGAGGCCAGGTCGTCAAAGCCGACGATGGACAGATCCTCCGGCACTCGGAGGCCCAGCTCCCGACAGGCCGCCAGGGTGCCCAGCGCCATCTGGTCGCTGAAACAGAAGACCGCAGTCGGTACCGGCGCGGCGGCCAACATCGCCATCGCGGCGGCATGGCCGGACTCCACCGAAAAGTCACCCGGCACGATGCTCAGCTGGCGCAGGCGTCCACGCGCCTTGCCGGCTGCCCGCACCCCTTCCAGCCGTTGCTGGTGCAGCGGATTGTCGGGGGGGCCACCGACCACCGCAATGCGTTCGTGTCCCAGCCCATACAGGTGTTCCATCACCGCGCGCGCGGCGGCGGCATTGTCGATGTGGACGCTGGGGATGCCCAGCGAAGGATCGAACTCGCAGCCGTTGACCACCGGCGCAGCAGCCCCCCTCTGCTGGACAATCTCGCGCGCCGTCGGTGGCAGCCGATGGCCCAGCACGATCATGCCGTCGGCCTCGTTGCGCCGGAGCATCTGCGCATAGCGCTCCTCGCGATCCGGTTGATGCTGGGTATCGCCCAGCAGCACCGCATAGCCAACGGCCTGCGCGGCGTCCTCCGCACCCTGCAGGATCTGGGCGAAGAACGGATTGGCGATGTCCGGGACGGTGACCAGGATCTTGCCGCTGCGCTGGGTCTTGAGCGTGCGGGCCACCGTGTTGGGCACATAGCCCAGCGCGGCGGCAGCTTGCTCGATACGCGCGCGGGTCGTCGGCAGGACTTTGTCCGGCCGCGAAAGCGCCCGCGACACTGTGCCTGCGGAGACGCCGACGTGCTTTGCGATGTCGTAGATGGTGGCCATGGCGTTAGATCTCCTGCCCGCTGTGCACTGCACAACAGGTCCTGCGTGAGCCCCTGCTAGGATAATGCAATCGATTGCATCGAGGGCGAATCACGTTGAAGACGCTCAAGGGTCCAGCGCTGTTCCTGGCGCAGTTCATCGGCGACACAGCTCCTTTTGATCGGCTGGACACGCTGGCCGGCTGGGCCGCAGGCCTGGGCTATTCTGGCGTACAAGTGCCGACCAGCGCGCCCCACCTGTTCGACCTGGCCGAGGCCGCACGCAGCCAGGCGTACTGCGACGACCTTGCCGGCATGCTGGCCGGGCATGGCGTACAGATCACCGAACTGTCCACCCACCTGCAGGGGCAGCTGGTCGCCGTCCATCCCGCCTATGACAGCCTGTTCGACGGATTCGCACCGCCGGAAAAGCGCGGCGACCCGTCCGCGCGCCAGGCCTGGGCAGTGGAGCAGCTGCTGCTGGCAGCCAAGGCCAGCCAGCGGCTGGGACTGACCGCACACGCCACCTTCTCCGGCGCACTGGCCTGGCCCTACTTCTATCCCTGGCCGCAGCGCCCGCCCGGCCTGGTGGAAGAAGCCTTCGCCGAACTCGGCCGCCGCTGGCGCCCCATCCTCGATGCGTATGACGCCTGCGGCGTGGACCTGTGCTTCGAGATCCACCCGGGGGAGGACCTGCACGACGGTGCGACCTTCGAGCGCTTCCTCGACGTGGTTGATCACCACCCGCGCGCGAAGATCCTGTACGACCCCAGCCACCTGCTGCTGCAGCAGATGGACTATCTGGGGTTCATCGATCGCTACCACGCGCGCATCGGCATCTTCCACGTCAAGGACGCGGAGTACCGCGCCAGCGCCTGCAGTGGCGTGTATGGCGGCTACCAGGACTGGATCGATCGCCCGGGCCGGTTCCGTTCACTCGGCGACGGCCAGATCGACTTCAAGACGATCTTCTCCAAGTTCGCCCAGTACGACTTCCCCGGATGGGCGGTACTGGAATGGGAGTGCTGCCTGAAGCACCCGGAAGACGGCGCACGCGAGGGCGCCGCCTTCATCCGCGACCACATCATCCGCGTGACCGAGCGCGCCTTCGACGACTTTGCCGACAGCGGCACGGACGCCGGATCACTGCACCGCATGCTGGGAATCTGAGCCGACACCGCCCCGGGAGGGCAAGCCATGACGCACGCTATGTCGCGCTTGGGCGCGATGATGTTTCTACAGTTCTTCATCTGGGGGGCGTGGTTCGTCACCCTGGGTACCTATCTGGTGCAGGGCCCGCTGCAGGCCAGCGCGAGCCAGGTGGCAACGGCATTCCTCAGCCAGTCCATCGGCGCCATCGTCGCGCCGTTCCTGGTCGGCCTGATCGCGGATCGCTACTTCGCCGCGCAGCGCATCCTGGCGGTGCTGCACCTGGCCGGTGCGGTGCTGCTGTGGCTGGCCTCCACAGCAGACAGCTTCAGCACGTTCTCCGCCTGCGTGATGGGCTACATGCTGCTGTTCATGCCGACGCTGGCACTGGCCAACAGCGTGGCGATGCGGCACATGCAGTCGCCGGAGAAGCAGTTCCCGCTGGTGCGCGTGGCCGGCAGCGTCGGCTGGATCGTGGCCGGTGTGCTGATCGGCTGGCTGGGCTGGGAACAGGCGCATCGGCTTGAACTGACGTTCCGGATGGCGGCGCTGGCATCACTGCTGCTGGGCCTGTATGCCTTCACCCTGCCGCACACGCCGCCGCTGGCGCAGCAGCGCGATGCCGGCCTCGGGCAGATCCTGGGGCTGGATTCGCTGCGGCTGCTGAAGTCGCGCGCCTATCTGGTGTTCTTCCTGGCCTCCATCGCCATCTGCATCCCACTGTCGTTCTATTACAACTTCACCAACCCGTACCTCAACGACCTGGGCGTGCGCGGCGCCGCGGGCCTGCAGTCGCTGGGCCAGGTCTCTGAAGTGCTGCTGATGCTGGCCATGCCGTTCCTGTTCGTCCGGCTGGGGGTGAAGACGATGCTGGCGGTGGGCATGGCCGCGTGGGTGGTGCGCTACGCCATGTTCGCCTTCGGCGATGCGGGCAGCGGTTTTTCCCTGCTGGTGATCGGCATCGTGCTGCACGGCATCTGCTACGACTTCTTCTTCGTCACCGGCCAGATCTACACCGATGCACATGCCGGTGCCGCCGCGCGCAGCAGCGCGCAGGGGTTCATCACCCTGGCCACCTACGGCGTGGGCATGCTGATCGGCACCTTCCTGTCCGGCGCGGTGGTGGAGCACTTCACCACTGCGGCCGGCCCCGACTGGCAGCAGATCTGGCTGTTCCCGGCAGGCGTTGCACTGGTGGTGCTGGTCGCCTTCCTGCTGCTGTTCCGCGACCGGCCGGCGGCCACGGCCGCGCCCTCCACGCCCTGAGGATCCCAGTCGATGCCCACGCTTGGAATCGCCATCGTCGGCGCCGGCATGATCGGCGCAGTGCATCGTCGTGCGGCACTGCTGGCGGGTGCCGAGGTACGCGGCGTGGCCGCCTCGTCACCGCAGCGTTCACATGAGGCAGCGCAGTCCTGGAATGTCGCGCGTGCCTATCGGGATATCGAGGAGGTGATCACCGACCCGCAGGTGCAGGTCGTGCACGTCTGCACGCCCAATCACCTGCACCGCGCGATGGCCCAGGCTGCGCTGGAAGCCGGCAAGCACGTGATCTGCGAGAAGCCGCTGGCCACCTCGCTGGAAGATGCACAGGCGTTGGCTGCGCTGGCGGCCTCGCGCGGCCTTGTGGCCACGGTACCCTTCGTCTACCGCTACCACCCCGTGGTCCGCGAGGCGCGCGCACGCATCGCCCAGGGCGATCTGGGGCCGTTGCACCTGATCCACGGCAGCTACCTGCAGGACTGGCTGCTGGACCCGGCCAGCAACAACTGGCGCGTGGACCCCGCGTTGGGGGGCACTTCGCGCGTGTTCGCCGACATTGGTTCGCACTGGTGCGACCTGGTGGAATGGATCAGCGGCGAGCGTTTCGCCGAGGTCAGCGCGGCGTTCTCCACGGTAATCGCCGAGCGCGGCGCCGTCAGCGGGCAGAGCTTCAGCACGCCAACGGCCGCCAGCGCGATGCAGGCCGTCACGAGCGAAGACGTGGCTGCGGCGATGTTCAGAACCGACGCCGGCACGCTGGCGTCATTGACGGTCAGCCAGGTCTCGGCCGGACGCCACAACCGCCTCTGGTTCGAGATCGATGGCGCCAAGGCCAGTGTGGCCTTCAACCAGGAGGATGCCGAACGACTGTGGATCGGCCTGCCCGACCAGCGCGAGAAGATCTTCGTACGCGGCCCCGGTGCCGGCAGTGACGATCAACGCCGCCTTTCCGTGCTGCCGGCCGGGCATGCACAGGGCTACGCCCAGTGTTTCGAGGCGTTTGTCGCCGACACCTATCGCGCCATTGAAGGCGAGCGGCCGCAGGGCCTGCCGACCTTCGAGGACGGCCTGCGCTCGGCGCAGATCGTTGACCGTGTCATTGCATCGGCCAGGTCGCGTGCCTGGACCACCATCGGTTGAATCCCGGGAGGATCTGTTGATGAAAGCTCTTTTCCGTAGAAGTGCAAGTCTCATCCTGCTGTTCGCCACCCTGCCCGCTTTCGCGGACGAAGCCGCCAGCACGCAGAAACCGATCGCGGTGCAGATGTATACCCTGCGCAACGCCGGGTCGCTCGACCAGCAGCTGAAGATCGTCCACGACGCCGGTGTGCACGCAGTGGAGACGGTCGGCACGCAGAACGCCAGCGCTGCGGAGCTCAAGCGGCTGCTGGACCGGTATTCGATCAAGGCGGTTTCGTCGCATGTGCCGCTGGCCGAGCTGCGCAATGATCTGGACGGCGTGGTGACGTTCAACCGGTCGATCGGCAACACCACGCTGGTGGTGCCGTACCTGGATGCGAAGGATCGGCCGACAGACGCCGCGGGCTGGACCGCACTGGGCCAGGAGCTGGGCAGGATCGCGAAACAGGTACGAGCCAAGGGCATGCGCCTGGCCTATCACAACCACGACTTCGAGCTGGTCGACTTCGATGGCAGCACCGGACTGGAGCTGCTGTTCGCAGCGGCCGGCCCCGACCTGCAGACCGAGCTGGACCTGGCCTGGGTCGCACGTGCAGGCCTGGACCCGGCCGTGATGCTGGGAAAATTCCGTGATCGCGTGTTCGCGGTGCACGCCAAGGACAATGCGCCCAAGGGCCAGGCTGAAGACGAAGGCGGATTCGCCGCCGTCGGCCAGGGCGTACTGGACTGGAACGCGATCCTGCCAGCCGCGGCCGCCGCGGGCGTGCACTGGTACATCATCGAGCACGACCAGCCGCGCAACCCGGCCAAGGTCATCCAGACCGGCGCGGACTACCTGCGTGAACACCTGGCCATCGACCAACCTGCTCGCGCACCGCGCTGATGCGAAGGAGCCTCGCTTGAACACTCGCCTGAAATTGAGCTTCACCCTGACCGCGGTCCTGTGCGGCGCGATGCTTGCGACCACGGCCTGGTGCAAGGACGACCCTGCGGCCGGTGCGAAGCTCTACAGCGCAAACTGCACGGCCTGCCACGGTGCCGATCGCGCTGGCATGCCGGGCGCGTTTCCCGCGCTCACCGACATCAGCAAACGACTGCAGCCCGCGCAGATCAAGGACAAGATCAGGAAGGGCGGCGGATTGATGCCGCCCTTCCCGCAACTGTCGCAACAGGAAATCGATGACATCGCCAGCTACCTGGCGAAATAGCGGGTGGGCGCTACAGTTCGCGCACCCAGATGTTGCGGTAGCTGACCTTGGCGTCATGCTCCTGCAGATAGAGCGGCGCGCACGCATGGGGCGCGTACGAAGGCGCACCGATGTACTCGGTCTTGCCTGCCAGCACGGTGTCGTCCTGGACCAGCACGCCGTTATGCAGCACGGTGATGCGCGCGGGCGACGTCAGGCCGCCGCCCTGCGAGAACCGCGGCGCCTTCCAGATGATGTCGTAAACCTGCCACTGGCCCGGTGCACGCGAGGCGTTCACCCGTGGCATGGCCTGCTTGTAGATCGAACCCGCCTGGCCGTTGGCATACGTCGGGTTGTTGTAACTGTCGAGCACCTGCAGCTCATACAGTTCCTGCAGGAAGATGCCGCTGTTGCCCCGGTTCTGGCCGTCGAAGCCCTTCGTCTCGGTGGGAGTACGCCATTCGACATGCAGCTGGACATCGCAGAAGCGTTGCCGGGTGCGGATGCCTTTGCTGCCCGGCACCACGGTCATCGCGCCATCGGCGACGGTCCAGGGCACGCGCCCGCCCTGCTCTGCCTCCCACGCCGAGGCGTCCTTGCCATCGAACAGCACGATGGCGTCGGACGGCGCTTTGCCCGCGGGCGTTGCCACGACTGCAGGCACCGGCGTCCACACCTCGGTCTTCTTCGGGTCACGCGCAGCGTCGGCACCGCTCTGCGCGTAGGCAGGTACTGCGGCCAGCAGGCCGGTGGCCATCAACAGAGAGCGGATCATCAGAATATCGTCCATCAGCTGGTTCCCCACGCCGGCGTGCCGGGAACATAGGCAAGGTCGCCGTCGTAACGACCCGGCACCGCGACGTACTGCAGCACCCCGGTCGCGCCGACCTTGGAGGTGAAGAAGCCGAAGATGGCCAACTGCTTGAGCATCGTGAAGTAGTGCGGCATCGCCTCGCCCTCTTCTGGTGTACCGGTCTCGGTCACGTCGGCAGGGCGTGCCTTCGCTTCAGCGTCCAGCGTTCGCAGCAACCCGGTGCGGGCTTCCGGTGTGAGCGATACGAAGCGGCCACCTGCGCGTTTGTCGATGTCGGCCAGGCCGGCGCGAAACGCCGCCTGCTGCCGGGCGGTGTAGCAATCGCTGACGAATGTCGCCATGAACAACCCGGCACCGGCGTCCTTCGCGCCAGGTGTCCGGGTCCGCGGCAGGATGGTCTCGGCGATCTCGTCCAGCGTGCCGACATCGGCATCGGAGAAATGGATCTTCGTGGCGCCCGCCGGTGCCTGCCCCTGCACAAGCGCAGGCAATCCAACCATGGCCGCGCCGGTGGCGGCGACGATCATCTTCAGCAGTTCGCGACGATCCATCAGAGGTTCCCCGCTTTCAGTTCGCGTACCGCGTGGTCGGCCGCGCGCGCGGTCAGCGCCATGTAGGTCAGCGAGGGATTCACGCAGGCGCTGGAGGTCATGCAGGCACCGTCGGTCACATAGACGTTGGGAGCATCCCAGACCTGGTTGTGCTGGTTCAGTACCGAGCTCTTGCGATCACGTCCCATGCGCGCGGTCCCCATCTCGTGGATGCCCTTGCCCGGGGCATAGTCGTTGTCGTGCATCTTCACGTCCTTGACGCCGGCCGCCTCCAGCATCTCGGCAGCATCGGCGGCCATGTCCTTGCGCATCGCCAGTTCGTTGGCACGCATGGCAACGTCCATCGCCAGCACCGGCAGCCCCCACTTGTCCTTGCGGTCGTGGTCCAGGCGGATTGTATTGTCGTGGTGCGGCAGCATTTCACCGAACCCGGTCATGCCGATGCGCCAGTCACCCGGCACGGTCAGCGCTTCCTTCAGGTCGGCGCCGATGTTCAGCTCGGCGATCTCGCGCGACCAGCCGTTTCGGCTGGCACCGCCCTGGTAGCCGAACCCGCGCAGATAGCCGCGCTTGTCGGCTGCGACGTTGCGGAAGCGTGGAATGTAGAAACCGCAGGGACGGCGGCCGAAGTAGTACTTGTCTTCGTAGCCCTCGACCCGGCCCGAGGCACCCGCACCGAAATGATGGTCCATCACGTTGTGCCCGAGCTCGCCCGACGATGACCCCAGCCCGCCCTCCCACACATCGGTGGCCGAGTTCATCAGCAGCCAGGTCGAGTTGAACGACGACGCATTGAGGAAGATCACCTTGGCCGTGTACTGGTAGGTCTGCCCGGTCTCGGCGTCGATGACCTCCACGCCGCGGGCACGCTTGCGATCCTTGTCATAGAGCACTTCCTTGACGATCGAGAACGGACGCAAGGTCAGGTTGCCGGTCTTCATCGCCGCTGGCAGCGTCGCCGCCTGGGTCGAGAAGTAGGCACCGAAGGGACAGCCCAGGATGCACTTGTTGCGGTACTGGCAGTTGACGCGCCCCTGCTCGGGCATCGGTTTGGTGATGTTGGCGGTGCGCGAGTGGATCATGTGGCGCGTTCCGCCGAAGGCCTTCTTGATACGCGCGGCCACATCCTTCTCGACGATGTTCAAGGGAATCGGCGGCAGGAATTCGCCGTCCGGCAGCACGTCCAGTCCTTCGCGCGTGCCGGCGATGCCGGCGAACTTTTCCACGTAGTCGTACCACGGCGCGATGTCGGCGTAGCGGATCGGCCAGTCAGCAGCGATCCCATCCTTGAGGTTCGCCTCGAAATCCAGATCGGAGAAGCGATAACTCTGCCGCCCCCACAGCAGCGAGCGGCCGCCGACGTGGTAGCCACGGAACCAGTCGAAACGTTTGGTCTCGATGTAGGGTGAGTCCTGTTCGTTGGCCCACATTCCTTCCAGATTCTCGGCCAGGCCGTAATCGCGCATCAGCACCGGGAAGTCGGCCTTCATCGCCTGCGTTGGCCGATTGCGATGCGGGAAGTCCCACGCCTCCTTCATCGCGTTGACGTAGTCCTTGACGTGCTCGATGTTACGGCCACGTTCCAGCATCAGGACCTTCAGGCCCTTTTCGGTCAGCTCCTTCGCCGCCCAACCGCCACTGATTCCCGAGCCAACAACAATGGCGTCGTAGTG
Organism: Stenotrophomonas sp. 22692; assembly: GCF_052045015.1. Lineage (NCBI taxonomy): Bacteria > Pseudomonadati > Pseudomonadota > Gammaproteobacteria > Lysobacterales > Lysobacteraceae > Stenotrophomonas > Stenotrophomonas sp. 22692. Next base: position 210,812 of record NZ_JBQEMR010000002.1, read on the forward strand.
ATTATCTGCCATGGGTTTCTCACCTGGGTGGATATCGTTTCAGACGTCGCAGAGGCGGATCGCCTCGCGCAATGAGGCAACGGGATCGGGCGCTGCAGGCGTGAACTCCTGCGCCAGATACCCCTTGAAACCGGTGTCGCGGATCGCGCGACAGATGGCCGGATAGTGGAGCTCCTGCTGGTCTCCGATCTCGTTCCGGCCTGGCACGCCTGCGGTGTGGTAATGCTTGAAGCAGGCGTGGTGTTTTCCAATGGTGGCGATGATGTCGCCTTCCATGATCTGCATGTGGTAGATGTCGTAGAGCAGGCCGAAGTTGTCCGAGCCGAGCCGCTGGCACAGCTCCACGCCCCAGGCAGAGTGGTCACACAGGTAGTCGTGGTGATCGACCCTGGAGTTGAGCAGCTCCATCACCAGCACCACGCCGCGCTTCTCGGCATGCCCGAGGATGCGCTTGAGGCCGGCCTCGGCATTGGCAATACCTTCCTGCGGGTCCATGCCGTTGCGGTTTCCCGAGAAGCAGATCAGATTGCGATAGCCTGAGTCGGCGACCAGGTCGATGTGCCGCGTGTAGCGAGCCACCAGTTCATCGTGGAACTCGCGGCCGGCGAAGCCCTTGGTCAGGCCCAGCTCCGCGCCGTTGCACATCGAGCTGTACACGCCATGGGCCTTCAACGTCGGCCAGTCTTCCGGGCCGACCAGGTCGATCGCGGCGAAGCCGATGTCCTTCACCGTCGCGCAGAGCTGGGTGACGGACAGCTGCGGGAAGGTCCAGCGGGCGACGGAGTGCTTCAGGCTGCCTTTGAGCGGCGCGGTGGCGGCGGATGCGGGCAGCGTGCCCGCGATTGTCGCGGCCCCCAGGCCAATGCTGCCGGCAACTGCGATGCGCAGCGCATCGCGCCGCGTGAGCCCCGTCGGCGGGGCCGGTCTGATCGAATGGACGGACATCCACCTGCCGGCCTCCCAACCGGTATCAAACGCAACGATTCACTGCAATGCAATCGATTGCACCATAGGGGAGGAAATTGTCTGTTTGCAAGTCGCGGTGCACGAAAGCTGATGCTGCGGGGCACAACTCCGCAGGAATCGCGGACAAAGGAAAGCCCCGCATGAGCGGGGCTTTCTTTCTGGGCGGTGGCAGCGGGACGACGCCTGTTGGCTACAGCGTCGAGACCGTGCCGCCGTCGATCCGATACTCCGTTCCGGAAATCGAGGCAGACCGGGGAGACGCCAGGAACGTGATCAGATCGGCCACCTCCTGCGGTGCCGCGGGGCGCCCCACCGGGATCCCCCCGAGCCAGTCCATGACCAGCCTCTTGCCCCCTTCATAATCGGTTCCCGCTTCTGCCGCGATCCGTTCTGCAAATTCCCGGGAAGCCTCTGTCTCGATCCAGCCCGGCGCAACGCTCAGCACGCGCACGCCCTTGGCGGTGACCTCTCTTGAAAGCGACTTGCTGTACGTCGTAAGTGCCGCTTTGGCCGCGGCGTACGCGGTGGTGGACTCCGGCAGAGGCAGCATGCGCTGGATCGAACTGACATGGATGATCACGCCAGCGCGCTGCGCGAGCATGGCCGGCAGCAAGGCGCGATCCAGACGAACCGCCGGCATCAGATTGAGGTTCAGCTCGGCAAACCAATGCGCATCACTGATCGCCGCGAAGCCGCCGCCTGGTGTCTTTGATCCCCCCAGCACATTGATCAGGATGTCGGCGCCGTCCCACGCCTGCAGAACGGCCTGGGCGAAGATGCCGGTGCCCTCGGCCGTCGACAGATCGGCTGCCACGTACGCGACCCCTTCGACCGGCCGTGCCGGCAAGCTGCGCGCAGACGTCATCACCCGGGCCCCGGCCTCGGCCAGGGTCCTGACCACCGCAGCCCCCACACCCAACGTGCCGCCGGTTACCACGGCCCGCAGGCCACCGAGTTGAAGATCGAAGCTCATGCAGTGATCTCCAGCGCTGCAATCAGGCCTCGTTGCAATTCGAAACGGTAGGTCAGCAGGATCGGGCTGCCTGGAAAATTGCCGCTGACAGTGGCGCGGACAACGTGACAGTGTTCCTGCCGCGCGATGGCGCATGGCACGCTGGTAGCACGGTACTTGGCCGATGCCTCGGCCAGGAAGGCCTTGATCGCGTTGACGCCGGTGAGCGTGTGCCCGTCGTCCTTGAGGATCGCCTGGGTGGTGAAGCAACGCCCGAGGGCTTCGGGGTCATGCTCGGCCGCGAAGTACGCGGCAATGGGCTCTGGGAGGGTCAGTGCATTCATTGCTGGGCTCCTGCAGTGGTGAGGCGCTCAGGATGTGCACGCAGGCCAGTTAAGTGAATGCCCTATAATCCGAATGGGTTATGTCGAAAAGTCTACCTAATGCGCGGATCCGAGTTCACTGAACTGAAGGCTTTCGTGGCGGTGGTGGAACGCCAGAGCTTCGCGCGGGCTGCGGAACATCTGGGGGTATCGCCCTCGGCGCTGAGCCAGACCATCCGTCAACTGGAAGGCCGCCTCGGCACCCGCCTGCTCAATCGCACGACCCGAAGCGTCGCGCCATCAGCAAGTGGCGGGCGACTGTACGCGCGCATAGCGCCGCTGTTCGAGGAGTTGGCCGTAGCGGTCGCTGAAACCCGCGAGGCGACCGGGCGGGTGAATGGGACGCTGCGCATCAATACGCTGGGCATCGCCGCGAGAACACTGATTGCCCCGCGGCTTGCCCGCTTCCACCAGGCCTACCCTGATGTCGTTGTCGACATCGTGGTCGACGACGCGCTCAGCGACATCGTCAGTGGGCGGTTTGATGCAGGCATCCGCGTGGGCGGGCAGCTCGAGAAGGACATGGTGGCCATCCGCCTCACTCCCGACCTGAACATGGTCGCCGTGGCGTCACCGGATTACGTCGCACGCCGTGGAACGCCGCGATCTCCAACGGAACTGCAGGACCATGCCTGCATCAACTGGCGGCTGCAGAGTGACGGCAGGCAGTACCGATGGGAGTTCAAGAAGCGAGGTCGCCACCTGGAGGTCGCCGTGGACGGTCCTGTCGTCACCAATCACGCTGACGTCGGGATTGCGGCGGCACTGGCCGGCCTTGGAATCGCCTATCACTTCGAGCAGGATCGCGTGGGGGAACTGCTGGCCCAGGGATTGCTGGTGCGGGTACTGGCGGATTGGTCGGTCTCGCGCCCCGGGCTTTTTCTCTACTACCCGAACAGGCGGCATCGCCCCGCCCTGCTGGGGGCGTTCATTGATTGCCTGCTGGACCAGGGCGTGTTCGGCAATCGGTGACAACATCGAGGAACGTCTGCATCGGCGGCCGTCGGACAACAGGATCCCGGCAGGGCCTCAAAAACGACAAGGGCCCCAGGCAGGCATGCCAGGAGCCCTTGTCGGGATGCACCGAAGGTGCGCTTAGAACGGAATATCGTCGTCAGCGAAGTCGTCCATCGGCGGAGCCTGCTGCGGCTGCGGGCGCTGGTTGCCACCCTGGTTGCCGTAACCGCCGCCCTGGTTGCCGCCCTGGTTGCCATAGCCACCGCCCTGGCCGCCACGCTGGCCACCGCCACCGCCGCCGTACTCCTGGCGCGGCGCCTGCTGACGCTGCGGGCGATCGCCGCCGTAGTTGCCACCACCGCCACCGCCACCGCCTTCACCGCGGCCGCCCAGCATCTGCATTTCATCTGCAACGATGTCGGTGGAGTACTTCTCCACGCCGTCCTGGCCGGTGTACTTGTCGTAGCGCAGGCTGCCTTCGACGTAGACCGAGCTGCCCTTGCGCAGGTACTCGCCGGCGATCTCGCCGAGCTTGCCAAAGAACACCACGCGGTGCCATTCGGTACGTTCCTGCTGGTTGCCATCCTTGTCCTTGCGGACGCTGGTGGTGGCCAGGCTGATGCGGGTGATCGCCATGCCGCTCTGGGTGTACTTCACGTCCGGGTCGTTGCCGAGGTTGCCGACCAGGATGACTTTGTTGATGCCGCGCGCCATAGATGGATTCTTCCGTTGTCCGGGGCTGGACCAGTGATAGCACACCCGACGGGGTGCCGATACGCTGGACCTCCCACGGTTGCGAATGGGGGATATCGGAACGAGGCATCTTACCATTCCCTTCGCCCCCGGCCCGTCGGGAATCCGGCCGATCCGGGTCGGAACCGACCTCAACGAAGCAGGGGGCGATCCAGCAGCAAGCCGGTGACCCGTGTGACCTCCCCCACCGCCACCACCCTGGGCCCTTCATGGCAGTGGAAGCGCACGCCGGGCCGGATACGCTCCCGGTGCAGCCCCGCCCTGAGCACCTCATTGACCACGGTCAGGCCGGCCAACAGGGGCTCGCCCACCGGTAGCGGCAGCTCGGTCGCCCAGCTGTCGCCCTCGGCGTGCCGGAAGTCGGGCCAGATCATGAACAGCTCTGGCGCCCCGACGTCAGCGGCGTAGGCGAAGTCCCAGCGGATACCGTTCCGGGCCGGGCTGCGTCGCCCGCCCTCCTCCGGCGCGAGGATACGGATCCGCGCCTCGAAATCATCCGGAACATCCGGGTACAGGCGAAAAGACACCGCTTGGCTCCATCAGGCTGTGGCTCGGACCGTCGCATGCCTGCGACCTTGACCACAAGCAGCATCGGGCGGGACTGCCTGCAGCCCCCCCATGGCATCATGCCAGGGCACCCTTCCCCCTGCCCCCTCCGCGTGCCCATGACGATCAAAGGCAAAGCCACCTCCCTGGACATCGCCCACCTGGCCGGGGTCTCCCAGCCGACCGTGTCGCGGGCCCTGCGGGGCAGCCCGATGGTCAATGCCGAGACCCGCGAGCGCATCCTGCGCATCGCCCGCGAGCTGAACTACAAGGTCGACAAGAACGCCTCCAGCCTGCGCCTGCGCAACGCCGGCACCCTGGCCCTGCTGTTCTTCGAGGACCCGACCAACGACGATTCGCTGATCAACCCGTTCTTCCATTCGATGCTGGGCTCGATCACCCGCGCCTGCGCGCTGCACGGGCAGGACCTGCTGGTCTCGTTCCAGCAGCTGTCCACCGACTGGCAGGCCGATTACGAGGACAGCAACAAGGCCGACGGCATCATCCTGCTCGGCTACGGCGACTACCACGAATCGCGCGACCGCCTGCAGCGGCTGGTCGAACAGGGCACGCATTTTGTGCGCTGGGGCGCCGCCCTGCCCGGCCAGCCCGGTGTCTCGATCGGCAGCGACAACTTCCAGGGCGGACATGACATCACCACCCACCTCCTGCAGCAGGGCTGCCGCCGCATCGCCTTCCTCGGCCATGCCTCCAGCCATTACCCCGAATTCCAGGAGCGCTACCGCGGCCATGTCGCGGCCCTGCAGGACCACGGCCTGGCCGCCGAACCGGCGCTGCAGCACGATGCGATCACCACCGAGGCTTCCGGCCAGGAGGCCTGCCAGGCGCTGCTGGCGCGCGGCGAACCGATCGATGCGATCTGCGCCGCCAGCGACCTGATCGCCATCGGTGCGATGCGCGCCCTGCGCGAGGCCGGGCTACGGGTGCCGCAGGACGTGGCGGTGACCGGCTTCGACGACATCCCGCTGGCGGCCTCGGTGTCTCCGGCGCTGACCACGGTCCAGCAGGACACCAAGCAGGCCGGCCAGCTGCTGGTGGAGCGCCTGCTGACGCTGATCGGCCGGCAACCGGTGGAGGGCCAGAGCATCCCGGTGAAGCTGGTGGTGCGGGAATCGTCGCTGCGCCGGTAAGCGCCACCAGACCTCCCGCCACGCCTCAACGTGCGACGGCGGAATTCTCCCCCCATGACCAACGGCGGATGCGCACGGAAGCCGATGCGCGGATAACGCGCAGACATCGCCCATGGAAAGGTGTACGTCGCATGCTGAAGATCGATTCGCTGTCCAAGACGTACGCCAACGGCGTGCATGCCCTCAACAACGTCAACCTGGACATCCCGCGCGGCATGTTCGGCCTGCTCGGTCCGAACGGCGCCGGCAAGTCGTCGCTGATGCGCACGCTGTCCACCCTGCAGGAAGCCGACAGCGGCACGGCCACCCTCACCATTCCAGGCGAGGCGCCGATCAACGTACTGCGCGACAAGGACGCGGTGCGCCGCCGGCTCGGCTACCTGCCGCAGGATTTCGGCGTGTACCCGAAAGTCAGCGCGCTGGACCTGCTGGAACATTTCGCGGTGCTCAAGGGCCTGACCCAGCGCGCGCAGCGCCGCGAGGTGGTCGATGGGCTGCTGCAGCAGGTGAACCTGTGGGACGCGCGCAAGCGCAAGCTCGGCACCTACTCCGGCGGCATGCGCCAGCGCTTCGGCATCGCCCAGGCGCTGCTGGGTGACCCGCGGCTGGTGATCGTCGATGAACCCACCGCCGGCCTCGACCCGGAAGAACGCAACCGCTTCCTCAACCTGCTGGCGGCCATCGGCGAGAACGTGGCAGTCATCCTGTCCACCCATATCGTCGAGGACGTGACCGATCTGTGCCCGACGATGGCGATCATGAACAAGGGCCAGGTGCTGCTGACCGGCCGGCCTACCGAGGCCATCGACGCGTTGCAGCACCAGGTCTGGCGCAAGCAGGTCGATCCTTCGGAACTGGCCGACCACGAGGCACGCTACGTGGTGCTGTCCACCCGCCTGGTCGGTGGTCGCCCGGTGATTCACGTACACAGCGCCAATGACCCCGGCGACGGCTTCGCCGCCGTAGCCCCCGACCTCGAGGACGTGTACTTCCAGCGCCTGCGCCTGCAGGCCCGTGCCCGCGCGGCAGCCTGAGCGGAGCACGCCATGATCCTCAACTTCTTCCGCTTCGAGCTGCGCGAGCAGCTGCGCTCCCCGCTGCTGTGGCTGCTGGCCGGGCTGTTCGCCCTGCTCGCCTTCGCCGCCGCGTCCAGCGACGCGGTGCAGATCGGCGGTGGCGCCGGCAACGTGCACAGCAACGCGCCCACCGTGATCGCACAGATGCTGGGCATCTTCACCCTGCTCGGCATGCTGGTCACCGCGCTGTTCGTCAGCAACGCGCTGTTGCGTGACTTCGAACTCGGCACCGCCGAACTGATCTTCGCCAGCCCGGTGAAACGCCGCGACTACCTGGCCGGACGCATCGCCGCCGCCCTGGCGGCAGGCCTGCTGGTCTACGTGCTGATCGCGTTCGGCCTATGGCTGGCACCATTCATGCCGTGGGTCGATCCCGAACGCATGGGCCCGATCAGCTGGCAGGGCTATGCGTGGACGTTCGCAGTCATCGTCATTCCCAACCTGTTGTTCACCACCGCGCTGCTGTCGCTGCTGGCGGCGCTGACCCGCTCGATCCTGTGGGTCTACATCGGCCTGGTGGCCTACCTGGTGCTGTATGGCGCCAGCGCGGCCCTGCTGCGCGACATCGACAACACCTGGATCGCGGTGCTGAGCGAGCCGCTGGGCATGCGCGCACTGGGCCGCACGATCCGCTACTGGTCCACCGCCGAGCGCAACAACGGGATTCCCGAGCTGGCCGGTTACCTGCTGGCCAACCGCGCCCTGTGGTTGGGCGTGGCTGCCGTACTGTTCGCCGCCACCTTCGCGCTGTTCCGCACCGAACGCAGCGGCAGTGGCCGTCGGCGCTGGGGCCGCAGGCCGGCGCAGCCGATTGCCGATGCCGCCGGCATCCGCCCCAGCCGCGCGACACTGCCGCGCGTGGTACCGGCGTTCACTGCCACCACCGCGTGGCAGCAGTTCCTGCGCCAGGTCCGCTTCGATACACGCGGCGTCCTGCGCAGCGTGTCGTTCATCGTGCTGCTGGTACTGGGCCTGGCCAACTTCCTGCCCAGCGCGCTGTTCCGGCAGACCCTGTACGGCACCTCGATCTGGCCGGTCACCTCGCAGATGATCATGGGGCTGCAGGGCGCCTTCAGCTGGCTGCTGGTGATCATCGTGTTGTTCTTCGCCGGTGAGCTGGTCTGGAAGGAACGCAGCGCGCGCATCAATGAAGTGACCGATGCCATGCCGGTGCCGAACTGGGTGCCGCTGCTGGCCAAGTTCACCGCACTGCTGGCCGTGATCGTCTGTTTCCAGGCCGCCGGCGCGCTGGCGGCGATGGGCGTGCAGCTGGCCAAGGGTTACACGCATCTGGAGCCGCTGCTGTACCTGCGCAGCCTGGCGCTGGATTCGCTGGTCTACATCCTCATGGGGGGCCTGGCGCTGGTGCTGCAGGTGCTCACCAACAACAAGTTCGTCGGTTACGCATTGCTGATCGTGGTGATGATCGGTCAGGGTGTGCTGGGCATGCTCGACTACACGCAGAACCTGTACAACTTCGGCAGCTGGCCCAACGCACCCTATTCGGACATGAACGGCTACGGCCACTTCCTGACCGGGCAGCTGGCATTCCAGGGCTACTGGGCCCTGTTCCTGCTGACCTTGATGTGCCTGGCGTCGGCCTTCTGGGTACGGGGTGTCAGCCAGGGCCTGCGCCAGCGCCTGGCCCTGGCCGGCCGCCGCCTGCGTGGTCCGACCGGCGCCTTCGCCGCGGTGGCCGCGCTGGCGTTCGTCGGCGTGGGGAGCTGGCTGTACTGGAGCACCAACATCCGCAACGAGTTCCTTTCTCCGGACCAGCAGCTGGATCTGCAGGTCCGCTACGAGCGCGAGCTGTCGAAATACCGCAACCTGCCGCAACCACGCATTGTCGCCGTGGACAACCGCGTGGACCTGTTCCCGGAATCGCAGTCGATGGTGATCGATGCGAACTGGACGGTACGCAACACCCACGCCACGCCGATTCAGGACGTGCACGTCTCGATGGGCGATGACAAGCAGCTGATCGCGGTCGACCTGGGTGGGCAGACACTTTCGATGCATGACGCCGATCTCGGCTACCGCATCTACCGCCTGCAGAAACCGCTGCAACCGGGTGAAACCCGCAGCGTGCATTTCCGGGTGGTGCAGAAGCCCAACGGCATCACCGCCGGCCAGGCACCAAGCAACATCGTCGACAACGGCACCTTCTTCAACAGCCGCGTGCTGCCTTCCTTCGGCTACAACGAAGGCGCCGAGATCAGCGACCGCAACGAACGCCGCAAGCGCGACCTGGGCGAGCCGCGGCGCATGCCCAAGCTGGAAGACGAAGCCGCACGCGCCAACACCTACATCTCCAACGATGCCGACTGGCTCGACTTCCGCACCACGGTCTGCACGGCACCGGACCAGGTGGCGCTGGCCCCGGGGTACCTCCAGCATGAGACCACGGTCAACGGCCGGCGCTGCTTCAGCTATGCCATGGACCGGCCGATGCTGAACTTCTACGCCTATCTGTCGGCGCGCTGGGAGGTGCGCAAGGCAAAGTACAAGGACATCCCGATCGAGGTCTACTTCGACCCGGCGCACGGCTACAACGTGGACCGGATGATCGAAGCGGTGCAGAAATCGCTGGCCTACTACGAGGCGAACTTCACCCCGTACCAGCATCGCCAGGTGCGCATCATCGAGTTCCCGGGCTATGCGCGCTTCGCGCAGTCGTTCGCCAACACCATCCCCTACTCCGAGGCCATCGGTTTCATCGCCGACCTGCGTGACCCGGACAAGGTGGACTACGTGTTCTATGTGACCGCGCACGAGATCGCACACCAGTGGTGGGCGCACCAGGTGATTGGTGCCAACGTGCAGGGCGCGACGGTGCTGTCCGAATCGCTGTCGCAGTATTCGGCACTGATGGTGATGGAGCAGGAGTACGGCCGCCAGCACATGCGTCAGTTCCTCAAGCGCGAACTGGACGGCTACCTGTCCGGGCGTGGTGGCGAGGCCATCGAGGAACAGCCGCTGGAACGTGTGGAGAACCAGCAGTACATCCACTACCAGAAGGGTTCGCTGGTGTTCTACCGGCTGCGCGAGGAGATCGGCGAGCAGGCGCTTAACCGGGCATTGAAGCGTTTCCTGCAGGACAAGGGTTACCAGCAACCGCCCTACACCACCTCGCGCGAATTGCTGGCCTACATCCGCGCCGAGACCCCGGCCGACCGCCAGCCGCTGGTTACCGACCTGTTCGAGAAGATCAGTTTCTACGACAACCGGGTGATGGTCACCAGCGCCCGCAAGCGCGATGACGGCCGCTACGACGTGACCCTGGACCTGCATGCTGCCAAGCAATATGCCGACGGCAAGGGCCAGGAAAGCGACGGGAAGATGGATGACTGGATCGAGATCGGCGTGTTCGCCAACGGGCCTTCAGGCAAGGAACGCGACCAGAGAGTGCTGTACCTGCAGCGTCATCACATCACCAGTGCGGAGCCGAAGATCACGGTGACGGTGGACGAAAAGCCGGACGAAGCAGGCTTCGATCCGTACAACAAGCTGATCGACCGGGTGAGCGACGACAACCGGCGCAAGGTGACGATGTGAGGCAACGGGGCGCCGGCCTGTGCGCCGGCGCTCCACGCAACACGTGCGGGCTTGGCTCGGCCTTTCTGTTTGGCTTGGCCCTGCTGTAGTGCCGAGCCATGCTCGGCACATTGTCCACGGCAGCCGCGAAAACTCAGTGCACCGCGGCCTTCGGCCCCAACAATGCCAGCAGCACATAGACCACGATCGAGGCGACGGTGCCGAACGCTGCCGGCAACCCGAACGCCCACGCCGAACGGCCCTGCTGGCGCGCCCACTGGGCCAGATGCCAGGCCGCGCCCAGGTTGATCAGCCAGGCAATGACGAACACCGGCCACAGCACCATGCCCACCGCGCGCAGCAGGGGCATGGACACCAGCGCGGCAGCGATCGCTGAGATCAGGAAGATCAGTGCGGAGCGGGAATGGCGTGATCGTGCTGGTGAGCCGGCAGGTAGTTCCCTCAATTCCATGGCAGAGCCTCGATCCTGGTGTCAACCAAAGGGGATCACGTACGGCACCCGAAGGGAAGCGTTCTGTAGGGTCGGGCCGTGCTCGACTGATCCGGCATTGCGCGAACGGCAGCCGAGCATGGGCTCGGCTCTACAGGACAATCAGCCTTGGGCGAAGTCCTTCAGGATCTCGCCGACGCCGCTGGGCGAGATCTCGAAGCCCAGCGGAGTGCCTGGGTTGATCACCACGCCGTAGCCCCCCGGCACGCGGCGCAGAACGTCCAGCATCAACCAGCGGATCTGGTGTTGGGCCTGCTGGCTGTAGATGCCCACCCGCGATGGATCGGTGAACACGGCCACGTGCAGGATGCCCTGCTTGTCGAACAGCAGCGGGTCGAAGCCGCTGCCGTCGGGCGTGACCAGGCTGCCGGTCAGCAGCACTACCTCGGAAGCGACGAAGGCCTCCATGAAGGCGCGGATCGGCACCGCCCCGTCCATCGCCGCCTTCAGCAGGGTTTCGATCGGGGTCTGCGGGGCGAGGTCGGTCATGGCGGTACGGCAGGGCGTGAGGGGGGCCTATTGTAGGGTCGAGCCTGCTCGACTGCTCGAAGAGCGTGCCAACCGAGGTTGGCACCCACCAGAGCGGTAGCGCCGGGCCATGCCCGGCGGCGCCCTCACCGTCCCAGACGCTGGTCCCGAGCCTTCTGGTCGGCCATCGCCTTGTCCAGCTCGGCCTGCAGCGCTGGCTGCTGCACGGCGGCATCCAGCACGTACACCTTCACGCCATGCGCGGGCACTTCGGCCTTCAGGGAGGCATCCACCTGCAACGAACCGCCGTCCAGCGCATCACGCCAGCGGCCAGCCTGGACGTAACGCGCCACGGTGAAGCTCCTGGCCTGGTCGCCCTTGTTCAGCAGCACCAGCGCGGTCTGCGCCACCTCGCCCTGCTGCAGCACGCGGAAGAACACCGCCTCATCACCCTTCAGCCGCTCGTTCACCTGCAGGCCGCGCTGCAGCGCCGGGGTGGCTTCGCGCAGTCGTGCGATGCGCTGCAGGGGCGCGAAGATGGGGCTCTTCGGCGCAGCATCCACACGTGGCTGGCCGAAGTAGGCGCGGTTGCCGGCGTGCTCGGCGCGGCCACGCATGAAGCCGGTTTCCGAGCCGTAGTAGACCACCGGAATACCGCGCGCGGTGAACAGCCAGTTGTGCGCATCGATGAAACCGCTGTCGCTGGCCTGCAGGCGCGGCATGTCGTGGTTGTCGTAGAAGCTCATCAGCTCGTACGGGTTGGCGTACGGCCCCCCGCTCAGGTGCAGCGGCTCGGCCAGCGTTTCAAAGCCCTTGCCGGCGGTGCCGAAGGTCTGCTCCAGTGCGCCGCGCAGCGGGAAATCGAGCACGCTGACATTGGCATTGGTTGGCCAGGTGTGCTCGGCGATGGTCGCCGCGTTGTAGTCGAAGGCTTCGCCAAACATGAACATGCCCGGATGCTCGGCGCGGATGCGCTTGACGAATTCATGCCACCACGGGTGCGGCAGCCAGCCGATGGTGTCGATGCGCAACGCGTCCACGCCCTGCGCGGTCCACTGCAGGTAGGCGCCGACCAGGTACTCCATCACCGCCGGACTGTCCTGGTTGAAGTCGGACAGCTCGGCCAGGTTGCCATCGAAGATCGAGCCATCCTTGCTGTCGACCGGACCAATGTTGTTGTAGAACGCGTGCAGCGGGTTGTGCTTCGGATCCAGTTTCTGCGGGGGCAGGTTCTGGTGGTCGGCAATCAGTTTTCCATCCCTGTCGAAAATCTGGCCGAACTGTGGCTGCCGCGTCGGCATGGTCCAGGCCGGCGAACCGTGGTTGCCCACGATATCCAGCACCACCTTCAAGCCAGCACCGTGCAGGCCCTTGGTCAATCCGGCAAAGTCCAGGTCCTTGCTGGGCAGGTGTTCATCGAGTTTGTAGAAATTGATGCCCCAGTAGCCGTGGTAGCCGGTCTTGCCACGGTCGGTCAGCGTGCTGGTGCAGCTGATCGGCTTGCTGCCGGTAAAGGCTTCGTCCGGGTTGTCCACGATCGGCGTGATCCACACCGCGCCGAAACCCAGGTTGCGGATGTACTGCGCGTTGTCGAGTACGCCACGGAAGTCACCGCCGAGGTAGCCAATATTACCGTCCACCTTGTCCGGGCACGGCACCGGAATATCGAAGGTGCGGTGCTTGCCACCCTGGTCACGATGGTCGTTGGACGGGTCACCGTTGACGAAGCGGTCGGTGACCACGAAGTACACCGCATCGCTGGCGAACGGTTCGGTGGTGCCCACATAGTCCGGGCGCGGCGCGGCCGCCGCGTGGCCGGCCAGCACCAGGGAAACAGCAACAGATAGCGCAACAGACAGCGCACCACGCATCACACCACCTCCGGACGGGACGGAACCCACAACACGCACAGACCGGCGACGAACAGGCTGCAGCCGCCCAGCACCAGTACATGCATCGGCTGGCCACCCAGCAACGTACGCAGGGCGAAGCCGAGCGCGCTGGCCGCGACCAGCTGCGGGATCACGATGAAGAAATTGAAGATGCCCATGTACACACCCATCTTCGACGCCGGCACGCTGTCGGACAGCAGTGCGTAGGGCAGTGAGAGGATCGACGCCCAGGCGAAGCCAACGCCGACCATCGACAGCAGCAGCCAGTGCGGGTCGCGGATGAACATCAGCGAGACCAGCCCGGCACCGCCCAGCCACAGGTTGAGCAGGTGGCTCCAGCGCAGGCCGATCGCACGCACCATGAGTGGAATCAGCACCGCCGCCAACGCAGCGAAGCCGTTGTAGGCGCCGAACAGTACGCCCACCCAGTTGGCGCCCTCGTTGTAGGCCGCCGTCTTCGGGTCGTCCGAACCGAAGTGGACACCGGCCACTGCGGCAGTGGTGTAGATCCACATGGCGAACAGCGCGAACCACGAGAAGAACTGCACCCAGGCCAGCCGCCGCATCGTGACCGGCATCGCCCGCAGGTCGCCCACGATGGCGGCCAGCATATGCGTGCCAGGCAGCGCGCGGGCCACGGCCAGCAGCAGGCCGTAGCCGGCACACAGGCCGGCCAGCACGTAAAGCATCCGGTCGCCCTGCCGCCACGCGATCAGCAGCGCCAGCAGCACGCCCAGCCCCAGCCATACGGCCACCTGCGCCCAGGGCGCCGGACCGCTGATCGTCGCCGCTGCGTGATGTGCCGGCGGCTCGGCATCATCGAACCCGGCCAGCTCCGCCGGTGAATATTCGCGGGTGCTGACCACCGTCCAGGTGATCGCCGCCAGCAGCACCACCGCGCCGAAGTAGAACGCATAGCGCACGGTGTCCGGCACTTCACCTGCGGCGGCCGTATTGGCGACGCCGAAGTGGGCCAGGATGAACGGCAGGAAGCTGGCGACGATGGCGCCCACGCCGATGAAGAAGCTCTGCATGGCATAGCCGGTGGGGCGCTGGCGTGGCGCCAGCTGGTCGCCGACGAAGGCGCGGAACGGCTCCATCGATACGTTGATCGAGGCATCCAGCACCCACAGCGTACCGGCGGCGATCCACAGCGTCGGCGAATTCGGCATCACCAGCAGGGCCAGCGTGGTCAGCACCGCACCGATCATGAAGTATGGACGACGGCGCCCCCAGCGGGTCCAGGTGCGGTCGGACAGGTAACCGATCACCGGCTGCACCAGCAGGCCGGTCAGCGGCGCGGCGATCCACAATCCAGGTACCGCGTCGATGTCCGCGCCCAGCGTCTCGAAGATGCGGCTGGCGTTGGCGTTCTGCAGGGCGAATCCGAACTGGATGCCGAGGAAGCCGAAACACATGTTCCAGATCTGCCAGAACGACAGTTGTGGCTTGGCGGGACGATTCATCGTGCGTCCTCTTCCGCCGCCACCTGCGTCACCTTCAACGCCTGCACCTGCGCCTGGTTGAGCACGCCGTCGCGCCCGCCCTTTCCGCCGGTGTAGTGCGCGAAATGCTGCAGCGCGCTCATGTTGAAGCCTTCTTCAAGCGCGACCGTGCACGGCCCCTTGTGCACGGCGAACGTTGCCGAGGTCGAGTCCTGCACGGCCACGCTGTGCGGCATCGCAACCGTATGCCGCTGCAAAGGCTGGCCCGGGCACTGCAGCACCAGCTGCTTGACTGCAGCCGTGACGCCGGTGTTGATCGGCCCGCTCGGGTTGCGGTACTGCAGGCGCAGGCGCACCTGCCCGGCCTTGGCCGAGGTGAACTGCCAGCGTTCCTCGCCCTTCAGCACCTGCTGCGGACCGACGCAGAGCATCGGGCTGTGCAGCGATTCCAACGTGCCTTCGCGCCGGGTCAGGCTGAGGCAATGCTGCAGGCCATCGTCGTTGATGCGCGCCACGCCGTTGCTGGCGGTGACCGCCTTGCCGTCCTTCCACAGCACCTGATCGGCTGCCACCGGAACGTTCCAGCCCGTGCCCTTGCGCGGGGCCTGCGGCGCAACCGGCGTGGCTGGCGCACGCACGTTGGCATCCGCAGCCGTGGCAGCGAAACCGGTTGCTGCCGGGGCGGCGACCAGCTGCACTGTCGTGGTGCTGCCACGCGTGGTGGTTCTGCCGGCCACCAGCAGGCCATCGCCCACGTTCTGCGGGCGCTCCAGCACATAGCGCTTGCCGTTGGCTTCCAACGTGATACGGGGATGCGTGCCGAACAGTTCCGGCACCAGCACGGCCGGCAGCTTGGGCTGCACGCGGCCATCGTCCTGCACGCCGAACACGCCTTCGGTGACCATGGCCAGATAGCCGGCCACCGACCACAGCTGGCGCTCGGAATTGACCACCGGCCCGCTCAGCGCGCCTTCGTCCACATGCACGGCCTGGCTGACAAGCTCGTAGTTTTCCATGTTGGAACCGGCCAGCGCGGCGCCGCGCATCAGCGAACGGATCTCGGCGGCAATGCGCGGGACATCATCCAGCTGGCGCGCCGCGCGCAGCGAATAGGCGCTGACGAACGGCCAGATGGCGCGGTTGTGATAGATCGGCTGCTGCCCTTCCTGCGGCCAGACCACCGGACTGCCGGCCGGCCCGATCGGGTACGCCGCCAGCGCACGGCGCGCACGCCCGGTCGGCAGCACGTCGGCCAGGATACCCAGCGACAGGCCCAGCAGATCGACCTTGGCGTACGGCACCGGGTGCGCCGCTTCGCCGATGTAGCTCATGTACTGGCCCATGTCCTCCCGCCAGAAGCGCGCATCGATCTGCTGCGCCAACGCATCGGCCCACGCCTTGTACTCGTCCGCGCGGGCATCGCCGCGCTTGCCGGCCAAGCGTTCGGCCAGGCGCAGCGCCTGGTAGTGCAGCACGTTGGTGGACAGCGCGTAGGAATCACCGATGAAGCGCACGTCCTCGCGGGTCCAGTCCGGATAGGTCTGCTCGCGCCAGTCCAGGAACGAGGTCTCGCCGCGGTACAGGCCCACCTGCGCGTCGAACACCATCGCGCGGTCCTGTGCCAGCGTGCCCTGCAGCGCCTGCCAGACCTGATCGGCAAACGCGCGATCCTCCAGCAGATGACGTGCCGCCAGGAACCACACCACGCGATCGCTGCTGATCGGCCAGCTGCCACCGGAACCGGTGTCCTGCGCCACGAACAGGCCGGGCGTGTGACCATCGCGGGCCGCCGACAGCTTGAACTGCAGCGACTGCCGGGTGCGTTGCGGGTCCAACCGCGCCAGCGCCAGATCGGCGGCGAAGCTGACATCGCGGGTCCACACATAGGGCCAGCGCGCGCCGGTCTGGAAGCACTCGCACGGCACCGGCCGACCCTCGTCGAACGCGGGGTCGCGAATCGCGTCCACACGGTCCTGGTCCATCTCCTGCTGGGCCAGCGCAAACAACGCGTCGAACATCATGCTACCGGTCTGGCTGCGCATCGGCATGGGCGCGATACGCACCTCACCTTTCGGCGCATGCAGCACGAAGCTGCCGTTGGCAGCGGCTTCGGCGCGCGCTTGGCGGCCGTCGAATTGCAGGTCGGCCGCCTGCGCGGTCGATCCCAGCGCTGCCCCGAGGGCAGCGGTCAGGCAAATGATCTTCAGCATCGAAGCGGCGGACCGGCTTGCGCCCGTCGGCCTCCCTCCCTCTCTGCACGCGTTGTAGGTCCGCACCGTCGTTGCCGGCGGGCGGGCACGGCCCCTCCCTCAAGGTGCCTTGGCCCCATGGTAGACGCGGGGCTGTCGGCTGCGTCCAGCTGCATACGTATTCATGGCGTCACGCGGTAGCGCGCCTGCCGCGCTGGCTTATGGTCCGGGTCTGCCAACGGCGCCTTGGGAGGGGAACTGCCGATGTCACCCACTGCTGTACGCGCGGCAATCGCGCACCTGCTCGGCCTGGCCCTGCTGGCCTGGGCCACGCTGGCACAGGCCGCGCCACAGGTCGCGCCACAGGTCGCCAGCATCGAATCACCCGGCAAGGTGCTGAAGGTCAGCCTGGTGCTGGACGGCGGCACCGCCCGCTACCGCGTCGAGCGTTTCGGCGAGCCCGTGGTGGAGGATTCAAAGCTCGGCTTCGCCCTGCGCGATGGCCGCCTGGACCGCGATTTCGCCCTGCTCGGCCAGCAGCGGCGCAGCGTCGACGACAGTTGGGAGCAGCCGTGGGGCGAGCGCCGGGTCACCCGCAACCACTTCAACGAGCTGACCGTGCAGCTGGCCGAGACCACGGGCAGCAAGCGGCGGCTGGATGTGGTGTTCCGCGTCTACGACGACGGCCTCGGCTTCCGCTACGTGTTCCCCGAGCAGCCGAACCTGCGCGAAGCGATCATCGATGACGAGCTGACCGAGTTTGCCATCGCACAGGATTCCACCGCCTGGTGGATTCCCGCCGGCGAACCGATCCATTACGAGTACCTGTACCAGCGTACCCCGCTGCGCGAAGTGCCGCAGGTGCATACGCCGATGACCCTGCGCAGCCGCGATGGCCTGCACGTGGCGATCCACGAGGCTGCGCTGGTGGACTACGCCGGCATGTGGCTGCGCCGCACCGAGGGCCAGCGCCTGCGCGCGCAGCTCTCGCCCTCGGCCGAAGGCTGGAAGGTGCGCCGTGCCCTCCCCTTCGCCACACCCTGGCGCACGCTGCAGGTTGCTGACCGCGCGGGTGGCCTGATCGAATCGGACCTGATCCTCAACCTCAACGAACCCAATGCGCTGGGCGACGTGAGCTGGGTGAAGCCCGCCAAGTACCTCGGGGTGTGGTGGTCGATGCACCTGGACAACGAGAGCTGGGCGACCGGGCCGAAGCATGCGGCCACCACCGCCAGGACGAAGAAGGTGATCGACTTCGCTGCTGCGCACGGCTTCCGCGGCGTGCTGGTGGAAGGCTGGAATCCGGGCTGGGACGGCATGTGGGTGGGTAATGGCTACAACTTTGATTTCACCCGCGCCACGCCCGATTTCGATATCGAAGCGCTGTCGGCGTATGGCCTGAAAAAGGGCGTGCACCTGATCGGCCACCACGAAACCGGCTGTGCCATCGAGCACTACGAGGATCAGTTGGGCGCCGCGCTGGACCTGTACGCACGGCTGGGGGTGGACCAGTTCAAGACCGGCTACGTCTGCGACGATGGCCAGGTCGACCGGCGAAATCCGGCTGGCGGCTCGCTCTGGCGCGAGTGGCACGACGGGCAGTTCATGGCCCGCCATCACCTGAAGGTGGTGCAGGAGGCCGCGCGCCGGCACCTGTCGGTGAACCCGCATGAGCCGATCAAGGACACCGGCCTGCGCCGCACCTACCCCAACTGGATCTCGCGCGAAGGCGCACGCGGCATGGAGTACAACGCCTGGGGCCAGCCGCCGAATCCGCCGGAGCACGAGGTCAACCTGGTGTTCACCCGAATGCTGGCCGGGCCGATGGATTACACCCCCGGCATCCTCAGCCTGAAGGGCCGCCACGGCCAGGCCATTCCCAGCACGCTGGCGCGCCAGCTGGCGCTGTACGTGGTGCTGTACAGCCCGATCCAGATGGCCGCCGACCTGCCCGAGCACTACCTGCAGCATCGCGAGGCGTTCCGCTTCATCGAAGACGTGGCGGTGGACTGGGAGCAGAGCCGCGTGCTCGATGGCGAGGTGGGCGACTACGTGACGATCGTGCGCCGCGACCGCAACAGCCGCGACTGGTTCCTCGGCAGCATCACCGATGAACACGGCCGCGTGCTGCCGGTGTCGCTGGGCTTCCTGGAACCCGGCGTGCGCTATCGCGCCGAGATCTACCGCGATGGCGAGGGCGCTGATTTCCGCAGCAACCCGTTCGCGTTCGCACGAGAAACCCGGGAGGTGACCAGCGCCGATGCCCTGACGCTGGTGCTGGCACCGGGCGGTGGACAGGCCATTCGCTTCACGCCTATCCGTTGAACGTCTTCCTCCCTGCGCGCCGCTGTAGCGCCCGAACCCTCGCTCGGGCAGCGGTGCGCAGCGCCGGAACGCAGCCGAGCATGGGCTCGGCTCTACAGAACGATGCACCTGAAAGCGATTACACCCCTGCAAACGCCATTGAATACGTATGCAGGGTGATTCCCGCGAAGAACGCGCTGCCTACCATAGCGGCGACGACAGCGGCCACCGCGTCGCACGTCCACGGTCACTCCGGGACGTTCACGAATCGATCTGCAACATTGCCTGGGAGGGGAAAATGTTGAACCACAAGCGCAGCGCGCTGAGCATCGCGCTGGCCGTTGTCCTGGCGCCGACGCTGGCGTCGGCACAGTCCACGCAGAGCACCACCACGCCGGCCGCCACCGCCGCCACCAACCTGGATACGGTGCAGGTCACCGGCATCCGCCGCGGCATCGAAAACGCGATCGCAATCAAGCAGGACGCCACCTCGGTGGTCGAGGCGATTTCCGCCGAAGACATCGGCAAGCTGCCCGACGTCAGCATCGCCGAGTCCATTTCGCGCCTGCCCGGCCTGGCCGCCCAGCGCGTTGCCGGCCGTGCGCAGGTGATCAGCGTGCGCGGCCTGTCACCCGACTTCGCCACCACCCTGCTCAATGGCCGTGAAGTGGTCAGCACCGGCGACAACCGCGGTGTCGAGTTCGACCAGTACCCGTCCGAGCTGGTCAACGGCGTGACCGTCTACAAGACCCCGGACGCGGCCCTGGTCGGCCAGGGCCTGTCGGGCACCATCGACATGCAGACCGCACGCCCGCTCAGCTTCGGCGAGCGCGTGATCGCGGTCAGCGGCCGCTACCAGAAGAGCTCCCTGGGCCGCGCCGCCAACATCGATCCGTACGGCAATCGTTTCAGTGCCAGCTACATCGACCAGTTCTTCGACAACACCCTGGGCATCGCCATCGGTTACGCGCACAGCGACATGCCGATCCAGGAGAACCAGGTCGGCCTGTACGAGCCGTGGACCACCGAACACACCGACAAGGGCGAGCGTCGCGGAATCGCGCCAGGCACCTACTTCACCGACGGCATCAAGGCACTGCGCCGTACCGGCAACAACAAGCGCGACGGCGTGATGGCGACGATCCAGTTCCGCCCGAGCAACAGCTGGACCAGCACCTTCGACGCGTTCCACACCGAAGCCGAGCAGATCGACACCGCCAACCAGTTCGAGCTGAGCCTCAGTGGCAATGGCGAGGACAGCAACAATCCCAACGCGATCCTGCCGGTGTTCAGCAATGTCGGCCGCAATGCCGATGGCAGCTTCACCGGTGGCACGATCAGCAATGCGTACCCGCTGGTCCGCGGCATGTACAACAAGCGCAAGGACAAGATCGACGCGTTCGGCTGGAACAACGAGTTCAACGTCGGCGGCGTGAAGCTGGTCGCCGACCTGAACTACTCGAAGGCGACCCGCCGCGAGATCAATCTGGAAAACAACCTGCAGCTGGTGCCGCGCCCGCAGTTCGACACGATCGGCCTGGTGGTGAACAACAACAGCTTCTCGCAGATCACGCCGGGGCGTGACTATTCCAATCCGGACAGCCTGTTCCTGACCAACACGATCTATGGTTCCGGCTACGGCAAGGTGCCGGAGGTCGAAGACCGCTTGAAAGGCGCCAAGCTGGCGGCGACGCTGCCGGTTCCCGAGGCCATGTCCAGCTGGTTCTCGGATGTGGACGTGGGCGTGAACTATGCCGACCGCCGTAAGCAGAAGGCCCAGGCCGAAGGCAACATCCTGCTCGGTGCTCAGGGTGAATCCACCATCGCCCCGGACCTGCAGTACCGCCCGGTCAACCTCGGTTTCGCCGGCATCGGCTACATCCCATCGTGGAACGTGCCGGCAGCGGTGGGTCGCTACATGACCTTCAACCCGGTCGACAACCTGGACTACCTGATTCCCAAGTCGTGGACGGTCGAGGAGAAGATCACCACCGCGTGGGCACGCCTGAACATCAACACCGACATCGGCGTGGTCGGCGTGCGCGGCAACATCGGCGTGCAGATGCAGCACACCGACCAGAGCTCGGATTCGCGCTACTGGGACAGCTCGCAGCCGGCGGGCAGCAACATCCAGCCCTTCTCTGCCGGCAAGACCTACAAGGATTGGTTGCCGAGCTTGAACCTGGTGTTCATGTTCCCGCACCAGCAGACGCTGCGCTTCGCCGCCGCCAAGCAGGTGGCGCGCCCGCGCGTGGACCAGATGCGTGCCGGCCTGGAATTCGGTGTGGATACCAACAACGGCCGCCCCGGTGGCAGCGGCGGTAATCCGCTGCTGGATCCGTGGCGCGCGACCGCGCTGGACCTGTCCTATGAGAAGTACTTCGGCGAGAAGGCCTACGTGGCTGCGGCGATCTTCTACAAGGACCTGAAGAGCTACGTCTACACGCAGTCGGTGGACAACTATGACTTCAGCGGCCTGCTGGGCAATTACGTGCCGCCGCCGGGCATGACCGCACCGGTGCTGACCACCGGTACCTTCTCCACGCCGCAGAACGGCAAGGGCGGCACGTTGAAGGGGCTGGAGCTGACCGGGTCGTTCCCGCTGGAGATGCTGACCGACAGCCTGCGCGGCTTCGGCGTGCAGGCCAGCGCGACCTTCAACAAGAGCGACATCACCATCCTGGATCCGGAAAGCGCCTCCAGCGTGGGCAGTGACCCGATCAGCCTGCCGGGCCTGTCCAAGCGCGTGTACAACTTCACCGCCTACTACGAGCGCAGTGGCTTTGAAGCACGCGTGAGCCAGCGCCGCCGCTCGGACTTCATTGGTGAAATCGGCAACTTCAACGGCAACCGCACGCTGCGTTACGTGGTGGGCGAGAATGTGACCGATGCACAGGTCAGCTACACCTTCAGCGACAGCAGCAGCCTGCGCGGGCTGACCCTGCTGCTGCAGGGCAGCAACCTGACCAACGAGCCGTACCGCACCTATGCCGGCAGCAAGGACCGCCCGCTGGAGTACATCGAATGGGGCCGCACCTACATGCTGGGCGTGAACTACAAGTTCTGATCACCACCGGGTAGTGCCGGTCGCTGGCCGGCAACCATGGAAAGCAGGACCGGAAACCCGCTGCGCAGGCAGCGGGTTTTCTTCTGCGCGGATGCCGGCCGTTGGTCGGCCAGGCCCACCCACAAAAAAGGGACGGGGCGCTTCGGCCCCGTCCCCGCAAGTACCGCCACCGGAGAAAACGGTCAGCTGCGTCGGGCGCAATACACCGCGCGCGGCGGCAGCTGGAGTTCATTGCCCTGCACCGTGCCCGCATCCGGGCCCGGTACCGTCACCTGCTGCCAGTTGCCCGGCGGCAGCGGATGGCTCACCGCCTCGGCCGACAGGTTGAAGGCCAGCAGGAGGGTTTCATCTGCAAGCATACGCTCGAACAGCAGCACTGGCTCGGTACTGTCGATGAATCGGATGCTGCCATGCAGGAGCGCCGGCTGGCTATGCCGCCAGGCCAGGAACCCCCGGAACGCGGCCAGGACCGAGTCCGGGTCGCGCTCCTGCACCGCCACGGCCGCGGCGCGGTGCTCGGCCGGGATCGGCAGCCACGGCTGGCCGGAAGTGAAACCGGCCAGCGGCGCATCGGTCCACGGCATCGGCGTGCGGCAGCCATCACGGCCCTTGAAGTTCGGCCAGAAGGTGATGCCGTAGGGGTCCTGCAGGGCCTCGAACGGCACCTCGGCCTCGGCCAGGCCCAGCTCCTCGCCCTGGTACAGGCACACCGAGCCGCGCAGCGAGCACAGCAGCGCCACCAGCATCCGCGCCAGCCGCGGGTCGGCCGGGTGCCCGCCCCAACGGCTGACCGCCCGCTCCACGTCGTGATTCGAAACCGCCCAGCATGGCCAGCCTTCGGTCATCGCCGCTTCCAGGCGGGAGACCGTGTCGCGGATGTAGGCCGCGCTGTAGTCGTCCACCAGCAGTTCGAAGCTGTAGCCCATGTGCAGGCGGCCGTCCCGGGTGTACTCGGCGGTGGTGGCCAGCGAGTCCTCCGAGGAGATCTCGCCCAGGCTCACCGCGCCCGGGTACTCGTCCAGCAGCGCGCGCAGGCGCTCCAGGAAGGGCAGGTTCTCCGGCTGGGTGTTGTTGTAGTAGTGGTACTGGTACGCGTACGGGTTGTCCGGGCTGAAGCCGCGGCCCACGCGCTTGTCGGCGGGCTTTGGCGGGTTGTCGCGCAGCTGCGCGTCGTGGAAGCAGAAATTGATGGCGTCCAGGCGGAAGCCGTCCACGCCGCGGTCCAGCCAGAAGCGCACGTTGTCCAGGGTGGCCTGCTGGACGTCCGGGTGGTGGAAGTTCAGGTCCGGCTGGTCGACCAGGAAGTTGTGCAGGTAGTACTGTTCACGGCGCGGCTCCCACTGCCAGGCGCCGCCGCCGAACAGCGACAGCCAGTTGTTGGGCGGGGTGCCGTCCTCGCGCGGATCGGCCCACACGTACCAGTCGGCCTTCGGATTGCTGCGGTCCTGGCGGCTCTCGCGGAACCAGGCGTGCTCGATCGAGGTATGGCTCAGCACCTGGTCGATCATCACCTTCAGGCCCAGGCCGTGGGCCTTGGCCAGCAGCCGGTCGAAGTCGTCCAGGCTGCCGAACAGCGGGTCGACGTCGCGGTAGTCGGCGATGTCGTAGCCGAAGTCGGCCATGGGGGACTTGAAGAACGGCGAAATCCAGATCGCGTCCACGCCCAGCGCGGCGATGTGGTCCAGCCGCTCGATGATGCCCGGCAGGTCACCCACCCCGTCGCCGTTGGCATCGAGGTAGCTGCGCGGGTAGATCTGGTAGATGACGGCTCCGCGCCACCATGGATAGTGCGACATCGACAGCCCCCCTCCGGGCATGCAGGGCCCACCGGAAGCGGGCCGAAATCCTGTTCCGGCAAGCTTAGCGGTGGCCTCCGGGGCATGGCGCAGCCTGCATACGTATTCACGCTGGCCGCTGGCGTGACCACGCCGCAGCGGCGTGCCAGTCCGGTTTGCGCCCGGAGTTCACGGGCAACGCCTATAATCAACGGCGAGCCTGAAAGCCTGATCGCATGACCATCACCGAAGACACCCGTCCCGCCCTGGGCCTGCCCCAGATCCAGTCGCTTGCTGCGGCCGACATGGCCGCCGTCGACGCCCTGATCCGGCGCCGGCTGTCCTCGGACGTCGTGCTGATCAACCAGATCGCCGACCACATCATTTCCGCCGGCGGCAAGCGCCTGCGCCCGATGCTGGTCATGCTGGCCGGCCATGCGGTCGGCCAGGCCGGCCCGGATCACCACCAGCTGGCGGCAATCATCGAGTTCATCCACACCTCCACCCTGCTGCATGACGACGTGGTGGACGAATCCAGCCTGCGCCGTGGCCGCAGCACCGCCAACGCGCTGTGGGGCAACGCGCCCAGCGTGCTGGTCGGCGACTTCCTGTACTCGCGCAGCTTCCAGCTGATGGTCGAGCTGGAGCGCATGTCGGTGATGCAGATCCTGGCCGATGCCACCAACCGCATCGCCGAGGGTGAGGTGTTGCAGCTGCTGCACGTGCACAACCCCGATACCGACGAAGCCGCGTACCTCCGCGTGATCGAGCGCAAGACCGCGGTGCTGTTCGCCGCCGGCACCCGCCTGGGCGCGCTGGCCAGTGGCGTGGACGAAGCCAAGCAACAGGCCCTGTTCGACTACGGCATGCACCTGGGCTACGCGTTCCAGATCGCCGACGACGTGCTGGACTACTCGGCCAACGCCGACGAGCTGGGCAAGAACCTGGGCGATGATCTGGCCGAAGGCAAGGCGACGCTGCCGCTGATCCACGCGATGGCCCATTCCGACGACGCCACCCGTGAGCGCCTGCGCACCATCGTGCAGGACGGCGATGCCTCGGCGATGCCGGAAGTGCTGGCCGCGATCCGCGCCACCGGCGGCCTGGAATACAGCCGCGCGCGTGCGGAGGAATACGCCGAAGCCGCCGAGCGCGCGCTCGATGGCCTGGGCGACAACGACGCGGTCGCCGCCCTGCGCGGCCTGGCCCGCTACGCGGTGCAGCGCTCGCATTGATCGGTTGAGGTGTGCCGACCAACGGTCGGCACCTACCGCGGCTGTGGGTGGATGCCGACCATTGGTCGGCACTGGAACATGGGTGGGTGCCAACCTTGGTCGGCACACCTTTGCTTACCGGAACCGCTCCTCGAAGAATTCATCCAGCGCCTTCCACGCGCGCTTGGCCGCCCGTTCGTTGTACTGGCAGCCCGGCGGACTGTTGGCATCGCGCTCGGCAAAGCAGTGCACCGCACCACTGTAGTTGGTGAACTCCCAATCGACCTTGGCCGCGTTCATTTCCTTCTGGAAACCGGCGATGTCCTCGGCGGTCACGCTCTTGTCGTCGGCGCCATTGAGCACCAGCACCGACGGATGGCTGCCACCGGCCTGCGCCGGCAACGGCGAGCCCAATCCACCGTGCAGGCTCACCACACCGGCCAGCGGCGCACCGGCCCGGGCCAGCTCCAGCACCGTGGTGCCGCCAAAACAGAAGCCCACCGCGCCGATCCGGCTGGCATCCAGCGGCACCTTGCCGGCCTGCGCCTTGAGCACGTTCACCGCCTCCAGCGCGCGGGCACGCAGCAACGGCCGGTCGTTGCGCAGCTTGGTCGCCACCGGCCCGGCCTCGGCATCGGTCTTCGGCCGCACACCCTTGCCGTAGACATCGGCCACCAGCACCACGTAGTCGTCACCGGCCAGCTGCTTGGCCTTCTCGATGGCCGATTCGTTCACGCCCTTCCAGTTCGGCACCATCACCAGGCCAGGGCGCTTGTCATGCTCGCCGTCGTCATAGACCAGCACGCCACTGAAGGTCGTGCCCTGGTGTTTCCATTCCACCGGCTGCGTCTTCATCGCCGCCCACGCCGGCATCGCCGCCAGCCCCAGGATCACCGCCACACCGCATCGCCAACGATTCATGCGCCTGCTCCGCAAGAAAAAGGGGACGGAGGGGATTAAGCCGTAATCGCCCCTCCCGCGTCGCATTCTGCATTGGCGGCGTGACGCAGGTGTGGTTGGATACGACTTAATCCCCTCCGTCCCCTTTTTTCGCATGAATCTTGTTGATCGCTTTCTGTCTGGCCTGATCCCGCGTTTGCCTGCCGAGGATGCCCCGCAGTGGGCACATGTCCAGGGCGCCAGCGCCGAAGACCTGCAGCGCCTGCGTGTGCAGTGGCCGCAGGTGCCGGGCAGCCTGGTGGAGCTGCTGTCGCGCGTGGATGGCACCCACTACCGGGAGTACCCCGCGGGCAAGGTCTGCGTGCTGATGCTCGGCTCGGATGTCGAGGACGGCGGCTATCCGTACTACCTGCGATCGGTCGCGCAGATCTTCGAGGACCAGCAGCGGTGGGACGACAGCATCCGTTCCATCTACGAAGAGTGGCTGGATGACGAGCCGGAGATTCTCGGCGAGGGCATCGATGCGGATCTGCCGATGAGCCGCCGGCTGTGTTTCTCGCACTGCATGAACAACGGTGGCACCTCGATGCTGTATCTGGATTTCGATCCGGCACCGGGCGGCACCGTCGGCCAGGTGGTGCGCTACCTGCACGATCCGGACAGCTACGCGGTGATCGCACCGAGCTTCGATGTGTACCTGCAGGAGCTGATTGATCGCGATTACGCGTTCATCGATCAGGACGACGATTGAAACCCAGCCGAGCATGGGCTCGGCTCTACAAACGGCGACGGGCGTGGGCTCGGCCCTGCAGTAGATCCACGCCATGCGTGGATGAATGTCTCCGGAGGTTGCCGGCCAGCGGCCGGCACTACCTTCAAGCGATACCCAGCCCGGGAATCGCGCTGATGCTCTCCGGGTCGAAACCAGCCAGCTCGGCAAAATGGCGGCCACGCGCCACGTAATCGCGATAGGCACCGAAACTCGGGGCACCCGGCGACAGCAGCACCACCCCACCCTGCGCACCCAGCGCCGCGCGTGCAAGCGCCATCGCCTCGGGCAGGTCGCCGGCGGCGTGCAGGCCGAAGCGACCGGCATCGGCCAGCGGCTGCAGCATCGCGTGGATGCGCGGGCCGTTGCTGCCCATGGTCACAATCTCCACCGGCGGCACGTCGTGCGCCATGTGCTGCATGAAATCGGTCCAGTCCAGGCCGCGGTCATGCCCGCCCACCAGCAGCGCGATGCGCTGCCCGGCGAAGCACTCCAGCGCGGCCAGGCTGGCATGCGGCGTGGTGCTGATCGAATCGTTGACGTAGGTCAGGCCATCGGCCACGCCAATCCGCTGCAGGCGGTTCGGCAGCGGGCGGAAATCCTGCACCGCCGGTGCCAGCGCCACCGCGTCCAGGCCCAGCGCTTCCAGTGCAGCCAGCACCGCGCACAGGTTGCCGCGGTTGTGACGGCCCGGCAGCGGCGTGTTACGGGTATCGAACACGGCCTGCTCACCGCGATGCACGATGTCGCCCCGCATATGCCAGCCCTGCGGCTGGTTGAACCACACCACCTCGCTGTCAGGCAACGACAGCGCGGCCAGGTGTGGATCGGCGGCATTGAGCACGGCGATGCGCGGCGCAGCTTCAGTCACCAGCCGCAGCTTGTCTTCGATGTAACGTTGTTCGCTGCCGTGCCAGTCCAGGTGTTCGGGGAACAGGTTCAGTACCACCGCCACCTGCGGATGAGCGCCACTGCGCGCCACTTCACCGGTCTGGTAACTGGACAGTTCCACCGCCCAATACTCGGGTGCCGGCTGCGGATCCAGCACTTCCAGCAGCGGCAGGCCGATGTTGCCGACCAGGCCGGTACGATGGCCGGCGGCACGCAGCAGGTGCGCGACCAAGGCGGTGGTGGTGCTCTTGCCCTTGGTACCGGTCACGCACACGGTGTCGTGCACGATGCCGTCGTCGGCCGCGTGTTCGGCAAACCACAGCGCGGTGCCGCCGATGAAGGTGGTGCCCAGCTCTGCCGCCGCCAGCGCGATCGGCTGGTAAGGGCTGATGCCGGGCGACTTGATCACCACATCGAACGCGGCCAGCGCTTCGGCCGAGGGTTCGCCAAGCACCTGCAGCGCGCCCTGCGTTTCCGCACGCGCGGCTTCGGCTTCAGCGGCCGGGCAGAACAGGCTCAGGCCAAGCGTTGGCAGGCGCGCGCGTAGTACCGCAAACGCGGCGCGACCCTCGCGGCCCCAGCCCCACAGCGCAACGCGCTTTCCCTCAAGCTTCGAAATCTTCACGCACCCGTTCCCACAGCGCAGCCGGAACGCGGTGCTCGCCCTGCAGCTGCAGCAGCGGCGCCAGTTCCAGTTCGGCGGCATCCAGCTGCGGCTGGATCTCGTTGCAGAAGCGCTTCACCAGCACATCTTCCTTCCACTCCGGGCGCTGCGCCAAGGTCGCCATCGCTGCACGCGATTCGCGGCCCTCGCCCACGCACTCGAACGGCTTGTGGTCCTGGAATTCCAGCAGCGCGTCGAAGCCACCGGCCTGTTCGGCATCGTCCAGCAGATTGCGGCCGAAGATGCGCACCAGGCGCGTCTTCGGCATGAACGGGGCCAGCGCCAGGAACACGAAGTGGCACTTCGGGCAGACGCCGCACCAGCGGTTCACCGGGCGCTCGCCGAGGATGTGGAAGTTGCGGTTGCAGCTGGAGAAATGCGCGTCGTAGAAATCGGTCTTGGCGAACTGGCGGGCCACCGCCAGCTCCGACATCGGGCGCAGCAGCGAGTAGTACTGCAGGTCTGCCGCGACGTGCTTCTGCACGTGGCTGCCGAACGCCTGCTCGAACGCCCAGCCCTTGGACCACTGGTGGTTCACTTCGCCGGTGCCCGGAATCTGGCTGCCGTAGCTGGCCGAACGCTCGTTGGAGAACACCACCTGATCCACACCCTGCAACAGCGCGGCCAGCACCATGATCGCCGAGTTCACCGCGGTAACCGGGATATGCCCGTTCCACGCGCCCTGGCGGTTGAGCTCGAACAGTTCCGGTGCCAGCGCGCGGCCCAGGTTGAGCGTCGGCAGGCCGGTGCGTTCGGCACAGGCGCGGATCAGCTGCGATCCGCCGATCCAGGTCACCGTCTCGTCCACGCCGGCGCGGCGCAGCGCTTCGATGCTGACCAGCGAATCCTTGCCGCCGCCGATGGCCACCAGCGCGTGCGCCTGCAGCCCCAGCACCGGCGCCTGCACCGCTTCGCCCTGCACCGGCAGGCGGAAGCGCCCGCGCAGGTTCAGACCGTTGCGGTAGGCGAACTCGCCCAGGCCGTTGAGGTAGACCGTCTCCACCAGCGCTGCGGTATCGGCATCGATGGCGTAGCTGTCGATGCTGACCGTCTCCGGCACGCCCGCCTTGTAGTAGCTGACACCGGCGATCAGGTGCAGCAGCTGCAGCGCGCGCTGCACGGCGGCGGTACGCGCCTCGTCAAGCACGAACGGGGCGCCCGGCACGGTGATGGTTTCCACCATCTCCGGGCCGTCATCGAAGGCGTAGACCAGCTTGGCCACGCCGGTTTCCGCAGCGAATTCGCAGCGGACGAAGCGGAAGCGGGAAACCTGGTGTTTGTCGAAAGCAGTCATGGTGTATCCGGTCAGGCACGGGCCCGCACGAGGGCGCGGGGCGTGTCGGTGGGCGGGTGCAGGGCGCGCGCGGCGATCATTCGATCACGTCTTCGCGCGGCAGCATCCGCTGGTTGTAGGTGTTGGCCATCACATAGCCGTAGGCGCCGGCATCGGCGATCAGCATCACGTCATCCGGCGCGGTCGACACCGGCAGCTTGCGGCGCTTGCCGAACACATCGCTGGATTCGCAGATCGGGCCGACCACATCGAACGCCGCTTCGGCATAACCGCCCTGGCGGCTGAGGTTCTCGATGTCGTGCCAGGCGTCGTACAGCGCCGGGCGCATCAGTGCATTCATGCCGGCATCCAGGCCGACGCGGCGCACGCCCTCCTTTTCCACCACCTGGGTGACATGGGTCAGCAACACGCCGGACTCGGCCACCAGGTAGCGGCCCGGCTCGATCGCCAGGCGGAATGCCGGATGGAGTGCCTTGACCTCGGCCAGGCCCTCGGCCCAGGCGTCCAGGTCAAACGGCTCGTCTTCGTCGCTGTACGGAATCGGCAGTCCGCCACCGATGTCGATGGTCTGCACGCTGCCGATGCGGCGGGCGAAACCGGCCAGCTCATCGCACATCAGGCGCCAGTGCTGCGCGGTCTCCACGCCACTGCCCAGGTGCGCATGCAGGCCGACCACGCGGCTGCCCAGGTCGGTAGCCGCGCGCACGAACTCGTCGACGCGGGCGATCGGCAGGCCGAACTTGGACTCCTTGCCGCCGGTGCGGACCTTGGCGTGGTGGCCTTCGCCACGGCCCAGGTCGACACGCAGCCACAGCTCGCGGTTGCGGAACAGGTCCGGCCAGCGCTGCAGCGCTTCGACGTTGTCGACGGTCACGGTCACGCCCAGCGCGAACGCCGCCTCGTACTCGCTGCGCGGGCAGAAGCTGGGGGTGAACAGCACACGCTTGGGCGACAGTTCCGGCAGGTGCTGGAACACATGCTTCAGCTCGCCGTGCGACACGCACTCCAGGCCGAAACCTTCGGCTTCCAGCAGCTGCAGGATGGCCGGGTGGCTGTTGGCCTTGATCGCGTAGTAGCGCTGGTCGATCGGCTTGATCGCGGCCAGCGCGCGGGCGCGGGCGCGCACCGTCGGCAGGTGGTAGACGTAGCGCGGCGTACCGGCATCAGCCAGCTGCAACAGGTGGGCACGCTGGCCCCGCCACCACGGCGTGCCACGCGGGCGCACGGTGCCGGCGATTTCGCGCCAGCGCGGGCCGAACACCTCGGTCTCTTCCACCGGCATCGCACCGCTGTCGATCAGCTCGGCGTGCAGCACCGGCAACAGGCCATCGGCATCGGCTTCGTCGATGACGAAGGTCAGGTTCAGGTCGTTGGACGACTGCGAGATCATGTGCACGCGCTCGCGGCCGAAGGTGGCCCACACGTCCGACAGCTTGTGCAGCAGCGAGCGCATGCCACGGCCGACCAGGGTGATCGCCGCGCACGGCACGATCACCTTCACCTTGCAGATCTGCGACAGGTCGGCCGACAGCGCGGCCAGCACATCGGTGTTGACCAGGTTCTCGGACGGGTCCAGCGACACGGTGACGTTGGTCTCGGCCGAACCGATCAGGTCCACCGAAAGCCCGTGCTTCTTGAACAGGTTGAACACATCAGCCAGGAAGCCGACCTGCTGCCACATGCCAATGCCTTCCATCGACACCAGCACGATGCCGTTGCGGCGGCTGATCGCCTTCACCCCCGGCACCGGCGCGGCGCTGCCGTCGATGCTGGTGCCCGGCAGTTCCGGGCGCTCGGTGTCGAGGATGGCCATCGGCACGCCGGCATCGCGGCACGGCTTGATCGAGCGCGGGTGCAGCACCTTGGCGCCGGTGGTGGCGATTTCCTGTGCTTCGTAATAGTCCAGGCGGGTCAGCAGGCGCGCGTCCGGCACGTCCTTCGGGTTGGCGCTGAACATGCCCGGCACGTCGGTCCAGATCTCCACGCGGCTGGCGCCGAGCAGCGCACCGAAGTACGCCGCCGAGGTATCCGAGCCACCACGGCCGAGGATGGCGGTGCCGCCATCGGCATGCCGCGAGATGAAGCCCTGGGTGATCAGCAGGCGGGTCGGCTGCGCGCGGAAGCGCTGCATCCACTCCGCATCGGCACGCCACTGGCAGTTCACCGACAGGCGCTGCGACCAGTCGCTCTGGTTCGGCTGCGGCGGCATCGCATCCAGCCACTGGCGGGCATCCATCCAGCCCATGTCCAAGCCCGAGGCGTGCAGGTAGGCCGCGCCCAGGGTGGAGGACAACAGCTCGCCCTGGCCCAGCACGTCGGCCTGCCAGTCCAGCGGACGGGTGGCCGCACGCGCGTCGTCCAGCAGGCCCTGCAGCGCCGCCAGGCGCTCGGCCAGCACTTCGCGGCCCAGGCCCAGTTCAACCAGGAAGCCCTCGTGGCGCTCGACCAGCGCCGCCACGCGATCACGGCTGTCCGGCGCGCCATCGGCGATCGCGGTCAGTTCGTTGGTGACCCCGGACAGCGCCGACACCACTACCAGCACGCGCGAGCCGGTCTCTTCCGCACGTTTTTTCGCCAGCTTCCCGATCGTGTCCCAGCGATGACGACGCGACACCGAGGTGCCGCCGAACTTCAGTACGATCCAACGATCGACAAGGGGGGAAGCTGACATGGATTGGCTATGTAGAATGTGGGGAAGCCGCCCTCGGGGGCGGAACCTTTGATTCTAAGCGCAATATCCCCGTAGATGGCCGTCCTCCGTTACCTGCAGCTCGATGTCTTCGCCCCCCGCCCCGGCACCGGCAACCCACTGGGCGTCATCCTGGACGCCGACGGGCTCTCCAGCCGCCAGATGCAGGCCCTGGCCGCCTGGCTGAATCTGTCCGAGACGGTGTTCTTCCTGCGCCCCAGCGCGCCGGGTGCCGACTACCACATCCGCATCTTCACCCCGACCCGCGAGCTGGCATTTGCTGGCCACCCCAGCGTCGGCGCCGCCTGGGCCGCGGTGAGCTGTGGCTTGGCGCAACCGCGCGACGGCGCCCTGCTGCAGCAATGCGCGGCGGGGTTGCTGCCGGTACGGGTGAGCGGTCCGGCCGAGGCACTGCAGATCCAGCTGGCCAGCCCACCGGCACGGCAACTGGACACGAGGGTGGACGCCGCGCCGGAGACGCTGCTGGCGCTGGCGGCCAACGGGTACGTGCCCGAACTGTGGGACAACGGTGCACGCTGGTGGCTGCTGCCGCTGCGCGACGCCGCCGCCGTGCGCGGACTGGCGCCAGACATGGCGGCCCTGCGCGACTGGAGCCTGGCCACCGACGCTACTGGCCTGGCCGTGTTCGCCGACGAGCCCGGCGACGACCACGCCCGCGTGGTGCGCGCCTTCTGCCCCGCTGACGCGGCCGCCGTACCCGAAGACCCGGTGACCGGCAGCGCCAATGCGCTGATCGGCGCCTGGCTGCGGCAGCGCGATGCCCTGCCCGGCCGCGAAGGCCGCTACGTGGCCAGCCAGGGCCGCGAAGTGGGCCGCGATGGCCGCGTGCAGGTGCAGGTCGACGCGCAGGGCACGGTGTGGATCGGCGGCCAGGTGCAGTGCGTGATCGACGGCAGCATCCATTGGTAGCGTCGGGCCACGCCCGGCGAACGCCGCACACGGACGCCGGGCATGGCCCGGCGCTACCGTACCCCTCTCGTTCTACGGAGTTTGCCCCCTATGACCACCCGCCGTTTCCTGCAGCTGGATGTGTTCTCCCCGCGCGCCGGCGCCGGTAACCCGCTGGCCGTGGTACTCGATGCCGAGGGCCTGGACGATGCCAGCATGCAGGCCATCGCCCGCTGGACGCGGCTGCCCGAAACCACCTTCGTGTTTCCACCGCAGGCACCCGGTGCCAGCTACCGGCTGCGCATGTTCAGCCCGCAGAAGGAAGTGCCGTTCGCCGGCCACCCCAGCGTCGGCACGGCGCATGCGGTGCTGCAGGCAGGCCTGGCCACACCGATCGATGGCGTGCTGGTGCAGGACGGCATTGCCGGCGCCCTGCCGCTGCGCGTCAACGGTGAAGGCGCGCAGCAGCGCATCGCCATCCGCACCCCGCGCGCGCAGCTGGCCGAAACGACCGAGGCCACCGATCCTCGCCTGCAGGCCGCACTGAAGGGCTGGCCGCTGGGTACGCTGCCGCCGGCACGCATGCAGGGCGGGCGGAGCTGGTGGGTGGTGCAGGTGGCCGATGAGGCCGCATTGCGCGCGCTGCAGCCGGACTGGGATGCGGTGGCCGCACTGGCCGAGTCCACCGACAGCATGGGCGTATTCGCCTATGCCTTCGGCGATGGCCGCGAGGGATTCGACCTGGCGGTGCGCGCCTTCGTCGGCAATGGCCGGCGTTTCGAGGACGCCGCCTCGGGTGCCGCCAATGCGGTGCTGGCCGCGTGGCTGGACCTGCGCGATGCCCTGCCGCGTGGCCGTGCCCCGTTCGAAGTCAGCCAGGGCCGCGAAGTCGGCCACGATGCGCGCCTGACGCTGCTGGTCGACGAGGACGGCGAGGTCTGGTCGGGCGGCCAGGTGCAGACCGTCATCACCGGCACCATCGATTGGTAAAAGGAAACTGTAGAGCCGAGCCCATGCTCGGCTGCTCTTCGGCCAGATCACGGGAGCTGCAGAAGCCGAGCATGGGCTCGGCTCTACAGATGCGCCGGCTCAGCCCAGCTCGGCTTCCAGGCTGATCGGCACGGCGCTCAGTGCCTTGGACACCGGGCAGTTCTGCTTGGCGTCATCGGCAATCGCACGGAACTGCGTCGCGTCGATGCCCGGCACCACCGCCTTCACCTTCAGCCGGATCTGCGACAGCTGCGGGCCGCCTTCCAGCGACAGATCGACCTTGGCCTCGGTATCCAGCGAGGTCGGGGTAAAGCCGGCTTCGCCGAGCTTGGCCGACAGCGCCATGGTGAAACAACCGGCGTGCGCGGCAGCGATCAACTCTTCCGGATTGGTGCCCTTTTCGTCGCCGAAACGGCTGTTGAAGCCGTAGCGGGTCTTGTCCAGCAGGCCACTCTGCGGCGTGCTCAACTGCCCCTTGCCCGACTTCAGATCGCCTTCCCAGTGCGCGGTGGCGTGTCGCGAGATTCCCATGTGCTGCTCCTGCGTGACGGTGATGAACGGTCACCCTCGCACGGGAGGCGTTAGCCCTGCGTCGCTCCGCCGCACGCTGGAGGTCGTCTTCCGAACCCGGCGCATGGACACTTCCTCGCCAACCGGAAACGCATTTCCCTCTTGTTTTCAGTGGTTTCGCGCATTCCGACGATGGGCGGGCGCCGGCCATCGCGTGCGCTGCCACACCCCCATCCCCCACTGCCGGCCATGTACTGAATCGGCCTGGATATGAAAAAACATGCACTTTCCGCGCTTCGGGCTATTGGCGGCGCCCGAGAGTTGCCCTACATTGCGCTTGCCGACGGGGTTCGGCGCCGACCAAACAACCAACCGTTCACGGAACAGGAAACCATGGCAAAGACCGCTAAGAAGGCTGCCCCGAAGAAGGCAGTGAAGAAAGTCGCGACGAAGGCAGCCGCCAAGCCGGCCGCTCCGAAGCCGATCAAGGAAGTGCTGACCAAGTCCGGCCTGGTTGCACACATCGCTGAAGCCTCCGGCGTCATCGCCAAGGACGTCCGCGCTGTGCTGGCCTCGCTGGAAAGCGCCGTCGCCTCCTCGGTGCACAAGAAGGGCGCTGGCTCGTTCACCCTGCCGGGCCTGCTGAAGATCACCACCGTCAATGTGCCGGCCAAGCCGAAGCGCAAGGGCATCAACCCGTTCACCAAGGAAGAGCAGTGGTTCGCTGCCAAGCCGGCCACCACCAAGCTGAAGGTGCGTCCGCTGAAGAAGCTGAAGGACGCCGCGCTGTAAGCGCGCGCCCCAACGCGGATTCCGACGGGACGGCTCTGGCTGTCCCGTTTTTTTTTGTACCAACCACAGCCCGCAACACAGCGTTGCCGCATCCCCGGGAATGCGCGTACAGGCCCGTCGCCATTGGCTGGGCGTGGTGCGTTGCGGCCCCGGAACGTACCGGGTGGAACACTGCGTGCAGCCCCGGCCATCGCCGCCGGGCACGGCCTTGCCTAAGGTGGGCACATCCTCCACAGCTACGGCGAGCGTCCCCTCATGGCCAGCCCCTCCACCCGCTACCGGATCTCGGTGACCCCCATCGAAAAGGACGGGTTGCAGTGCACCGGGCGCTGCACCATCGAACTGGAACATCGCGCCAGCCGCGACCTGATGCGCCTGCTGGAAGCGGCGCCGCGCACCGCAGGCATCAGCGGCGACGAGCGCGCGACCCTGGTGATCGCCACCCAGCTGCTGCGCGACATCGTGCAGCGCCACGCCGAAACCGAAGGCCATGCCCTGGCCGCCATCGCCGCGCAGGTGCTGCCGGCGCTGGATGCACTGGAACAGCTGCCCTCCTCCCGCTGATCGCGGCACAGCCGATACACTGCCTCCTTCCGTTCGCCTCGGGGAGGAGGCAGACATGCGCAGGTTCCTGATACTGATCGCACCGCTGGTGCTGCTGGCCTGTTCCCGGCCGCCATCGCAACCTCATCCTGCGGATGCCGCTCCGCCGGCCACGACCGAGGCGGCTGCCCGCGCGAAGCCACAGGCCGCCGCAGAAGGCGATGCAGCGGCCGTGCAGGCCATCGATGTCGATCCCCTGTTTGCCGCCGTCGCGGCCGAGGCCGAGCTGCCGGCGGGAATGCTCAATGCCTATGTCATGGCCCTGCTCAATCGCGATCGCAAGGCCATCGACGCCGCATGGACCTTCCCGCCCAGCGATGCACGACGCGCCGACGATGCCGCATTGCGCCAGCTCACGGACGTGCGCAGCCTGCGCCTGACCAGCGAACTGCCGGTCGCGCGCGACGGTCACCAGCCACCGCAGCTGCTGGAGGTTCCGGTGCAGATCCGCGCGGTGACCGCTGAGGGCACTTTCCGCTTCGGCGGCTGGTACCGCGTGCAGCCCAGCAGCGATGGCCGCGCCTGGCAGATCCAGTCGGCGCAACTGCGGCCATCGCTGGACTGAACCGTTGCAGCGGCATGCACGCGCGATTCAGCCGGCAAGGCTACTCTTTGGTCCATCCATTCCGCATTCACCGGTCACCGCCATGCGCCTGCGTTCCCTGATGACCCGCCTCGCGGCCTCCACCGTGCTGATCGCTGCTGCGATCGGCGCCCAGGCCGCCCCTTCCATTTCCGGCCGCGAACTGTCGGTCGGTGCCAGCGACGTGCAGCAGTACCTCGATGGCAGCTTCCCGCGCACCCAGGACGCCCTGGGGGGCCTGATCGCCCTGACCATGAGCCATCCGCAGCTGAGCCTTCCGGCCGGCGAACGGTTGAACCTGGGCATGGACGTCGCACTGGCCACCGCCGGTGGCAACCCGTCCAAGCTGGGAACGGTGAAGCTCAGCAGCGGCCTGCGCTACGACGCGCAGACCCAGGGCTTCCACCTGCAGCAGCCGAGCGTGGATGACTTCACCCCGGCCAACCAGGGCGGTCGCCTCGATTCGCGCACCCGCGGCCTGCTCAATGCCTGGCTGAGCGACTACGCCCAGCGCGAACCGATCTACAAGCTGGACCCGGCCGTGGCCGGCCTGCTCGGCGCACTGCAGGTGCAGTCGGCACAGGTGAAGAACGGCAAGCTGGTGGTCACCTTCAACCAGAACCTGGGCAACCTGGTGCCGGCAGGCGTGCTGGGTAAATGAGGTAGTGCCGGCCGCTGGCCGGCACGATCCATCACGCACCAAGCGGCAA
>NZ_JBQEMR010000002.1:248308-421850 GCF_052045015.1 Stenotrophomonas sp. 22692
GGAGGGGGGGTGGGGGGGGGAGGGGGGTTGTCCCCTCCCCCTCCCCCCCACTACCCGTAGCGCATCAGGCGGCAAGTGCCTTGACCACCGCCTCACTGAAGGCGGGAATGTCGTCCGGCTTGCGGCTGGTGATCAGGTTTCCATCGATCACAACCGCGGTATCGCGCCATTTCGCACCTGCGTTGACCAGATCCTGCTGCAGGGACGGCCAGGACGTCACGTCGCGCCCCTCAGCAAGGCCGCTGTTGATCAGCAACCACGGGCCGTGGCAGATGGCCGCCACAGGCTTGCCGGCTTCATCCACTGCCCGGATGAAGCCGAGTACAACCTCGTCGGTACGCAGCGTGTCCGGATTGATGACGCCTCCGGGCAGGACCAAGGCATCGAAGCGTGCCGGATCCGCTTCATCCAGCGGAATGTCCACCGCGACGGCGTCGCCCCAGTTCTTCTCCTTCCAGCCCTTGATCGTCGCCTCCTTTGCGGGCGACACCACGCTGACGCGCGCGCCCTCGGCTTCCAGCAGCCGCTTGGGTTCGGTCAATTCGGACTGTTCGAAGCCGTGGGTGGCCAGGATGGCAATCTGCTTGCCCTTCAATCGCTCTGCCATGGGTGCACTCCGGTTGGGGGAGCCGACAGAATGGAAGAACGGCCCTTGCACGGCGGTGACCCTGCCGTGCACGGCAGGTGGAGAGCCTCCGGGTAGTGCCGGCCAGTGGCCGGCAGTCCCCGGTACGGGTCAGCGCTTGGGCTGCAGCATGGTGCCGGTGCACTTGGGCGAGCCGCAGCGGCACTCCCAGATCTTCTTCAGCTTGGCGGTATGACGCTCGGCCAGGGTGATGCCGTAGTTGTAGGTCAGTTCCTCACCGGCCTTGATATCGCGCAGCGCCTCGATGAACACCTTGTCGCCACGGCTGTCGCCGTCCTCGTCTTCCTCGATCACTGCCTCGCAGTTCGGGTCGCAGCTGTGGTTGATCCAGCGCGCGTCGTTGCCCTTGTAGTTGGCATCGATCACCCAGTCGTCATTGAGGGTGAACAGGAAGGTATGGCCACTTTCAACGTCGCCGCTGTCATCGGCATCAACGTCGCCGTGGCTGCGCAGCAGGCCCTTGTACTGGATCACGCGCTCGCCCTGCTTGATCGGGGCCACGGAAAACACACCGTTGCCGTGGATGGCGGACTTGCGGGCTTGGATCTTCTTGGGCATCGGCAAGGGAAGTCTGCAGCGAAAGGAACGTTGATTCTCGCCCATTCCGGGTGATTGCGAAAATCACCCCGTTGGCGCAGCATTGCGCCCTGGCAACGGCCCCGGTGTGTTCTCCCGTCCCGGCCCCAGCGCCGGCTGAATGCCCGGGTTGGATGGCGGCGAAGAAAAGCGTACAATTTCAGTCCGCTTTAAGAACCACTCGCATCCCCATGTTGCGCGTCACCAAACTCACCGATTACGCCACCGTCGTACTGACCGTGCTCGCCGCCCGTCCGGGCGAGGTGCTCAGTGCCACCGAGCTGGCCGAATTCACCGGTCTGGAGCCGCCCACCGTCAGCAAGGTACTCAAGCCGCTGGCCCAGGCCGGCCTGGTTGAAGGCCTGCGCGGCGTCCGTGGCGGCTACCGCCTGACCCGCCCGGCCATCGAGATCTCGCTGTTCGAAGTGGTCGAAGCGATGGAAGGGCCGCTGGCCCTGACCGAATGCAGCCACGACCACCACCAGTGCGGCATGGCGCCCAAGTGCGGCGCGCGCAGCAGCTGGCGGCTGATCAACGACGTGGTTTCCGAGGCCCTGCGCGATGTCACCCTCGCCCAGATCCTGCCCCCTCTCCCCCTTGCCGATGACGAACAGCGCCGCACCATCGCTGTCGACGTCGTCTCCTGATCCGTAGGCAGCCCCCCATGGCCACCGAAACCATCGAAAACGTCGCCCACGACGACACCCCCAACCGCGAGATCCACGAGCAGCTCGGCCGCAAGTATTCGGCCGGCTTCATCACCGAGATCGAGTCGGACTCCCTGCCGCCGGGCCTGGACGAGGACACCATCCGTGCCCTGTCGGCCAAGAAGGACGAGCCGGAGTGGATGACGCAGTGGCGCCTGGACGCCTACCGCCACTTCCTGACCATGCCGATGCCGGACTGGGCCAAGCTGGAGATCGCCCCGATCGATCTGCAGGCGCTCAGCTACTACTCCGCGCCGAAGGGCCCGAAGTACGCCTCGCTGGATGACGTGCCCAAGGAGCTTCTGGACACCTACGACAAGCTGGGCGTGCCGCTGCACGAGCGCGCCAAGCTGGCCGGCGTGGCGGTGGATGCGGTGTTCGACTCGGTGTCGGTCGGTACCACCTTCCGCAAGGAACTGGCCGAGAAGGGCATCATCTTCTGCTCGATGTCCGAGGCCATCAAGGAACACCCGGAGCTGGTGCGCCAGTACCTGGGCACCGTGGTGCCGGTCGGCGACAACTACTTCGCCGCGCTCAACTCGGCGGTGTTCTCCGATGGCAGCTTCGTGTTCATCCCCAAGGGCGTGCGCTGCCCGATGGAACTGAGCACCTACTTCCGCATCAACGCCGGCCACACCGGCCAGTTCGAGCGCACCCTGATCGTGTGCGAGGACAAGGCCTACGTGTCCTACCTGGAAGGCTGCACCGCGCCGATGCGCGACGAGAACCAGCTGCACGCCGCCGTGGTCGAGCTGGTCGCGCTGGAAGATGCGGAGATCAAGTATTCCACCGTGCAGAACTGGTACCCGGGCGACGAGAACGGCGTCGGCGGCATCTACAACTTCGTCACCAAGCGTGCCGAATGCCGTGGCGCGCGCAGCAAGGTCACCTGGACCCAGGTCGAAACCGGCTCGGCGATCACCTGGAAGTACCCGTCCTGCGTGCTGCTGGGCGACGACTCGGTGGGCGAGTTCCACTCGGTGGCGCTGACCCATCACCGCCAGCAGGCCGACACCGGCACCAAGATGATCCACGTTGGCAAGCGCACCAAGAGCAAGATCGTCAGCAAGGGCATCAGCGCCGGCCGCGGCCAGAACACCTACCGCGGCCTGGTGCGTGTGGACCGCAATGCCGATGGCGCGCGCAACTACACCCAGTGCGATTCGCTGCTGATCGGCAAGCAGTGCGGCGCGCACACCTTCCCCTACATCGAGGTGAAGAACCCGGGCGCCACCGTCGAGCACGAGGCCACCACCTCGAAGATTTCCGACGACCAGCTGTTCTACTGCCGCGCCCGTGGCATCAGCCAGGAAGACGCGGTGTCGATGATCGTCGACGGCTTCTGCAAGCAGGTGTTCCGCGAACTGCCGATGGAGTTCGCGGTGGAAGCCAAGAAGCTGCTGGAAGTCTCGCTGGAAGGTTCGGTGGGCTGACCGCCCGCCCCTGCCCCTCGCAAACGCATTCTCTTTACCGGCGGGCCGCGGCCCGCCCCACGGAAACCCCCACCATGCTGAAGATCGAAAACCTCCACGCCCGCATCGGCGACAAGGAAATCCTCAAGGGCCTGTCGCTGGACGTCCAGCCGGGCCAGGTGCACGCCATCATGGGCCCGAACGGCGCCGGCAAGTCCACCCTGGGCAATGTCCTGGCCGGCCGCGACGGCTACGAAGTGACCGAAGGCAGCGTGCAGTTCGACGGCGTCGACCTGCTGGAGCAGGACCCGGAAGCGCGCGCCACTGCCGGCCTGTTCCTGGCGTTCCAGTACCCGGTGGAGATCCCGGGCGTGAACAACACCTACTTCCTGCGCGCGGCACTGAACGCCCAGCGCAAGGCACGCGGTGAGGAGGAACTCGATTCCATGCAGTTCCTCAAGCTGGTGCGCCAGAAGCTGGCCGTGCTGCACCTGAAGGACGAACTGCTGCACCGTGGCGTCAACGAAGGCTTCTCCGGTGGCGAGAAGAAGCGCAACGAGATCTTCCAGCTGGCCGTGCTGGAACCGAAGCTGGCGATCCTGGACGAAACCGACTCGGGCCTGGACATCGATGCACTGAAGAGCGTGGCCGATGGTGTCAACGCACTGCGCGCTGCTGATCGCTCGTTCCTGGTCATCACCCACTACCAGCGCCTGCTGGACTACATCAAGCCGGACGTGGTGCACGTGCTGGCAGATGGCCGCATCGTCAAAAGTGGCGGCCCGGAGCTGGCACTGGAGCTGGAAGCGCACGGCTATGATTTCCTGAAGGACCGGGTCGTGCCCGAGGCGGCGGTCTGATGAGCGCCCTGCTTGATTCGATGGCCCAGGCCTTCTGCGGCAGCGATGCGCGCCGCGAAGTGCTGGATGCGGCCCTGCGTGACGGCCTGCCGGCCGCCCGCAACGAAGCCTGGAAGTACACCTCGCTGCGCCAGCTGGAACGCCGTGCGTTCGCTGCGGCACCGCTGCAGGGCCCGGCGCTGGACGCCGCCCTGCTGGACGACATCCCGGCGCCGCGCCTGGTGTTCGTCAACGGCCGTCTGGATGCCGCGCTGAGCGACGTGCAGGCCTTGCCGGCCGGCGTGCAGCTGCAGCCGCTGTCGGCTGCGCTGGCCGCTGGCGAAGACGCCGTGCGTTTCCTTGGCCGCCGCTACGAGCGCAGCGAGGAGATCTTCGCCCGCCTGAATGCCGCGCTGGCCGATGAAGGCGTGGTGCTGCGCGTGGATGAAGGCGTACAGGTCGACGTGCCGCTGCAGCTGGTGTTCGCCAGCGTCGCCGGTG
This sequence comes from Stenotrophomonas sp. 22692, assembly GCF_052045015.1. Lineage (NCBI taxonomy): Bacteria > Pseudomonadati > Pseudomonadota > Gammaproteobacteria > Lysobacterales > Lysobacteraceae > Stenotrophomonas > Stenotrophomonas sp. 22692. Next base: position 252,990 of record NZ_JBQEMR010000002.1, read on the forward strand.
ACACCGACCTGGCCTGGCATCACCGCCACCTGATCGAACTGCGTGCCGGCGCCAGCCTGGGCGTGGTCGAGCACCGCTTCAGCGTGGGTGACTCCGCCCACCTGGACAACACCGTGCTGCATGCCCACGTCGCTCGCGATGCCGTGCTCAAGCACGCCCGCGTCCAGGCCGGCAGCGCGCGCCAGACCAGCTTCCTGCGCACCGACGCCGTGCTGGCCCGCGACGCGCAGTACCACCGCGTGGACCTGGAACTGGGCGCCGCGCTCAGCCGCCATGAACTGAACGTGCGCCTCGAAGGCGACAATGCCCAGCTGACCGCCAACGGCGTGCTGCTTGGCAATGGCCGCCGCCACGTCGAAACCCGCCTGGGCATCGACCACATCGCGCGCGATACCAGCTGCGAACTGCTGTGGCGCGGCGTCGCCGCCAACCGCAGCCGCGTGGTGTTCCATGGTGGCATCCAGATCCGCGAAGGCGCCGATGGCACCGACGCGAACCTGTCCAACAAGAACCTGCTGCTGTCGGCCGATGCCGAGATCGACACCCAGCCGACGCTGGTGATCGACGCCGATGAAGTGAAGGCCGCGCACGGTGCGACTGTCGGCCAGCTCGATGCCAACGCGCTGTTCTACCTGCGCTCGCGCGGCCTGCCGCAGGCACAGGCGCAGGCACTGCTGAGCGCCGCGTTCTGCCACGAGCCGTTGAAGATCCTGCCGGACGCACTGCGTGCGCAGCTGGCACGCCGCCTGGACAAGGCGCTGGCCGAGGCAGGTGTGGCATGAACCTATCCACGCCGCGACCGATCGAAGAACGCACCGGCGCCCCCGACTGGGACCGCGTCCGCCTCGACTTCCCGCTGCTGATGCGTGAAGTGCATGGCAAGCCGCTGGTCTATTTCGACAATGCCAACACCGGCCAGAAGCCGGTGCAGGTGATCGGCGCGGTGGACGAGTTCTACCGCCGCTACAACGCCAACGTCAGCCGCGCGGTGCATGCACTGGGCAGCGAAGCCACCGACGCCTACGAAGGCGCACGCAACACGCTGGCGCGCTTCCTCAACGTGCGGCCCAGCGACCTGGTGCTGTGCAGTGGCACCACCTTCGCCATCAACCTGGTGGCCTATTCGTGGGCGCTGCCGCGGCTGAAGGCCGGCGACGTGATCCTGATCACGCGCATGGAGCACCACGCCAACATCGTGCCGTGGCAGCTGGTCGCGCAGCGTACCGGCGCCACCATCCGCGTGGCCGAGATCACCCCCGATGGCGCGCTGGACCTGGATGCGCTGCGCGCGGCGATGACCCCGGAGGTCAAGCTGCTGGCGGTTACTCATGTCTCCAACGTGCTGGGCACGGTCAATCCGGTGCGCGAGATCTGCCGCGAAGCGCGCAAGCGCGGCATCATCACCGTGGTCGATGGCTCGCAGGCCGTACCGCACCGCAAGGTCGACGTGGCCGCGATCGGCTGCGACTTCTACGCCATCACCGGCCACAAGATGTGCGGCCCGACCGGCACCGGTGCGCTGTGGGCGCGCCGCGAGCACCTGGACGCGATGCCGCCGTTCCTCGGTGGCGGCGAGATGATCAAGGAAGTCAGCTTCGACGGCACCGTGTTCAACGATGCCCCGCACAAATTCGAAGCCGGCACCCCGAACATCGCCGGTTTCATCGGCCTGGGTGTGGCTGCCGACTACCTGCAGCAGCTTGGCCAGGAGAACGTGGAAGCACGCGAAGCCGAACTGCTGGCGCACTTCACCGAAGAGCTGCGCCGCGTCGACGGTCTGCGCATCATCGGCGAAGCGCCGGAGAAGGCCGCCGTGGTCTCGTTCCTGATCGATGGCGCACATGCGCACGACCTGGCCACCCTGCTCGACCTGGAAGGCGTGGCCGTGCGCTCGGGCCAGCACTGCGCACATCCGCTGCTGCAGTACTTCGGCGTCGCGGCTACCTGCCGTGCCTCGCTGGCGTTCTACAACACGCATGCCGAGATCGAGCGGTTCATGACCGCACTGACCAAGGTGCGGAAGCTGCTGGGCTGAGGATTCGCCAGAATCAGGGAAGTACGAGAACGCCGCAGGAAACTGCGGCGTTTTTTATTGCGCGCTGGGCGCAAGCAAGCAGAGGCGTGACCGGGAAGCACCGAGTGATGCCAGGAACGGGCAATCTCACCGCAATGCCGATCCATCCACCATCAACGGCCTTGAGGCACCTTCTCCTACATGCCAACAAGCATGGATACCCCGGGGGCAATCAAGAAGACGTACATCATCACGACGCCCCTCAACACCCACCGTTCCCCCTGATGGAGCGTCTTCCCTTTGGAAGTAAGGGCAAGCACTGCAATACCGCGCAAGCACCTAAGCCACCAATCAACCTTGATGATTCCGACTGCAGCGAGTACTTCCGGCCGTTCACGCTCGATTTTCAGCAACATCCTGTGAGCCGCAAATGCGTTTATCCACATGGCACCTAGGATGATGGAAGCCCAAATGGGGAAGCTCTCAACAAACCCTGGCACTCAGCTCCTCCTTTTGAAGCTACTCCATCACATAGCACCTGCACACCCAATCATCTACGCAGCAATCTGCTATGGAGTCGTTGCGTTCAAGGGCGCAAGAAGCCCCTTGACGTATCCACCGAGGCCAACAACGTCCTCAGCTGTACCAATCAGGTCCCGTCGCATCATCTTCTCGACATGCTCTACACCACCAAGTCGCGCGACAACATCCGCAAGGAAAGTGACATCTCCCGCAAATAACGTCACGTCCTGATCCAGCTTTACGACCCAGCGACCATCACGCGAAAACAAGAAATGATCACGCATGAAGTTCCCATCTTCCAGCCAGTAGAAGCGCAGGCTATCCAGCCCTCGCTCAATTTCCACAGAGCTTCCACCGTCGGAGCACTCTGAACATCGAACCGCGCACATCGCGATATCTGCAAAGTGCTCCGAAAGTGCGCTCAGCCACGCCACCCAAACATCATTCGGAGCAGAATCCTCATACAGGTTGCGATCAAACGCCATCCCGGCCCGGTCTTCCCGGAGGAGCGGGAGATCCGGAGGGTTAGCATCCGAGAGGGATGCCGCAATGAAATCTGGCCAGCAATATGTATTGCTCATGGCTTCTCTGAATGCACTCAAGCCCACTCATCAATACTCCGCCTAACGGCCAACACCTGTGCTTCGGCATAGCGGGGATCGCGAATACGGATATCGGCATCATCAAGATAGTGCCATATCACGTGAGGAACCCCGATTTCATACGAACTTGACCGAATCACGTTCTTGATAAATTGCGCCCTCTGGTACCAGCCAGACACCTGTTCCTCGGAAGCAGGCTCGGATTCCAACAGCCTCCACAGACAGGCTAAAACGAGATTCTTTTCATCGATAGCGCTCAATGCGATACCTCATATTCTTCAACCAAGGGGCAACCCCCCAAAGCCTATCGACGTGATCGATCAGCTCGCAATGACACAGGCGCAATCGCGCAACGTGGAGAACTGAGCTGCCCAGGAGTGCCATGGCGTAATGTGACATCTGCGACTCTACCAGCGATCGAGAATGTTCCGAAGCCCCTTCCTGGCAAGTGTCACCCCTAAGACGGGGACCATGTGATCACATGTTAGGCGCGCCTTTGAATCATCCCGCTTTCCTGCCATAGAAGGCAGAAATGAAAGCACATGACGTCATTTCCACAACCTATCACTCACTTCAGATCTTCAAGATTGACGAGCACATCTCCAAATTTCGCACGTGGCACGGGACCAGGGATTCGTAGGGAGCGAACTTCAAGGGGGGCGTGAATTTCGCCAAGCAGCAGATCACCTGTCGAATTGTCAGTTTCTCTTGTCCTGAACACCCCAATTATCGAAACCCATGAATACGCGTATTCGTCAAATACGCTTCGCTGCAGATCTATTGGCCCTCTAATTCGAACTTGGGTCTCCTCAGTCACTCCGGCCTCAAACAACTCTTTGCTTGAATTCAGTACAAAGAGCTCCCGGCTCACCCCGAGATAGCCCTCCATCCGCACCAACTTTCCATCGAATAGCCGGGGCGTAGCAGCTAGTTCCCGGAAGCTGACTCGGCAAGCGGAGCTGCCCTCGACCCCACAGCTCTTTCCAGACGGTTCGCCCCCGCCTTCTTGATGCCTGCAACCAGCCCCGTAGAAAATAAAAAAAATAACCATGAAAAACCGGAAATCAACATTCACGCCCACACCCCTGCGTCGCCATCCAGCGCCATGGGATACCGCTCACCTTCTTCGCTCCACACCCATAATCCCAAGCCCTCCTCCTGCCAGCCGAAAAGTGCGCGGAATCATTGATAGCCAAGCTCATCAACAATAGCCTTGCACTCGGGATCCAAATCGACATGAAATGATTTCAACTCCTCGGACGGCAGTTTTCCGTCCTCCGAGCGATGCATTACTGCGTATCCGCGCAGCCCTGACACCGTCCCCTCAGGAGCAATGTCGTAGACATCCCCAGCCCACCCCCGCGACGACTTTATATAGTCGGCCACCACCAAAAGACAGTCGTCATCCAGCCGACCGCTTCCTATTTCATGCAGCGAACAACCAGCGACAGATACAAGACATAGCACTGAAGTGCGCGCAAACCCTTGAAGAACCATCGCTGGTCGTCGGCATCGAGATGAACTTGTGGATTTCACAGCACTCCCGCCACTTGTCGATAAACTCTGGAAGGAACACCGTGGGCCGCGTGTCCACCCGCTTTTGGAGTAGTGATTCTATCAATAGCGCGTCAGCCACTGTTTGACGACAACGTGCTTCCATTCTACTTGGGATAGGCTTTCGCCCATCCCCCCTTAAGCCATGGCCATCTGAACCACCTCACCAGAAGGCTCATACACCGTACGCTCGATGACATTTCCATTGACAGCGGTAATCGCCGCCGGTGAAGCCAACGCATCGGTGCAACTGTACATAACCACTTCATCGGCAGCGCCCAGCACTATATACAGGCCATGCGCACCAACACCGCGAGTGCCGCCCGAATCAGTGGAAAGCCAGCCCTTTTGCTTTACGACAGCCCACCCTCGACCTTTCAGCAATAATCGTCACGCACTCATTCATAGGAAGCCCACAGGTGTCCGCAGACCTGACGACACCTTGATGATCGGCCAAGACGAAATATACCCTCACCCTTTCGCTTTCAGCCTGATCAAATGATTTCCTTACATCAATTAAATGTACCCTGCATATTTGCGCTTCTGGCACACTCTCGGAAGAACTGAAAACTGACTCGAGCGCCAGTGCGTAGTGATCAGCCGCTGCGTTTCCCGGATCATGATTCATGACCACATCCAAACGTTCATCTCTTCCGCCACAGGCGGCAATTCCCAAAAAACAAAGCGCCGCCACAATAATACCGGCCAGCCACCCAAAGCGATCAAGCACTTGGGAATTTCTCACTGAAATACCCCCCAAAACTTGGCGCACCCGCAATCTACATCCTTTCACAGAACCCGAGCATTCGCTTCACAATGATCGAGGCACACTGGCGTTCGTCAATACCACAAGTCCCCGCAGTCAAGAGTTTCCCGCTACCATCAGTCAATACATAGAAAATCCTTCTATTTCTCCACCCCTCCCGAGAGAGTTCGAGCTGCGATACCACTAACTCTGCATTCACTTCCCGCTCCCCATCCACAGGGCGCGAATGTATGAGTTCATCCATATCAGCATGGATCTTCTGAGATGAGGAGCTGTCGTGGTCCTGGTTGGCCACCCGAAGAAGACAACCGCGGTCCTGCACACAGGAGGCAAGAAGCAGCATCGGTAAGGCAGCAGATAGAGAAATTATGATCTTCATCGAGACCTGCCCAACCAATAACCTCGAGTTCAAACCAGAATGCGCTCCGCATCACCCGTTCCTATCATCGAATCCGAACGAATTATTATCGGCATTCGCGCAACTGCTGCCTCTAATTGGAGAGCCCCACCCCGCAAGGTGGAACCCCGACCCGTTCATGCCGCAATCTCTGAAGATCCATCTCCATCAGTTCGCGCGTAGTCTCCGGCGGATCAAGACGCAAACCTTCCTCGAGGATTTGCATCGCTCGCTTACAGTCTCCCCCGCCTTGCTCAAGGGAGAGAAACAGTGCCAATCGCTGCATTGAACTAACGTCCATTCGTGCGACCCCCTCCTCAAGCCAGTAGCGATATCGCTCCATGTCGCCACGCGTCGAGTAGTGCCATTCAAGCTTTAGACGGGCCTCTGCATTCCCGTTTTCAGCCATCGCAATCTGACGTTCCAACTCTTCCTCGGAAAGGGCCAAACTTGGCGCTTCATCATGCTTCTCATTTCGGGAAAGCCGCTCTTCCTGGGGCTCCCCGTTACCGCAGCCAACAAGCAGCAAAGACAAAACAACGGAATTCGAAAGAATTTTCATTGCTTAACCTTCACCGTTTCCATTCTACGAATTCTGGACCCCAATTCAGGCTCAGCAAACTGATAGGATATTGAACCATCAGCTTTGATCGTAATCGAACGAATGGCGGGGCCCGTCGGCCCCGTCCCTCCAGGCGAGAACCTCTGCCATACACCTGCACCTCCGGTTCCGTTCTCACCCATACTGACACGGAGCGTCATATCATCTCCAGGCTTGTAGTTTTTTGGATAGCGAACGAATCCGTTGGGAGCATATACGGACGACTTATTCAGGTTCGCCCATCCCTGAGCAAAAGCCTTTGCCTGACCGATTTCCGCCCCCAAGTGGCAACCTGCCATGAATATTTCCTGGCCCTGTTTTAGCCCAAACTGGGTCCGAGCCATATCCCAGGAGCTGACTGTGGAGTAATTTTCCATGCGCCCCCCTCGCTGGTCCTGAATGACCATGTTATTGGCGTGCCCTGCGACCGTGAACTTGCCCGGAATATTGAGCGCATCTCCTGCCGCTCTCAGCCCGTTCGGATCGGCTTCACCGAACACGTTCATGTCTGCCCTGCCGTCCGGATCTTTGAACCTATAGGGATTGGCAGAAGCATAGCGATAGCGATTGAATGAAGCCCCTTCCGAACTAGCTGCAACTGGATCAGCTCCCAGAAATGCGACAGTTTGGAAGTCATAGTACCGCTGCTGCATGTAGATCAACCCGGTCCCCGAGTCCGTCACATGCCCCGTATATCCCGGCCCATCCTTCAACGGCCGATTGACCACCGCCCCATACGGCTCATACACCGTACGCTCGATGACGTTTCCGCTGGCATCGGTGATCGCCACCGGTGAACCCAGTGCATCAGTGTGGATGTACTCGACGACTTCCTGGGCGACCGCCGGAGCCACACAGGCCGCCAGCACCACCACCGCGAGTACCGCCCGAATCAACAGCAAAGAGAGTCCATTCATGGCTTAGTCCCAGCTCAATACGCCGCGGGTGACGGGGAAGTCTGCGGACCATGCCGAACAGCCACCGGCGTTGCAGGCCCTGACAATGTAGAGACTGGCGCAGTAGGTCCCGCCGCTCGACTGCACGTAGGTATTGGGGCCGGTGTACAGGCGCCGTCCAGCTCCGGAAGGCTCAAGCTGATACTCCGTTGCCCCCGGAACCGCGCGCCAGCCGACGCTGCATTGCACCTGATAGGGCGCCTTGCGCGTGCTGAGCCACTCGGCCACGTAGATCTGAGTGGCCGCGGGAGGAAGCACCACGGAGACACTGGCGATGCCCGAGTAGGGACTGCACCCCGCGAAATTGCATGCCCTCACGCGATAGGCGTAGCTGCCATTGCCACGGCTGGCACCAAAGCTGTTCCCGCCGCCGTTATGCACCACCGTCCAGCCACCACCGTTGGCACTCTCCTCCAGCACGAAGCTCTCGCTGTTGGCCGGCACCGACCAGCTCAGGCTGTACTGCGGCACGTTCACCAGGCCCGGCGCGCTGATCACCGGCTCGATCGTCGGCGGTCCGATCACCGCTACCGTCGACGTGGCCGACCACGGTCCGCAGCCTGCGCCATTGCAGGCGGCAACCCGATAGCCATAGCTGCCGCCCCCGCGCGCAGCGGTGGCATAGGAACCCGCGTTGCCGTCGAACAGCGTGACCCATCCACCACCATTGCTGCTTTCCTGCAGGGTGTAGCGCGTGGCACCAGCCACCCCGTTCCAGCCGATGCCGATACTGCCCGGCGCAGCGCGTGCCGGCGCAGAAAGACCTGGCGCAGTGGCAGGCGGATACACCACCGTCACCGCAGCCGTGGCGCTGTATCCCGTGCACCCCACCGGGTTACATGCGCGAACCCGGTAGTTGTAGCTTCCCGCTGCCTTGCCACTGAAAGCCTTGGACTGACCAATGGCGTTGTGCACCTGGGCCCATGCGCCACCATTGGCGCTTTCCTCCAGCTCATAGCGCTCGGCACCGGAAGCCGCAGACCAAGCCACGTTGTAGCTGCCGTTGAAGGCCGTGGCAGGCAGGTTCAAGGTCGGCACAGTGGATGGTGCCAATGCCACGGCCACTGATGCGACATTGCTCCATCCGCCGCACACCGCCCGGCAGCCGCGCACGCGGAACTGATAGGTTCCCGTGACCAGGCCGGTGCTGGTGAACGATTGCGCCGCGCCATCAAAGACCGTGCTCCAGGTGCCCGCAAGGGCACGCTGCAGCTCATAGCGGTTGGCACCACCGGCCGGGCTCCAGGTCAGGTTCACGCTGCCCTGGGTGATGTAGCCCGGCGCACTCAGCGCGGGAACGCTGGGTGCGGCTTCGCCATGCACCTGGGACACCAGGCTGCCTGACAGGTAGAGATAGTCGGTCTGTTTGCCGGTACGTTCGTTGCGCTGGAATCGCAGCACACCGCCGTTGTCGTAGAACGAGTAGATTGCCCCCTTGCCACTGGCGCTGGCCTTCACCCGGCGCCCATGGGCGTCATACTCGTAGCTCTCTGCTGTACCCGCCGCACGCAGCCGGTTGCCGTAGTCAAACGCGAAAGCCTGGCCATTGCGCACCGAAAGATTGCCCTGCACGTCATAGCCAAGACCGGTCACGGTTGCCCCCGTTCCGGTTTCGATCACGTTGACCAACCGATTCGTCGGATCGAAATAGTGCGTACGATCGCGGCTGCCGACCTTGGCACGGCGCAGGTTGTCCAGCGCGTCATACTCATACAAGGCGTTGCCGAAGCCCGGTGCAGTGACCGTCCGCAACCGGTCCAGGCCGTCATAGGTCATGTCCCGGTTACCGGGCGCCCCGGGCAGGCCATCGGAAATGGCCATCACATTGCCGCCGGCATCGTAGTCGTAGCTGTCATCCAGCACTGCGGCCGCTGCAGTGGCATCGCGGCTGCGGTCAGGCAGTCCGCGGGCATTCTGGGTCAACGTGTGCACGATCCCGTTGCCATAGACAAAGCGGGCCAACGCGCCATTGGCAAAGTAACTGGCCTCTTTTGCATAGCCGCCGACCGTCGTCGCCCGACCCAGTGCATCCGGCGCATAGCTGACGACGCGCCCCCCCGGGTAGGTATTGCTGGCCAGTGTGCCGTTGGCATCGTAGCCATAGGCCAGGCTCAGATTACCCAAATCCGGATGCTGCAGGGTTTCGCCACTGAGCAGGCGGCGGCGGTTGTACTGGTAGCGGTTGACGACCATCGGCCGGGCCGGGTCGTTCTGCGTACTGATCTCGGCAGGCAGACCATCAGGCGCGTAGGACCAGTTCTGATTTCCGCGCCCATCCGGGAAGATCAGGGTCGACAAGCGGTTGGCAGCATCGTAACTGCGCTTCACCGCACGTCCACTGGCCAGCGCTTCACTGCGGTTGCAGTCGGTGGTGCTGGTCAAACCCGTGCCAGCCGCCGACCACAGCACGTTGCCTGCCGCGTCGTAGTCCTGCACGGTCGCGCCGGTTTCCGGTTCGATGGTCTTGCATAGCTGCTGGTAGCCGTCATAGACGTAGCGGCGGGTCAGCGACTGGCTGCCGTCTGCACTGCGGCGGGTGATCGCCAGCGGCTTGCCCAACGTGTCTCGCTGGATCTCGGTCACCACGCCTTCCGGATGCTGCAGCGTCAGCGGCATCTCATAGCTGGGCTGGTCGTAGGCAAGATGACGGGTCGTCGTGGCCTGGCCGCGTGGATTGGTCACCTTCACCGACAGATTGCCCACGTACTCCGTGCGGGTAACCAGTGCCCCCAGCTCGGACGATTGACTGACCACGGTGGGGCGGCCCAACGCGTCGTACTGCGTCGTGATGCCGGTCAGGGTGGCATTGATATCGGAGAACTGCCGCGTGGGATACGAGGCAAACACAGTCTTGCCGCTGGTGTCGTAGCGGGTCACCACGGCGCTGTCCAGCACGTTGTTGGCGTTTTCGGTCACCAGCACCGGGCGGAACATCGCATCCAGGTAGGTATCCGTGCGCCGCCCGCCCTGCGTGCGGGAGTGCTTCCACGCACCGGCGGGCACCCCCAGCTGCGCGCCACCCAGCCGCTGCAGGTCCATGGTTACGCCATTCCAGTTCACGCTGTCGCCGCCAGGGAACTGCTGGCTGCGCAGCCTGCCCATGCTGTCGTAGCTGAAGCTGGTGGTTGCGCCGGTTTCGTCGGTCAGCGAGGTGATCCAACCGTTGTCGTCGACGACAACCGTGCGCACCGCGCCATTGGGCGCTTCGGGCGTGGCCGGCATGCGCAGCTGCTGCGGAACACCACGCTTCCATCCCGACAGATGGCTGGTATTGCCGCGGCCATCGGCCACCGAGGCAACCGTGCCGTCGGCTGCGTAGGTCACCTGCTGCGCCAGACGGCCGAATGCATAGGCGCGTAACGGTAGTGCTTTGGCCGTATCGAATTCGGTGCGGGACTGCTCGATGCCATTGAGCACACTGCGCGCCGCCTGGCCGTTCACCCACAGCGCGGGATTGTCGTAGTAGCTGGTGCTGCTGGTGCGACTCTGGCCGGCGGAATTCGCTTCGACAACGGTGACTTCGCGCGCAAATGCATCAAAGGCCTGCACGGTGCGGGTGAACTGCACGCCATCCTGTTCCACAACGGTGGATTGGACGGGGCGGTTGTAATGGGCCTTGAGATCGTTGGCACCGTACTTGAAGTCCTTGCCGGCCTCCTTCGGGAAGGGCGCCACATCCAGCTGGGCATCCGGATAGTAGTTGTTGCGATCAATGCGCACGACCGAGCCGCCCGATCGCGTTGTCGTGGACAACAACAGGCCATCGTTGTAGGCAACTTCCTTGCCGAACTCATAGACGCGAACGACACCATCGGGCAGCGTTTCGGTGGTGATCTTCGGCTCTGCCTGGCCCACCGGGATTACTGGACCGCCCAGGTCCTGGGCGAAAGCACCGTTGAGATTAGTGTATTGATAAGTCCACTGTGCAGTGGGCATGCCCGGACCGCTGATGGTCTTGGTCACCAGCGACATTGCGTCACGGTAGACCGGCGTGTAGTTCCAGCCATCGGCAAACAGGTGATTGTCGCCAGAGGTCTGGCAATCCAGCTTTACATTCTTGCGCCCGTGGCGGAACGGGCGGAACAGGAACGTTCCCAGCGCACCCGACGGATGCTGGATGCTCAGGGTGATCTCGCTGGGCACGATCTTGTTGACGCGCGAGCATGTGGCCGGGTAGTCCATGTACTCCCAGATGCTCTGCCCGATGTAGTCGGCATACTTGTGGGTGACTGACAGCGGCGGCAGGTTGTAGACCCATTGGGTACCGTCCGGCAGCGTCACTGTCCGCAGGATATCGGCCTCCGTGTACCCATAAGTCCAGGTGCGCCCTGCAGCGGTTGCGGACGCGATCAGTCCTTTCGCGTTGTAGCCCAGGCTGATCTCGCGGCCATCGTTGGCAACCATGCGCAACAGCCGGTCGCCACTCCACTCGTAGCGCACCCAGTTGCCGAAGCGATCCACAACCTGCGATGGGTACAGGAACACACGCTTTCGATTCAGCAGTGCATTGCTTTCTGGCCCGTAAGGTTGCAGCGTTGCACCGTTGTGGGGCTTGGCGACCATCCAGTCGAAGTAGTACTTGGTACCGTCGGGCGCATGACCAAGGAAGCCTTGTCCCGGCTGTCCGCTCTTCAGGGCGGTCAGGCAACTGAACGTCCAGCCACCCTTGGTATTCCAAGGCGCCGGTTCGCCAAACTGCGGCTGCGGCTGGCGCGCATCTCCGCTGCCTCCCAGCACCGGCTCACCGCCACCACCTGGCAGGGAGAGGCGCACGCCATCCCAGAACGTATTGGGATAGAAATTGACGGTCTGGGTGCGGCGACGGTTCCAGACCTCGAGTGACGGAGGCGCCGCCACCGTACTGCAGCGCGCAGCGGGCGCCCAATAGCCGACAGCAGCGGTCTCCGGCAGATCGCCATAGACGCCGGACATGGACGGAATATCCAGATCCCAATCCGAGAATGGGCTCTCACTACTACCATCGCCATCGCGGTAGCTGCGGCCCAAGGTCATCGTCAGGCTGCCATTGCCCGGAATCGAAACATCCGTAGCCTTGAAGCTGATCGAACCGTCATAGAGGTTGACCTGCTCGCCGAAGATTTCGCCCTTCAGTGGTTCGACAAGGTCCCCGTACTTCAGTCGCTTGTCGTACTCCTGCCGCCAGGTGGGAACGATCTGGGCGGAAACGCTGACCGGTGCCAGCACACACAGGGCAATGAAACCGAGAAACAGACCCTTGGCAGCCGTTGCGGCGCGCGGATGAGAAATGAGGCCAGACTGCATGCAGATCCTCCCTGGATCGACGTCCCTGTGTGCCCCACCCGCGCCGAACGGCAGTTGGCCTTCGACCAGGCGGCACCCACTCCGGCAGACAGCCACGCGTTGCTTCACGGTGGGCGGGTGCTGGTCACAGATATGAACGAATAATGAAGATGGCGTCAAGTCCACGCATTGGCCAAACTCGGCAAAGTCACGTCAACCAGCAGCCTCCCGCGCCCTTCCCCGCCCCACATAGAATGTCCCCATGAGCACCCTGACCTTCCGCGCCGCCACGTCGGCCGACATCCCCGCCCTCATTGCCCTCGTCACCTCGGCCTACCGGGGTGACGCCAGCCGCGTCGGCTGGACCACCGAAGCCGACCTGCTGGACGGTGCCCGCATCGACGCCGAGGGCATCCAGGCCGACCTGGACCGCCCGCGCTCCACCATCCTGCTGGCCGAGCGCGGGGACCAGCTGGTGGCCTGCGCCCACGTCGCCGATGTCGACGGCAAGGGCTACTTCGGCATGTTCTCTGTCGACCCGGCCCAGCAGGGTGGCGGCGTCGGCAAGCAGCTGATGGACGCTGCCGAAGCGCACGCCGCACGCGAATGGAACGTGCCGGTGATGCAGATGACGGTGATCGACGTGCGCGACGAGCTGATCGCCTTCTACGAGCGTCGCGGCTACAGCCGCACCGGCATCAAGAAGCCGTTCCCGTATGGCGACGAGCGTTTTGGCATTCCCAAGCGCGACGACCTGCGCTTCGAGATCCTGGAAAAGCCGCTGGCCGGAGCCGCCGCGTGAGCGAGGCCTGGACCTTTGTCTGTGCCGGCAACGAGCTGCTGCCGGGTGAAATGAAGAGCGTGTTCGACGAGGTGACCGGCACGCCGATCGTGGTGTTCAACCTCGACGGCGAGCTGTACGCCCTGGAAGACCAGTGCACGCATGAAGAGTTCGAGCTGTCCTCGGGCGAATTCAACACCACCGAAGGCAGTGTGGAGTGCGTGCTGCACGGCGCGCGCTTCGACGTGCGTGACGGGCGCGCTCTGTGCGCGCCGGCCTACAGCCCTGTGCCCAAGTTCCCGGTGAAGCGCGAACACGACGCCGTCTGGACCCGCGACGACCGGGATTGAGGCGGCGCCCCGCCCGGAGAGATCATTCACGGGGCGCCCCGCCAGAGAGCATCAACCCATGGGGTGAATCTACCGGAAGGCCATGAGGACCCTTCCAGGGCGCCCCGTGGCCGCCTCGGGGGGCCGCCACGCCCCGCACATGCGAATCATTATCGTTGATGTTATTCTACGTAACATCTTCGTAACGACTCTGCCCCCGCGCCATGGCTTCGCCCGCGCCCACCGCCACGCTGTGCCAGCTTGCCCGTCAAGGGTGGCCGCTGCTTGTGGTCGTGCTGCTGACGCTGCTGCTGGGCTGGTCGGCATTGCACGAAGGGCGCGGCAACAACCCGGCTGCCCACGGCTGGCAGGCACACGCTGATGATCTGCAGCAGGTCATGCCGATGCCGGCCCCGCCGGCGGACGAGTGCCCGCACCCTGCCGCGCCAGCACCGGAGCCGCCGCTGGATGGCGAGGGCACCACGCCCTGTACCGGACTGGCTCCCCCGCGCGCCGTCCTGGTCGCGCATGTTCCGCTATGGCGCTCCAACGCCCTGCGCTGGCAGCTGCACGATCCCGCACTGCGGTTGAACCCCGGCCACGCACCGCCCGCATCGCACGCCAGCTGAGGCGCCCTGCGGCTGTTGCCGTGCGCCTGTTTACGTTTCCTGCCAGCCGAGCGTCGGCTCGGCTCTACAGATACCGCCTTCTACATGCCATCGCGCTGCCTGCGCTTCGGCCCGCGCCCTTTTCTGATCCAAGCCACCGCCACCCAGACCATGACCCACATCACGTCCCGCAAGCACGCCCCGCGCGTTTCCCTGCTCGCTACCGCCACCCTGGCCGCCGGCTTCGCACCGTTGGTCGCACAGGCCGCCGACAGCGCCGATGCCAGCTCCCGCAACGCCACCGACCTGGACAAGGTGCAGGTGCGCGGCAGCTGGTTCAATCCGTCCTCGCCGAAGTTCACCGCCGAGCTGCTGGACACCCCGAAGTCGGTGTCGATCGTGTCGGAGAAGCTGATCGCCGAAACCGGTGCGACCAACCTGCAGGATGCGCTGCGCATGGTCCCGGGTATCACCTTCGGTGCCGGCGAAGGCGGCAACCCGACCGGTGACCGCCCCTTCATCCGTGGCTTCGATTCGCAGAGCAACGTCTTCGTCGACGGCCTGCGCGACGTCGGCTCGCAGACCCGCGAGATCTTCGACCTGGAGCAGGTGGAAGTGGTCAAGGGCCCGAGCTCGGCCTACGGCGGCCGTGACTCCGGTGGTGGCAGCCTGAACCTGGTGAGCAAGACGCCGAAGCTGAAGAACGAGACCAGCGCCAGCATGGGCATCGGCACCGACAGCTACGCGCGCGGCACCGTGGACGCCAACTACGTGCTGGGCGATGGCATCGCCGCCCGCCTGAACCTGATGAAGCACGCGTCGGACATCGCCGGTCGTGATGCGGCCAATGTCAGCCGTTGGGGCATCGCGCCGTCGATCGCGTTCGGCCTGAACGGCCCGGCGCAGCTGATCGCGAGCCACTACCACATGCAGAGTGATGACCTGCCCGATGCGGGTGGTTTCCCGTACAACAACCCGTTCACCAGCGGCCCGAACGTGGCCAAGAACGGCGACGGCCGCCCGATGGTGCCGGACCGCAACAACTACTACGGCCTGGTCGACCGTGATTTCCAGCGTACCCGCGCCGATATCAGCACCCTGGACGCCAGCTACGATTTCGGTGGCCACAAGCTGCGCAACATCGCGCGCCTGGGCAACACCAGCAACGACTACCTGTGGACCCAGCCGGACGACAGCAAGGGCAACCCGAACAACTACGGCACCCTGTGGCGCCGCACCAACAGCCGCGCCGTCGACGTCAAGAGCTTCGCGGACCAGCTGGGCCTGACCGGCGCCTTCCAGACCGGCGCGCTCAAGCACAGCTACAGCGCGGGCGTGGAGTACAGCGACGAGAAGATGACCCGCGGCAGCTACCTGATGTCGCCGGGCACCGCCAATCCCCTTGAAAACAGCGCCAACAGCACTCGCTGCCAGGTGTCCGGCGCGGCCACCGGCTACAACTGCACCGACTTCAACAATCCGAACCCGAACGATCCGTGGGCGGCCGGTCAGATCGTCTATCGCAGCGACAAGGCGCTGGACGTCGAGCAGCGCACCAAGACCACCTCGGCCTACGTGTTCGACACCATCGAGCTCAATGAGCAGTGGATGATCAACCTCGGCCTGCGCTACGACGACTTCCGTACCACCCTGACCACTCCGGTGGCCGGCAAGGCACCGACCCGCGTGCGCAACAGCAACGACTTCCTGAACTACCAGGCCGGCGTGGTGTTCAAGCCGGCCGCCAATGGCAGCATCTACCTGTCCTGGGGCACCTCCTCGACCCCGCCGGGCATGGACGGTGGTGACGGTTCGGACGGCCTGAGCGCGGCCGTTGCCGACCTCAAGCCGCAGGACACGAAGAACCTCGAACTGGGCACCAAGTGGGACCTGCTGGACAACCGCCTGAACCTGACTGCTGCGATCTTCCACACCGTGATGAACAACGCGCGCGTGACCGTCGACAACGGCACCAGCCAGAACGCCGGCAAGAAAGAGATCAACGGTTTCGAGCTGGGCTTCAACGGCCAGTTGACCGACGCCTGGAGCCTGTACGGCGGCTACACCTACCTCGATTCCGAGCTGAAGGACAATGGCTTTGTCTGTGGCGCACCGGTGGGCCGCACCTGCCCGTCCAACGTCTACGTGCCGTCGCCGAACAACGGCAACGTGTTCCCGAACACCGCCAAGCACAGCGCCAACCTGTGGACCACCTACCGCTTCCCGATCGGCCTGACCGTCGGCGCCGGTGCGTTCTACTCGGACAAGCAGTACGGTGACGTTGCCAACACCAAGTGGATTGCCAGCTACACCCGCTTCGACGCGATGGCCAGCTACGCGATCCAGGACAACATCAGCCTGCAGCTCAACGTGCAGAACCTGACCGACAAGATCTACTTCACCAAGGCCTATGCCTCGCACTACGCGAGCATCGCCCCGGGTCGCTCGGCCACCCTGGCACTGAACGTGAAGTTCTGATGTAACTCCGCTCCACCACGGCGGCAGGCTTTCCTGCCGCCGTTTTTGTTTCCGGCGATACTCACCCCATGGCGACCCTTACCCCCATCGACAGCGACGCCCTGGCCGAGCTGCTGCAGCACGATCCGCAGGCTGCCTTCGCGCGCGTGCGCGACGCTGCGCAGGCCGGGCAGGTCGAGGCACAACTGCTGCTCGCGCAGATGCACATGGAAGGCAAAGGCACCGCACAGGACGCCTCGGCGGCACTGCTCTGGTACGAAACCGCCGCCAACAACGGCGCGCCGATGGCGATGAACATGCTCGGTCGCTGCCATGAGCTGGGCCAGGGCACCGTCGCCGACCCGGCGCTGGCAGCCGTCTGGTACCGGCGCGCCGCCGACACCGGCCTGGACTGGGGCCTGTACAACCTGGCCAACCTGCTGGCCACCGGCCGCGGCGTGACCCAGGACCGCGCGCAGGCACTGGCCCTGTACACCCGTGCCGCACACCTGGGCCATGCCAAATCGATGAACCTGCTGGCCCGCCACCTCGAAGAAGGACTGGACACTGCGCCCGATCCACAGGCAGCGCTTGCCTGGTACCAGCGCGCGGCCGAGGCCGGTGATTTCCGCGGCCAGGCCAACTACGCCTCGATCCTGCTGCAGGCCGGCCACGTCGAGCAGGCCGTGCACTGGCTGCGGCTTGCACTGGCCCACGGCAGCCCGGCGTTCATGGCGCATCTCGTGCCGGAACTGGCCGCATCGCCGCATCCACAGGTGCGCGCCCTGGTCGCACCGCCGTCCCTCTGAGGAGTCCCGCATGCTGCTGCACATCCCCGACATTCTCAGCGCCGACCAGGTGGCCGACTTCCGCCGCCGGCTGGATGCCGCCGACTGGACCGATGGCCGCGAGACCGTCGGCCATCTGGGCGCACAGGCCAAGCACAACCAGCAGCTGCCCGAGGCCTCACCGCTGCGCCGCGAACTGGGCGAGATCATCCTCGTCGCACTGGCCCGGCACCCGCTGTTCTTCAGCGCCGCACTGCCACTGAAGTACCTGCCACCGCGCTTCAACCGCTACAGCGGCGGCGGCACCTATGGTTTCCACGTCGACGGCGCGGTGATGAACCTGGCCAACGGCGAACAGCTGCGTTCGGACATCTCCTGCACCCTGTTCCTCTCGGCGCCGGACGAGTACGAGGGCGGCGAACTGATCATCAGCGACACCTACGGCGAGCACGAAGTGAAGCTGCCCGCCGGCGACCTGATCGTCTACCCGTCCAGCAGCCTGCACCAGGTGCGCCCCGTCACCGCCGGCGCGCGCGTGGCCTCGTTCTTCTGGGTGCAGAGCATGGTCCGCGACGATGTGCAGCGCCGCCTGCTGTGGGAAATGGACGGCTCGATCGAGCGCCTGCGGCAGACCGGCGGCGACGCCGAAGCGGTGCTGCAGCTGACCGGCGTGTACCACAACCTGCTGCGGCGCTGGAGCGAAGTCTGAGCCCCATCCGACCAGTCTGCGATATTTTGGCAATCATTCTCATTTGCAACAGCTAACAGCTCTCATTACAATCACGCCCCGTTGATGCCGGCCACTGCCGGCAGACCCCTGGGGACCCCTGCTTGCTGCGCCCGCTTCGCCCTCGCCCACTCATCCATCGCAAGATGGGCACCGCCATGCGCGGCCAGCGTCCTGCGCTGGCCAGCCTGCTGGCGTGGGTGGCGATGCTGGTACTGCTGATGGGTACCGTGCCGCTGCTCCCACAGGCCCACGCCGGCAACGCCGCGCAGGCAGTGCAGCCGCCGCTGGAAGAGCGTGGCGGCGAAGCCCCGCTGCAGGAAGAAGCCCCGGCCAAGCTGCGTCGCTGTGCTGCCGCGCCGGTGAAATCAGCCGAGAAGGCACACCCGCCGCTGCTGCTGGCCAGCCAGTGGCTGCGTACCGAACGTGAACTCGTACCCGCCACGCCGGCCATGCCCGGTGTGCGCCCGGATTGGCCGCTGGCCGCTCCGGACACGCCCTGGGCCGACGCGCCCGGGCGGCGCCAGCAACGCGGCCAGGCGCCGCCGCTCGCCTGATCCACGGCCCCGCGTGACCGCCTGCGCGGTCGCGTCAGCGCGCCGCTGCCTGCTTCATCCCTGCCGCCCCTGACCGGGCCTCCCCGTGCATGCCGCGCCGTTCGCGCCTGGCATTGCACCACCCTGCATCCTTCGAGGTTACTGCCATGGCCCAGCGCCATCGTGTCCGTTCGTCCCTGTCCCGTACCCTGCTGACCAGTGCCGTGCTGGCGGCCATGGCCGCCCCTGCCTTCGCCCACGGTGACGCTTCCGGCGCGCCGCAGACGCTGGACAAAGTGGTGGTCACCGCCTCCGGCTTCGAGCAGAAGGTGGTCGATGCACCGGCCAGCATCAGCGTGGTCAGTCGCGAAGAACTGAGCAAGCGCCCCTACACCAACCTGGTCGACGCGCTGCGCGACGTCGAAGGCATCGATGTCGGCCTGGAAGCCAGCGACAAGAACGGTCGTGCCACCATCTCCATGCGCGGCCTGCCGTCCGAGTACACGCTGGTGCTGATCGACGGCCGCCGCCAGAGCAATGTCGGCCAGCTGTATCCGAACAACTTCGGTGGCGGCCAGTTCGCCTACCTGCCGCCGCTGGACGCGATCGAACGCATCGAAGTGGTGCGCGGCCCGATGTCCACGCTGTATGGCTCGGATGCAATGGGTGGCGTCATCAACATCATCACCCGACGCAACCAGGACAGCTGGCACGGCGCCGTCACCCAGGGCTTCACCGTGCAGCAGGACGACCAGTTCGGTGATGCGCGCACCACCGACCTTTACCTGAGCGGCCCGCTGCTGAAGGACCGCCTCAGCCTCGCCGTGCGCGGCAGCTACTACGATGCCAAGGCATCGAACCCGGAATGGGATGCACTGACCCTGCCCGACGGCACGCTGTGGGAGCGCAGCATCGGCTTCGGCGGCGGTGGCAAGTCGGTGGCCAACACCAACTGGAACACTGGCGTACGCCTGGATTTCCGCGTCAACGACGATCACGAACTGTGGCTGGACTACGACGTGTCGCGGCAGAAGTACGACAACAGCGAAGGCCAGACCGGCACGCTGGACAGCCTGGCCAGCCTCTGGCGCGTCGGCAACGCGGTCATCCCCAACCCGAACGGCAGCGGCACCGTCACCCGCCGCGTGGTGCAGCCGCGCGTGGGCTACACCGCCTACCAGCGCTACGAGCGCGACCAGCTGTCGTTGACCCACCAGGGCCGTTACAGCTTCGGCACCTGGCAGACCTCGCTGACCCACAGCAAGAGCAGCAACCTCGGCCGCTCGCTGCCGCTGACCCTGGACGAGCGCGCCAACCTGCAGACGCTGTGGAATGACGTCTGCCGCCGCACCGGTGCCGCCAACAACTGTGCGGCCGGCCGCGGCAATGCGCTGACCGCACTCAATCCCAGCGAGATGGCGCGCCTGCAGGCGTTCCTGCCGCGCCCGCTGCGCACCATGGAATTGGAAGGCTACGTGCTCGACACGATGCTCGACCTCGACTTCGGCGCGCACAAGCTGACCGTCGGTGGCCAGTACAACGACACCGACATGATCGATGGCGTGTTCGGCATGGATGGCGCCGGTTATCGCAGCAACACCAAGCAGAAGCACCGCATGTGGGCGCTGTTCGCCGAGGACAACTGGGCGTTGACCGATAGCCTCACCGCCACCTTCGGCCTGCGCTACGACGACCACAACGTGTTCGGCAGCCACGTCAGCCCGCGCGGCTACCTGGTGTGGAACGCCAGCGACGCGTGGACCTTCAAGGGTGGCGTCAGCACCGGCTACAAGACCCCGCGTCCGGACCAGCTGTTCCCGGGCATCACCGGCTTCGGTGGCCAAGGCGTGCTGCCGCTGGTGGGTTCGCCGAACCTGAAGCCTGAAACCAGCACCAACTACGAGTTGGCCGCCTACTACGAGGGCCAGCGCTGGGGCTTCAACGTGACCGGCTTCTTCAACAAATTCGAGGACAAGATCGCCAGCGGCGGCACCTTCCCCAACTGCGAAGTGGCCCGCGCCGGCAGCGGCTACTGCGTGGACATCGGCCCAGGCTGGGCAGCACTGGGCTACAGCACCTTCACCCAGAGCGTGAACATCGACAAGGCCGAGACCCGCGGTGCCGAGCTGGCCGGTCATGTCGACCTGCTCGACACCCTGCAGCTGCGCGGCAACTACACCTGGACGAAGAGTGAGCAGACCAGTGGCGCACAGAAGGGGCTGCCGATCAGCGGCACCATGCCGGCAAAACACATGGCCAACGCCAGCCTCAACTGGCAGATCAATGAAGCGGTCAGCCTGTCGCTGATCGGTGAGGGCCGCTACGACCGCTACCGCGACACGCTGCTGGATGCCAGCGGCGCCAGCCACACCCGCTACTACGAGGACTACACGATCTTCCATCTCGGTAGCAGCTGGAAGGCCACGCCCTGGCTGACGGTGAACGCACGGGTCAACAACCTGCTCGACAAGGATTTCGTCTCGCAGTCGTGCCTGTTGATCAGCCAGAGCGAATTCAACTGCGTGGACGACTATGCGACCAAGGACCAGCGCCGCAGCTACTGGATCTCGCTCAACGCGAAGTTCTGATCGCCGCGCACCGCCTTGGTGGGTGCCAACCTTGGTCGGCACCGCTTCATCCACGCATGGCGTGGATCTACCAATCCTGCGGTAGTGCCGGCCGCTGGCCGGCAACCGCTAAAGCCCCCTCCGGGATACAGAACGACACGCAATTGCGAGCTATTCTCATCAATGATGTAATGGGCAGTCCCCGTCCGCCCCGAACCGTGCCGTGAGCCGTCCTGCCTCTTCCACCGTGCAGCAGCAACAGAACCGTGGCTTCTGGCTGCGGACGCTGCACCAGTGGCACTGGATCAGCTCGGCGGTGTGCCTGATCGGCATGCTGCTGTTCGCGGTGACCGGCCTGACCCTCAACCATGCCGCGAAGATCGAGGCCAAGCCCGAGGTGCAGAACCAGCATCTGGAGCTGCCGGCCGAACTGCTGGGCCAACTGGGCACCCGCGAAGACGGCAACGCGCCGATCCCGCGCCCGGCGCGGCAATGGCTGGATACGCAGCTGGGCATCGCCATTGGCGGCCGCCCGGCCGAATGGTCGGCCGAAGAGATCTACCTGTCGCTGCCGCGCCCCGGCGGCGATGCCTGGCTGAGCATCGATCGCGAGACCGGCGCAGTGGAATACGAATCAACCTCGCGCGGCGCGGTGTCCTACCTCAACGACCTGCACAAGGGCCGCAATGCCGGCCCGGCGTGGGGCTGGTTTCTGGACCTGTTCGCCATGGCCTGCCTGGTGTTCTGCATCACCGGCCTGTTCCTGCTGCACCTGCATGCGCGGCAGCGGCGCATGACCTGGCCGCTGGTCGGCCTCGGCCTGATGATCCCGCTGCTGATCGCCCTGCTGCTGATCCACTGACTTTCCCTCGTTCCTGGAGCCGCCCCATGCGCGTCACCCTGACCATCGCCCTCAGCGGCCTGCTGGCCACTTCGCCGGCCTATGCCACCACGCTCGACATCAACGTCGAAGTGCCCAAGCTCAACGTGGCCGAGTACCACCGCCCGTACGTGGCGGTGTGGCTGGAAGGCGCCGACCAGAAGGTCGCGGCCAACCTGTCGGTCTGGTACCAGCAGACCAGCAACAGCGAAGGCCATGGCACCAAGTGGCTGCCCGACCTGCGCCAGTGGTGGCGCAAGAGCGGCCGCACCCTGCAGGTGCCGGTGGACGGCGTGACCGGCCCGACCCGCCCGGCCGGCAAGCACGCGCTGTCGTTCAACGACAAGCAGCCGGCACTGAAGCAGCTGGCCCCGGGCAACTACACCCTTGTGGTGGAAGCGGTGCGCGAAGTCGGCGGCCGTGAACTGCTGAAGATTCCCTTCACCTGGCCGGCCACCGCCGCACAGAACGGCAAGGCGCAGGGCGCCACCGAACTGGGCCAGGTCACCCTCGCCGTCAAACCCTGAGAGGGGACGGAGGGGATCAAGTCGTAGCCCCCTCTTCCTTGCCGCATCACCCGCATCCACTGGAGTCCTCCGCATGAAGCGCACGCTCGTCCTCGCCGCCGCCCTGGCCGCTGCCCTTCCCTTCTCCGCCCTGGCCCACAAGGCCTGGCTGCTGCCCTCGCAGACCGTGATCGCCGGCAACGCGCCGTGGATCACCGTCGACGGTGCGGTCTCCAACGACCTGTTCTATTTCAACCACGTGCCGCTGCGCCTGGAATCGCTGGTGATCACCGCGCCGGACGGCAGCACCGTGCAGCCGCAGAACGCCTCCACCGGCAAGTACCGCAGCGTGTTCGACATCGAACTGAAGCAACCGGGCACCTACCGCATCGCGTCGGTCAATGACGGCCTGTTCGCCACCTACGAGCAGAACGGCGAGCGCAAGCGCTGGCGCGGCAGCGTCGCCACCTTCGGCGAACTGCCCAAGGACGCAAAGAAGCTGGAAGTGAGCCAGTCGGTCGGCCGCGTGGAGACCTTCGTCACCAACGGTGCGCCGAACGACACCGCGCTGAAGCCCACCAACCGTGGCATCGAGCTGGTCGCCGTCGGCCACCCGAACGACCTGTTCGCCGGCGAGGAAGCCACCTTCCGCGTGCTGGTCGACGGCAAGCCGGCCACCGGCCTGGAGTTCGAGATCGTGCGTGGCGCCACCCGCTACCGCAACGCGCAGGACGAACTGAAGGTCACCAGCGATGCCAAGGGCGAGATCAAGGTGACCTGGCCGGAAGCTGGCATGTACTGGCTGGAAACCGGCACCGAGGACAACAAGACCTCGGTGAAGCAGGCCGCCAAGCGCCGCCTGAGCTACGTGGCCACGCTGGAAGTGCTGCCGCAGTAATGACGTGGACCGCGATGCCGGGCAGCCCCGGCATCGCATCTGCAGCACACCACCATGACCGATCCCCAGCTCGACATCGCCCGCCTCGGTGGCACCACCATGGGCACCACCTGGAGCGTGTCGCTGGTCGCGCCGCGCCAGCGCGACCTGCACCCGCTGCATGCCGGCATCCAGGCGCGGCTGGACGAGGTGGTCGCGCAGATGAGCACCTGGGAGCCCGGCTCGGACCTGAGCCGCTACAACCGCGCCAACACTGGCCAATGGTGCGTGCTGCCGGCTGAGACCCGCCAGGTGCTGGCCTGCGCACAGGCCATCGCCGCCGCCAGCGATGGTGCATTCGATCCCACCGTCGGCCCGTTGGTGGCACTGTGGGGTTTCGGTGCACATGCCGGCGAACGCCGCCAGCCCAACGACGCTACCCTGCAGGCAACGCGTGAGCGCTGCGGTTGGCAGCGCCTGCAATTGCGCAGCGATGCGCTGCTGCAACCGGGCGGACTGGAACTGGACCTGTCGGCGATCGCCAAGGGGTTCGGCGTCGATCACGTGGCCGCCTGGCTGCGCGATCAGGGCATCGCTGCTGCACTGATCGAGGTCGGTGGCGAACTGGCCGGCTACGGCCGAAAACCGGACGGCCAGCCGTGGCGCGTGCTGGTGGAGTCCGCACCGGAAGAAGACGCGCACACCGAAACACCACCGCGGGTGCTGGCACTGGAGGACAAGGCGGTAGCCACCTCCGGTGATCGCTGGCACCAGTACCAGGCCGATGGCCAGGCCTTCAGCCATAGTCTCGACCCGCGCACCGGTATGCCGGTACGCCAGGTCGCCGCAGCGGTCACCGTGGTCGCCGACGATGCCATGCACGCCGATGCCTGGGCCACCGCACTGACCGTGCTCGGCCACGAACAGGGCATGGCGCTGGCCGAACGCGAAGGCCTGGCTGCACGCTACCTGCAGCGTGCAGCAGACGGCCCCCGGGAATTTCTCAGCAGCGCCTTCCAGCGCCTGCTCGACGAGCAGGACGCATGAGCGCACGTCCATCGCGCGCGTGGCTCGGCAACGCACTGGCCCTGCTCCTGCTGGCGCTGATCGCCTGGGCGTTGCTGCGACTGCATCTCGGCGAAGCCTGGTGGCAGGGCGCGCCGCCGGCACGGCGAACGCAGATTGCGATCATCGCCACCGCGCTGTATGCGCTGGCCTGCGCCGCACTGTGGTGGCGTGGGCGACCGCGCGACGATGCTGCCTGTGGCGACGTCGCACCGATCCTGATGGTCTGGTCCAGCCAGACCGGTTTTGCCCGCGAACTGGCCGAACGCAGTGCCGAGGCATTGCGCGGTGCCGGCGTGCCGGTGCGTGTGCGCGGCCTGCATGAGGTCGACGCCACGCTGCTGGCCGACAGCCAGCGTGCATTGTTCATCGCCAGCACCACTGGCGAAGGCGACCCACCCGATCATGCGCTGCCGTTCCTGCGCGGGGTGATGGCCTCACCGCCTGCGCTGCAGCACCTGCAGTACGGCGTGCTCGCACTGGGCGACCGCAGTTACGGCCACTTCTGCGGATTCGGCCACCAGCTCGACCAGTGGCTGCGACAGCATGGTGCGCATCCGCTGTTCGATGCGATCGACGTCGACAACGCCGATCCGGCCGCGCTGCGCCATTGGCAGCAGTTGCTGGGCCAGCTCGGCGGCGGCGCTAGCGAACTGCCCGACTGGAGCCCGGCCGAGTACCAGCCGTGGACGCTGCTGCAACGTGAGCATCTGAACCCGGGCAGCCCCGGCGGCCCCGTGTATTGGTTGCGCCTGCAGCCCCCGGCCGATGCAGATGCGCAGTGGCAGGCCGGTGACATCGCCGAGATCGGCCCGCAGCACGCACCGCACACCGTGCGTGCCTGGCTGGACGCACAACGCTTCGATGCGGATACCGTGCTGGATGACGGGCGGACGTTGCTGGCACGCGTCGCGCGCTCGCACCTGCCCTCATTGGTTCCCCCGGGTGATCTGCCCGCATTGCTGGCGACCCTGCAACCGCTGCCCCATCGCGAGTACTCGATTGCCTCGGTGATGGCCGACGGTGCGGTCGAGCTGCTGCTGCGCCGACAGCTGCGCGCGGACGGCACGCCTGGCATCGGCAGCGGCTGGCTGTGCGACCACGCGGCCATCGGCGAACCGGTGCAGCTGCGCCTGCGCCGCAACGACAATTTCCATGGCGTCCCCTTCGATGTACCGCTGCTGCTGATCGGCAACGGCACCGGCATCGCCGGCATGCGCGCGCATCTGCACGAACGTGCCCAGCGTGGCGCGCGCCGTACCTGGCTGCTGTTCGGTGAGCGCACCGCCGCCCACGACTTCCACTTCGGTGAAGAACTGCAGGCAAGGCTGGCCGACGGCTCACTGGCACGGTTGGATGCCGTGTTCAGCCGCGACGGCGGCGCGCATCGCTATGTCCAGGACCGGCTGCTGGCCGAAGCGGCAACGCTGCGGCAGTGGGTGGATGAAGGCGCCACGATCCTGGTCTGCGGCAGCCTGCAGGGCATGGCCCCGGCGGTGGATGCGGTGATCGAACAGGTGCTGGGTGTTGCGGGCAAGGAAGCGCTGTTGCTGGCTGGTCGTTACCGGCGCGATGTGTATTAAGGTTGCCGCATCCACGCATGGCGTGGATCTACTGTAGAGCCGAGCCATGCTCGGCTGGCCGTGCCCACCGGCGCCAACGAATCATCACCCTGCCGCACTCACCCGTATCGCCAACAACTCGCCACCGCCCTGCAACGCGTGCCGCTGACGCTCACCCGCCGCCAACCACGCGGTATCGCCGGCCCGTAGCGCGGGCAGGCCGCTGTCGGCACCGAACTCTGCCTGACCGGACAGCAGATGCAGCGCCCAGGCCACGCCCGGTTCGCAGAAGAAGAACATCGCGCCCACCAGCGGCCGGTGCAGCAGTTCGGCCTGCAGCAGCTCGCGCTTCCACATCAGGTTGAAGTCGTGGGTGGTGCCATCGACCAGTTCACCGTGCAGGGTTTCCTCGCCGGCAAAGCGCACCCGTCCATGCGGCGGCAGCACCTCGGCCACACGGCCACCGTCGAAGCGCAGGCGCACACCATTGCCCTGCAGCAGCACCAGCTCGCGCTCCACGCCGGGGAAGGCGGAGAACGCGGCGTCCTGCTCGATCTCGGCCACCGACAGGCGCAGCGCCCAGTCATCCCCCTGCGCAGGCAGGCGCAGGATCTCGCGGGTCCAGCCAAGTCCATTCCGCCAGCGTTCGCGGCGATAGTCCAGGCTGGAAATGACCTGGCTCGGAGTGTGCAGCAGGGAGTCGATGTTCATCCACGCATTGCATCATGCCGCGCGCCGTCGTGCATCACCGCGTGGCGAGCGTGCCCTGGCCACCGCACCCGCCGGCCAGCAGCTGCGAGTGCTTCAGCCAATCCTGGTCGGGGTAGTAAGCAAACACCATCGTGCCGCCACGCAACGCATCGATCAGCGGCTTGGCCACCGACAGCCGCACCGCCGGGCAACCCAGGCTGCGGCCCAGCCGCCCCTGCAGCTGCGCGGTAGCCGGATTCACGTACGGCGCACCATGGATGACGATCGCTCTGTCACGCGCGCGGTCGTTGAAGCCCGGTTCCAGCCCGGCAAGGCGCAGCGAATATCCATTGCCGCCCATGTAGGTCTCCTGCGCGGTGAACGCGCCGAGACTGGACATGAAACTGCCGTCGCGGTTGGAGAAGTGCTCGGTGCGGTTCTCGCCGCTGTTGCGGCCATGCGCCACCCATTCCTCGAACAACAGGCGCTGGTGGGCCAGGTCGAACACCCACAGCCGCGGCTCGGTGGACGGGCGCGAGTAATCAATCACGCTGAGGCGATCACCATTGATGCCCAGCTCCGGCCGCTGCAACGCACAGCGCATGGCGTGCGCCGCCAGCTGCAGCACGTGGCGGTCGGCCTTGGGCGCACTGCGCGACAGCAGGGCAGCCAGATCATCGGCAGAGGTGGCGAGGGCGGGCGTCTGTGCCAGCGCCGGGGCGCTGGCCGAGGTCGCCAGCAGGCCGAACGCGGCCAGCCGGCACAGGCGGGATGCAGTCATGGGCACAACGAGGGGACTCAGTTGCCCTTGAGGGTGGACCCTGGCGGCTCGGATTCCAAGACCGGCTGCATTCCGGATTCAGCCGGGCTTGGGCGGACCGCCGGCAGCGAGGTGACCAGCAGGGTCGTGCCCGGCACCAGCACCTGGTACAGCTGGCGAGCGAAATCGGTCGGCAGCGCCATCGGCAGCGAGGGCGTGGCCAGCAGGTCCGGCGTGGCCTGGGCACGGTCCTGGCCCAGCAACGGATAGGCCGTCCACTGGTGCAGCCGCTGGTTCACGTCCAGCGGGCTGGGGGTGTCGCTGTAACCCTGCCCCATCACGAACAGCGTGGTGCCCTGGAAGGCCGGCAGGGCGTCGGCCTTCAGCGGCGACTCGCCAATCATCACGCCATCGCGCAGCACGTACAGGCGCTGGTCGTGCAGGCTGACCAGGATGCCGACCTGCCCGGCCGGCGCCGCGGCGTCGTCCCACCAGGCCTGTGCCGGGACTCCGCCCTCGGTCTCCGGCAGGGCCTGGCCGCGCGCGTTCACCGGCGCCAGCACCGACGGATAGGCCAGGGTCATCGGCGAGCTCTTGGCATCGGCCACGACCACGGTATCGCCGCGCTGGGTTTCACTGAACAGCTTCTGCGCGAAGGCCTGCGGCAGGCGCACGCAGCCGTGCGAGGCCGGATGCCCGGGCAGGCTGCCGCCATGCAGGGCGATGCCGTCCCAGGTCAGCCGCTGCATGTACGGCATCGGCGCGCTGTTGTAGAGGTTGGACTTGTGGTCCTTGTCCTTCTGCAGGATGGTGAACACACCGGTCGGCGTCTCGTGCCCGGCCTTGCCCGAGCTGATCGTGGTCAGGCCGATGGCGATACCGTTGCGGTAGACATAGGCGCGCTGCTCATCAAGGCTGACCACCAGCACGATCGGGCCGGTCGGCGAGATTTCCGGATGCCACAGGTATTCGCCCGGCTTGAGGTCGGTCGGCCCGCGTACCTCGGCGGTGGCGGCTGCGGGCTTGGCAGCCGGTGTCGTCGCAGCGGCATGGGCCAGCAGCGGCAGGGCCAGTGCAAGGGCGAGCATCAGGGTCGTGGGGCGGTGCGGAAGCATCCAGCGGGGGTCCTTTCCATGCAGAGCGGCCACCGTACACCATCGGCCCGTGGTGGCCGCGGCAAAACCAGGCGCCGGAAATGAAACTGCCCGGCGACACAGCCATGTGTCGTACCGGGCAATCGTTACGTCCTTGTCGGCCTGCTGCCGCCCCCTCGCATCCTGCGCTGTGGGGGTAGCGTTGCATCCTGCACGCGGCCGCGTCTGTCCTGTTTGTATCTCAGCCCCTTCCACAGGTCTGTGATGCCACCATCCTGGTGATTGGTGCCGCGTCCTGCGGCGGTCGGTGGTCACGGCCTTCCTGTCCGTGACCGGTGAACCAGCCTCCTGCCGGTTCCGACGATTCCTGCTGTCAGCGCCTCGGTACGGTTCGCACCGGTACCGATCCGGGTACCGGATCCGCCGGCAACAACCTGTTGCCTACGGTGATCCGCTGTCGATTCCG
Organism: Stenotrophomonas sp. 22692; assembly: GCF_052045015.1. Taxonomy (NCBI): domain Bacteria; kingdom Pseudomonadati; phylum Pseudomonadota; class Gammaproteobacteria; order Lysobacterales; family Lysobacteraceae; genus Stenotrophomonas; species Stenotrophomonas sp. 22692. Next base: position 282,357 of record NZ_JBQEMR010000002.1, read on the forward strand.
TTCGACGATTGCTTTCCCTATCCCCTTCACCTGCGCCAAGTCCTCGACGCGATGAAACGGGCCGTGTCTGCGCCGGTGCTCGACGATCGCCTCGGCCTTGGCGGCTCCGACCATCGTCAATCCCTGCTGCAGCGCCTGGGCATCGGCGCGGTTGATGTCGATCGGTTCGGCGGCATGCGCCCCAGCGATCCACACGACCAGCACCAGTGCCCTCAACACGACACTCCAAGGCACGACGTGTATCTCCTTGTGGTTCTGACCGTCCCGACCGGCAATCCCGTCGGTAGGAACAGTGTCCGTCACCACATGCACACAGCCTATCGGTTTCCTGGATTTCTAAAAGCCAGCCAAATACCCGACGTGATGTAGGAAAAACCCTACCCACGGCACAGGCGTAGAATGTCGCGATCACAGCCCATGCAATCGGAGTTTCAGATGGACAGCGCCAAGCTCGGCCAATTCGTCAATGACAAGTGGGACAGCGAGATCGTCCCGCAGTTGGTCGACTACATCCGCATTCCCAACAAGTCGCCGATGTTCGACGCCAATTGGGTGCAGAACGGCTACATGGAACAGGCGGTCACGCTGATGGAGAACTGGGCCAAGGCCCAGCAGCTGCCCGGCCTGAAGGTTGAAGTGGTGCGCCTGGAAGGCCGTACCCCGCTGATCTTCCTGGAAATTCCGGCTACCGGCGCCGAAACCGGCGACGACACCATCCTGCTCTACGGCCACCTGGACAAGCAGCCGGAAATGACCGGCTGGGACGACGACCTCGGCCCGTGGACCCCGGTCCTGCGCGGCGACAAGCTGTATGGCCGCGGCGGCGCCGACGACGGTTACGCCATCTTCGGCTCGCTGGCCGCCGTACTGGCGCTGCAGGCCCAGGGCCTGCCGCACGCCCGCTGCGTGGTGCTGATCGAAGCCTGTGAAGAATCGGGCAGCTACGACCTGCCAGCCTACGTCGACCACCTGGCCGACCGCATCGGCAAGCCGTCGCTGGTGGTCTGCCTGGATTCGGGCTGCGCCAACTACGACCAGCTGTGGTGCACCACCTCGCTGCGCGGCCTGACCGGCGGCAACTTCACCGTGAAGGTGCTCAACGAAGGCGTGCATTCCGGCGATGCCTCCGGCGTGGTGCCGTCCAGCTTCCGCCTGCTGCGCCAGCTGCTGTCGCGCATCGAGGACCAGGACACCGGCCGCATCCTGATCGACGGCATGAACGTTGAAATTCCGGCCGAGCGCCAGGAACAGGCCAAGCGCGCCGCCGAAGTGGTCGATACCGAGATCTTCGAGAAGTTCCCGATGGTCGACGGCCTGCGTCCGATGAACGAGGACCTGACCGAGCTGGTGCTCAACCGCACCTGGCGCCCGGCGCTGTCGGTCACCGGCGTCGGTGGCATGCCGGCATTGGAATCGGCCGGCAACGTGCTGCGCCCGCAGACCTCGGTGAAGCTGTCGCTGCGCCTGCCGCCGACCGCCGATGGCAAGACCTGCGGTGAGCTGCTGAAGGAAGCGCTGCTGCGTGATCCGCCGAACGGCGCGCAGGTCACCCTGGATCTGGAAAAGGCCTCCACCGGCTGGAACGCCCCGGCCATGGCGCCGTGGCTGACCCAGGCCATCGACGACGCCAGCCAGGCCTTCTTCGGCAAGCCGGCGATGTACATGGGCGAAGGCGGCTCGATCCCGTTCATGGGCATGCTGGGTGAGAAGTTCCCGGGCGCCCAGTTCATGATCACCGGCGTGCTTGGCCCGCACTCCAACGCGCACGGCCCGAACGAGTTCCTGCACATCCCGATGGGCAAGAAGGTCACCGCCTGCGTGTCCAAGGTGATCAGCGAGCACTACGCTGCCAGCCTGCGCGGCGAGACCAGCGGTTCGCCGGTGGCTGCCGACAGCGGCACCCGCCACGGCGACCACGGCTGCTGCTGATTACGCCACACCGTGACGGACGCAGTCTGGCCTTGCTAGGCTGCGTCCACCCTTGCTGGAAATCGCGCGCATGAATGGTCTGTTCGGCAGCAGCAGCTGGCTCTACATCATCCTGGTCGGCTTCTTCGTCGGCCTGCTCGGGCGTTTCTTCATGCCCGGCAACAACCGCATGGGCTGCCTGCTGACCATCGTGCTGGGCATCCTCGGTGCGCTGCTGGCCGGCTGGTTTGGCCAGTACATGGGCTGGTACGCCCCCGGTGAGCCGGCCGGTTTCCTCGGTGCGGTGGTGGGCGCGGTGGCCGTGCTGGCCGTCCTGCGCCTGTTCAGCGGCCGCCGCTGAGCGCGCATCCCCTTCCCTTCCTGTTCCCGACGTTGGCGCGCCCGGCGCGCCCGGATATGCCCGCATGACCGAACCCGCCTCCGATCCCCAGCGCAGCGCGCAGCGCCTGCAGTGGGCCCGTACCCAGCTCGATGACGCCAACGCGGTAGTCGAACGCGCTTCGGTGGATGCCGGCATGCGCAGCTACTGGCGTACCACCAGCACGCGCGGCAGCCACATCGTGATGGACGCTCCGCCGGGGCTGGAAGATCCGCGGCCGTGGCTGCGCATGCGCGGCCTGCTGCACGACAACGGCCTGCGTGTGCCCGCGCTGCTGGCACAGGATCTGGAGGCCGGCTTCCTGCTGCTGGAAGACCTCGGCGGCCCGACCCTGGCGAAGATCCTCGACGAGCGCAACGCCGATGAATGGTTCGGTCGCTCGATCGAACAGTTGCTGCGCCTGCAGGCGATTCCGGTGCCGGCCGACTTCGGCCAGTTCGGCGAAGCGCTGCTGCAGCGTGATGCCGGCCTGTTCGACGAATGGTTCCTACAGCGCCACCTGAACCTGGAACTGGACTGCGGCGAGATTGAAGGGCTGCAGCTGGTGCATCGCCGGTTGATGGACAACGCGCTGGGCCAGGCCCAGCTGATGACCCATCGCGACTACATGCCGCGCAACCTGATGCCGGTCGACGACGGTCCCGCCGTGCTGGATTTCCAGGACCTGGTGCGCGGCCCGATCGCCTACGACGCGGTGAGCCTGTTCAAGGACGCCTTCCTGAGCTGGCCGCTGCAGCGCGTGGACGAGTGGCTCGCGCAGTACCACGAGCGCGCGCGCGATGCCGGCCTGCCGGTGCCCGACCGCGCCACCTTCCTGCGCGACGCCGACTGGATGGGTGTCCAGCGCCACGTGAAGATCCTCGGCCTGTTCTGCCGCCTGCGCTACCGCGACAACAAGGGCCATTACCTCGACGACGCGCCGCGCTTCATCGGCTATCTGGATGAAGTGCTGCCACGCTATCGCGAACTGGCGCCGCTGCAGCAGTTGCTGGACGACCGCATCAAGCCAGCACTGGCCGAGTTGGCCGCACCGCTGCGCGTGGCCCGATGAAGGCGCTGGTCTTTGCCGCTGGCCTCGGCGAGCGCATGCGCCCGCTGACCCTGCACACGCCCAAGCCGCTGCTGGAAGTGGCTGGCAAGCCGCTGATCGTCTGGCACCTGGAACGCCTGGCCGCGCTTGGCGTGCGCGAGGTGGTGATCAACACCGCATGGCTGGCCGAGCAGTTCCCGACGATGCTGGGCGATGGCAGCCAATGGGGCCTGCGCCTGCATTTCATGTACGAAGGGCAGACCCCGCTGGAAACCGGCGGCGGCATCCTCAACGCGCTACCGGTGCTGGGCGACGCCCCGTTCCTGGTCGTGAACGGCGACATCTGGACTGACTTCGATTTCGCCACGCTGCCGCGCGAACCACAGGGCCAGGCGCACCTGGTGCTGGTCGACAACCCGGCGCAACACCCCGAAGGTGACTACCGCCTCGATGCGCAGGGGCTGCTGCATCACGACCGCGAAGGACCGTGCCTGACCTATGCCGGCATCGGCGTGTATCGCCCCTCCATCGTGGCCGGCTGGCGCACGGTGATCGGCGATGCGCCGGGTAGCGAGCGTGTTCCGCCGAAGTTCTCGGTGGTGCCGCTGCAGAAGCATTTCATGGCGCAGGGGTTGATGACGGGGCAGCACCATCGCGGGCGTTGGACCGATGTGGGTACCGTGGATCGCCTGCGCGCGCTGGATGTTGAGTTGGCGGCGAACGGCTGAGCCCCTCGTGGCTGGACGTTTTGAGAGCAGAAGCCTTGCTTGGCCGGTCGGGGTGGGCTGCGCAGGGGACGCTGCAAGTACGTCCATGTAAGCTCGGTCGCCGCATCCATGCGGCTCACGCCCCTGCGCAGCCCACCCCGACCGGCCTCTGACAGTTTCCGTGCGCGTCCAGCCACGGAAGAAAGGAAAGAAAAGCAAAAGCGGGTCGCTTCGCTGCGCTTGCTCTGGTGTCGACCAAGGTCGGCATCCACCAACAGCCGCGGAAACCTGTCGAAGGCGGGGGGCTGTGGGTTTGCGGGGTGTGAGCCGCATGGATGCGGCGACCAAGCCCCCATGGACGGGTTCACGGCGTCCCCGCAAACCCACAGCGCCCCGCCTCCCCTCAGGAAGCCCGCTTTTGACGTTGACGTTGCTTCGGCTTCGGCGGGTGCAGGGCGCAGCCCTGCAAACAAACCCCACCCTCAGTATCGAGGCCGGCCTTCTTCCAGCACCTGGCGCAGGAACGGCACGGTGATCCGCCGCTTCGCCGCCAGTGACTCGCGGTCCAGCCAGTCCAGCAGCGTGATCAATCCACCCAGCTCGCGCCCGGTGTGCGACAGCAGCCACTCGATGGCCGCCTCGTCGATCGCCAGCCCACGCCGCAGTGCACGCTCACGCAGCACCGCCGCGCGACCTTCCTCATCCAACGGCTGCAGCAGCACGCGCACGCACTGGCCCAGGCGCGAACGCAGGTCGGGCAGTACCAGGCCCAGCTCTTCCGGCGCCTTCTGCGCCGTGTACAACACGGTAACGCCCGCAGCGCGCGCACGGTTGTGGAAATCGAACAGCGCGATCTCGTCCTCGCGGTTGCCGGCAACCTCGTCCAGGCCATCCAGCGCCACCAGTTCGCGCACCTCCAGCCCATCCAGCGCCGCGCGCACGCGACCGGCGGCGCTGGCCAGCGGCACGTAGGTCGGCAGGCGGCCGGCCTGCTCGGCGCTGGAACACATCGCCAGCGCCTGATGGGTCTTGCCGGTGCCCGCCGCCCCTTCCAGGTAGACCCAGTCGTGGCTGGCGCCCACCGCGATCGCGCGCAGCTGCGCCAGCGCGCCGTCCGGCGCGCCGATGAAGGTCTCCAGGCGCTGGTCCCGCGGGTAATGCAGGGCCAGCGGCAGTTGCGGCACACCCATCACTTCAGGTCGGGGCCCTTGTCATTCGGAATGATGATATGGGGGGCATCGACCACGCCATCAAGCACGATCGCAGGCTTCTCGCCCACGTACAGCTCGCTCTGGCGATAACGCTGGTGCGCATAGCGCAGCAGCACGTTGGTCACCGCCGCCACCGGCAGCGCCAGCAGCATGCCGAGGAAGCCGAACAGCTGGCCGCCGGCCATCACCGCGAAGATCACCGCCACCGGGTGCAGGCCGATCTTGTCGCCGACGATGCGCGGGGTCAGCACGTAGCTTTCCAGCAGCTGGCCCACGGTGAAGACCACGCCGACCAGGATCAGCAGCTTCAGGTCGAAGCCCTGCGCCTGCACCAGTGCGGCGATGATCGCCATCAGGATGCCGGTGGTCGCGCCCAGGTAAGGGATGAAGCTGATGAGGCCGGCAATCAGGCCGATCAGCAGGCCCAGCTTCAGGCCAACCAGCGACAGGCCACCGGCATAGATCACGCCCAGCGCCAGCATCACCAGGAACTGGCCGCGGATGAACGCGCCCAGCACCTCGTTGGATTCGCGCGCCAGCGCGCTGATGGTGCCGATCTGGTTGCGCGGAATCACCGACGCGACCCGCTCGACCAGCTTGTCCCAGTCACGCAGGAAGTAGAACGCCAGGATCGGCAGCAGCAGGATGTTGACCACCCAGGTCACCATCGCGAAGCCCGAGCGCGAGACGTAGCCCATGAATGTGGTGGCGAAGCCGCCGGCCTGCTGCCAGTGGCTGCGCACCCATTCGATCAGGCGGTCCGGGTCCAGCCACTGCATCACTTCCAGGCCGGTCTTCTGCTCGAACCAGGGAATGCCCTTTTCCATCAACCACGCCTGTGCCTGCGGCGCGACCGCGATCAGGGTGGTGATCTGGCGCTCGATCATCGGCACCAGCACCAGCAGCAGCGCCACGATCACCAGCACCATCGCCGCGAACACCAGCACCACGCCGGTCATGCGCGAGCGGCCGGTAGCCTCGATGCGGTCCACCAGCGGATCGCCCAGCCAGGCCAGCGCCAGCGCCAGCACGAAGGGAGTCAGGATCGGCGCCAGCAGCCACACCACCCAGCCGACCAGGCCGGCGAACAGGATGTACTTCAGGCGGCGCAGGAACTGCGCGATTTCCGCTTCCGGGGTCAGAGTCATCGCAGGCGGTACTCGTTGCTGACCGGGGCGGCCACCGGAGTACCGGTGGTGTCATCGATCGGCGTCGGCAGGGCCGGCAGCGGTGCGCTCGGCGCCAGCACACCGTTGTCGCCCAGCATGCGGTTGAAGCCGGCCAGGCCGGTGGTCATCTCCAGGCTCAGCTCCAGCTGGCCGGCCGAGGCGTGCAGCGGGGTGACGTTGCGCACCACCGGCACCTCGCGCAGGCCGGCAGCCAGGCGCAGGTAGTCATCGGCACTGTTGATGCCGGTGACCACTACACGGTAGGTGCCGGCCTGGCCGACGGCGGCGCCCGCCTTGGCATAGCGCTTGACCAGCGCATCGGCGGCACCATCGGCACCGGCGGCCATCGCACGCATGGCGTTGGCGTCCTTGCTGGTCCACTTGTTCAGCTCACGGCCGTTGTCGACGAACACCCAGTCCGCCTGCCAGCCACCGTTGGCGCGGTAGAGCTTGCCGATCAGCTGCATCGGCGGCGAGTAGCGCGAAGAGGCGCGGGCCACGGCGGCGCTGTCCTGACGCCAGATGGCACCGGCCAGTGCCTGTTCGGCGGCACCACCGCTGGGCAGGCCCAGCTTGTAGCCGCGCTCGATGGCGCGGTTCAGCAACGGGCGGGCGGCGTTGGCCTGCTGCACGCTGACCAGGCGCGGACCACTGCCGTCGTCGACGGCCAGCCACAGCACCGGCTTCGGGCGCGGCTGCGGCCACAGCGGCAGGCCCAGCGCCGACACCAGCGAATCGACATCGTCCTCGCGGAAGCGGGCCACCAGCAGGGTACGGAAGCTGGGGGCGCCACTGGCGCTCACGCTCTGGTCCTGCTTGTAGTCGTAGCTGGCCACGTAATCCTTGGCATTGCGCAGCGCCTGCGCCACGCCAGGGCGCGACATCACGCTGCGATCGCCGGACAATTTGCCCAGTACAACGCTCAAGGCGCGGGCCAGGGCGCCGTTGCGGTCGGCTTCGGCTTGGCTGTTGACGGGCACTTCGGCCTCGTACGCGCCAGTGGCGGTGGCAACATCACCCTCGGTGCGCAGGCCGCTCTGGGCCATCGTGGCCACCGGCAGGCTCAGCGCAAGGAGCAGGGTCAGAATCAGGCTGCGGCGCATCAGGACATCCATTGGCTCGACGTATCCGGGGGAATTGTTGCCCGAATACGGCCTTTGCGCCAATGCGGCCTGTTAAAATCGCCCGTTCAACCCCTGCCAGCGCCGACGCCCGTGACCAACACCCCGTCTTCCGCCCCCTCCCCCCTCACCTACCGTGACGCGGGTGTCGACATCGACGCCGGCAATGAGCTGGTCGAGCGGATCAAGCCCCTGGTCAAGCGCAGCTTCCGCCCGGAAGTGATGGGTGGCCTGGGTGGCTTCGGCGCCCTGTTCGACCTGTCCAACAAGTACCGCGAGCCGGTGCTGGTGTCCGGTACCGACGGCGTGGGCACCAAGCTGAAGCTGGCCCACCAGCTGAACCGCCACGATACGATCGGCATCGACCTGGTCGCCATGTGCGTGAACGACGTGCTGGTGCAGGGTGCCGAACCGCTGTTCTTCCTGGACTACTTCGCTACCGGCAAGCTGGACATCGACACCGCCGCGGCGGTCGTGGGCGGCATCGCCAACGGCTGCACCGAGGCCGGCTGCGCGCTGATCGGCGGCGAAACCGCTGAAATGCCCGACATGTATGCCCCGGGCGAGTACGACCTGGCCGGCTTCACGGTCGCTGCGGTCGAGAAGAGCGAGCTGAAGGACGGCGCCAGCGTGGCCGCCGGCGACGTGCTGATCGGCATCGCCTCGTCCGGCCCGCACTCCAACGGTTACTCACTGGTGCGCCGCATCTACGACCGCGCCGGTCGCCCGGCCGATCTGGAGCTGGAAGGCGGCGTGAAGCTGGTCGATGCGCTGATGGCGCCGACCCGCCTGTACGTCAAGCCGATCCTGTCGCTGCTGAAGTCGCACGGCGAGGCCATCCACGGCATGGCCCACATCACCGGTGGCGGCCTGACCGAGAACATCATCCGTGTGGTGCCCGAAGGTCTGGGCCTGGACATCCAGGCCTCGTCGTGGACCCTGCCGCCGGTGTTCCAGTGGCTGCAGAAGGAAGGCGCGGTGGCCGACAGTGAAATGTGGCGCACCTTCAACTGCGGCATCGGCTTCGTGCTGATCGTGGCGCCGGACCAGGTGGCTGCAGTGTCCGACGCGGTCAAGGCGCAGGGCCTGGAGCACTGGACCATCGGCCAGGTGGTCACCGCCGAAGGCGCCGAGCGCGTCCACATCGGCTGATCCCGGCAACCCAGGAGCCCGCATGGACGCAACGCCCCCCTTGTCGCCCGCCCCCGTGCCGCCGCCGCTGGCGACGGTACCGGTGTTCAGCGCGCAGGATGCCGATCACCTGCGCATGCTGGCCATCGCGCACTACGTGGTCGGCGCCCTGATCGCGCTGTTCTCGCTGATCTTCATCATCCACATCGTGCTGGGCATCACCGCGCTCACCGGCAACCTGCCGATGAATTCCGGCGGCCAGCCGTCATCGCCGGCCGAGGAACGCCTGTTCGGCTGGATGTTCACCATCGTCGGCTGCGTCATCGTGTTCGGTGGCGTGACCCTGGGCGCGTTCGTGGCCTACGCCGGCCGCTGCCTGACCCGTCGCCGCCGCTACCTGCTGTGCCTGATCGTGGCCGGCTTGGCCTGCCTGTTCACGCCGATCGGCACCGCACTGGGGGTGTTCAGCCTGATCACCCTGCTGCGCCCGCAGGTCAAGGCCGCCTTCGACCTTCCCGCCACGACCGCATGACTGCCTCTGGCAATCCGCCGCCGCTGCCGCATCAGACCCTGGCGCAGCTGCAGCTGACCAGCCATCTGCAGACGCTGAAAGTGCTGTTCTACGCGTTGGCCGGCTTCCATTGGGTCGCCACAGTGGCGTTCCTCGGCCTCAGCGGCTGGGTGGCCCAGTCACGCGGGCTGGACGATGCCTGGATGCTGACCACGGTCTATGCGTCGATCGCCGGGCTGGCCGCCGTTCTGGGGTTCGTGCAGCTGCACACCGCGCGCCAACTGTCACATCGCGCCGGGCTGGCCTGGTGCCAGCGCGCAGCCTGGCTGGGCGTACTGGCAGGCCCGCTGGGCATGGCCTTGGCCGCCTATGCCTGGGTGTTCCTGTCCAAGCCTGAAATGGCCGCGCTGTTCGACCGCGGCGACCACCTCAGTGTCTGAACCTGCCGGCAGACGCCCCGTCCTGTCCTGATCGATTTCCCATGTCCGCGCCTGCCCTCCCGACGTCCACTTCGCCCACCACCCACCGCTTCTCGGGGCCCAAGAAGCTGGCCTTTGCCACCGTACTGGCGGTGTTCGCCATCAGCTGGGTCCACCCGCTGTGGCCTACCGAACAGGCCCTGCACAGCACCCTGACCGTGATCGGGCTGGCCGCGCTGCTGTGGGTCGACCGTCGCGGCGGCTGGCTGGGCAACGGCGCCTTCATCGCCATCTGTGGCTTCATCGCGCTGCACTGCGTGGCGGCGCGCTGGCTGTATTCCAACGTGCCCTACGACGCTTGGGCGCAGGCGCTGACCGGCTGGTCGCCGAACGCGGCCTTCGGCTGGCAGCGCAATCACTTCGACCGCCTCATCCACTTCCTGTTCGGCGTCTGCTTCACTCCCGCGCTGCTGCAGCTGGCGCGCCATGCGTGGCCCGCGCTGCGCCTGGGCCAGGCCTTCACTCTGGCAGTGATGACGGTGATGTGCGCCAGCCTGGTCTACGAATGGTTCGAATGGGCCATCGCGCTGGCGCTGTCGCCGGATGCTGCCGAAGCCTACAACGGCCAGCAGGGTGACATGTGGGATGCGCATGCCGACATGCTGATGGCGACCATCGGCAGCCTGCTGACGTGGCCACTGATCCGCCGGAGTTCCCTGCAATGACCGCCCCAACCCGCATCGCCGTGCTCGCCTCGGGCCGCGGCAGCAACCTGCAGGCCATCCTCGACGCGATCGGCAGCGGCCGCCTGCCGGCCGAGGTGGTCGGCGTGTTTTCCGACCGCCCCGCCGCGGAGGCCCTGCAGCGCGTCGCACCGAACCTGCGCTGGGCACACGCACCGAAGTCCTTCAGTGACCGCGCCAGCTACGAGCAGGCACTGGGCGATGCGCTTGCCGCAGTACAGCCGGACTGGATCGTCTGTGCAGGCTACATGCGCATCCTCGGCGCGGCCTTCGTACAGCGCTTCGATGGCCGGCTGGTCAATATCCATCCGTCGCTGCTACCGCTGCACAAGGGCCTGGACACCCATGCCCGGGCGCTGCAGGCCGGCGATGCCGAGCACGGCGCCAGCGTGCACCTGGTGGTGCCGGAGCTGGATGCCGGAGCCGTGCTGGCGCAGGTACGTGTACCGGTGCAGCCAGGTGATGACGCGCACAGCCTGGCCGAGCGCGTGCTGGCGGTGGAGCATCCGCTGCTGATCGCCACCCTGCAGCTGTTGTGCGAGGGCCGCCTGGCTGAACGGGAGGGTCAGCCCTGGCTGGACGGTCACCCCCTGTTTAGCCCCTTGGCCCTAGATTCCGCCGGAAACCTGAACCGGTAACGCCCTTGCACACGCCCTGCTGACTGCGGGGCTGGCATCCTGCCCCCTCCTGCGGTCCCTGTCCTCCATGAAGACCACGACCCTGCTGTCCACTTCATTGCTGCTGTCGCTTGCCGTGTTCCCCGGCGTGGGCTGGGGACAGGCACCGGCGCCCGCAACCCCGCCGGCACCGGTGCCCGCAGCGCAGCCGCCTGCCGAGGCGCCGGTCGTAACGATGCCACCGGCACTGGCCTGGGAGCCACCGCCGCTGCAGCCGTTCAGCGCCACCTACCAGGCCTTCTACAAGGGCAAGGAAGCGGGCGATGCCAGCATGCAGGTCACCCACACCGGCGGCAGCCAGTGGCGGGTCGACATGCAGGTGGTCGGCCGCCGCGGCTTTGCCAGCGTGCTGGGCCTGAACATCGAACAGAGCACGGTGTTCGAGGAGCGCAGCGGCGTGTATGCGCCGCTCAGCCAGAGCACGGTGCGCAAGGGCCTGTTCCTGGGCAAGAAGGCGGTCGGTACCTACAACTGGCAGGCCGGCACCGCGCAATGGACCGGTGACGTCAAGAAGGAACGCGCGCAGCCGATCCCGCTGCAGGCGGGCGACCAGAGCGCGCTGCTGATCAATCTGGCGATCATGCGCGATGCCCGCCCGGGCGCCGCCATGCACTACCGCTACGTGGACATGGGCAAGGTCCGCGAACACGACTACCAGGCCGCGCCGCAGACCGAGAACGTCGAGGTCGGCGACCTGTCCTACAACGCGCTGCGGGTCTACCGGACCAACGGCGGCAGAAACGAAACCATTCTCTGGATCGCCAACGGTGTCCCCACCCCGGTGCGCATCCTGCAACGCGAAGACGGCGAAGATCGCGTCGATCTGCGCCTGATCGAATACCAAGGAGTCTGAGCATGAACACCCTGACCCGCCCCCTCACCTGGATCGCAGCCGCTGCCCTGACCGTGGCCAGCCTGCCGGCCATGGCCCTGGAACCGTTCAAGGCGGATTACCTGGCCAGCTACATGGGCATGCAGGCCAACGGCACCATGACCCTGGCCAGCGAAGGCAGCAACAAGTGGCGCTACAGCCTGCAGGTGAAGAACCAGCTGGCCGACCTCAGCCAGAGCACGGTGTTCGAGGAAGTCCGTGGCCAGCTGCGCCCGCTCAGCAGCCAGGACCGTTCGGCGCTGCTGGTGAAGAAGCGCAACGTGCAGGCCAACTACAACTGGACCAGCAACCAGGCCACCTGGACCGGCGACATCAAGCCGGACCGTGCGGGCCCCATCGCGCTGAAGGCGGGCGACATGGACGCGCTGCTGATCAACCTGGCGATCGCCCGTGACCTGGCCGCCGGCAAGCCGCTGACCTATCGCATGGTCGACGAAGGCCGCATCAAGAACATGACGTACCGCGTGATCGGCAAGGAGTCGATCACCGTGGGCGGCAAGAGCTACGAGGCCACCAAGGTCTCGCGTGCCGACGGCAACAAGGAACTGATCGCGTGGATCGTGCCGGAGTTTCCGGTGCCGGCGCGCATGCTGCAGCGTGAGAGCGGCCGCGATGCGCTGGACCTGACCATCAAGGCGATGAACTGACCGGAGATCCACGTCATCCACGCATGGCGCGGATGGGTGTATCCCAAAAAGAAACGCCCGCTTTCGCGGGCGTTTTCTTATTTCTTCGCTTCGGCCGGTTTGTCTTCGGCCGCCTTGAACTCGGTGCGGCAGTCCACGCGGATCTGCTCGCCGGTGCTGCGCCAGACGAAAGTGCGGCAATGGCGGTTGCCGTCCTGGCTGTCGTTCACCGCAACCGCATAGAACGACTCGATGATCTCGTCACGCGTGACCGTACCGTCGCCGTTCCAGTCCATGTCCTTCTGCTCGATGCCCCGGGTGATGGCGATGTTGGCGTACCAGGCATAGCCCAGCCACGCCAGCACGATCAGCACCAGCGCAAGCAGCGCCTTGCGACGCGGGCTGAATTTCCCGCGCAGGATCATGGCACGCGCCGGATGGTGGCGCCGAGCGAAGACAGCTTCTCTTCGATGTTCTCGTAGCCACGATCAAGGTGGTAGATGCGGTCGATGGTGGTGTCGCCGCTGGCCATCAGGCCGGCCAGGATCAGCGACGCCGACGCACGCAGGTCGGTCGCCATCACCGGTGCACCGCTCAGGTGCTCGCTGCCACGCACGATGGCGGTATGCCCTTCGACCTGGATGTCCGCACCCAGGCGCAGCAGTTCGTTGACGTGCATGAAACGGTTCTCGAAGATCGTTTCGTTGATCACGCCCACGCCGTCGGCCACGCAGTTGAGCGCCATGAACTGCGCCTGCATGTCGGTCGGGAATGCCGGGTACGGCGCGGTGGTCAGGTTGACCGCCTTCGGCCGCTTGCCCTGCATGTCCAGGGTGATGGTGTCGTCGGTGGTCTCGATCTTCGCACCGGCCTCGACCAGCTTGGACAGCACCGCGTCCATGGTGTTCGGGCGCGCACGGTTGACCGTGACCTTGCCACCGGTCATCGCTGCGGCGACCAGGAAGGTGCCGGTCTCGATGCGGTCGGGCAGCACTTCATGGCGGCCACCGGACAGGCGCTCGACGCCTTCGATCACCAGGCGGGCGGTGCCCAGGCCTTCGATCTTCGCGCCCAGCGCGATCAGGCAGTGCGCCAGATCGGTCACTTCCGGTTCCATCGCGCAGTTGTCGAGGATGGTGGTGCCTTCAGCCAGCACCGCACCCATCAGCACGTTCTCGGTGCCGGTGACGCTGACCATGTCGAAGGTGAAATGGCCGCCCTTCAGGCGCTTGGCGGTGGCCTTGATGAAGCCGTTCTCGACCACGATCTCGGCACCCAGCGCCTGCAGGCCCTTGATGTGCTGGTCGACCGGACGCGAACCGATCGCGCAGCCGCCGGGCAGCGACACTTCGGCCGCGCCGAAGCGGGCCAGCAGCGGGCCCAGCACCAGGATCGAAGCGCGCATGGTCTTGACCAGCTCGTAGGGTGCCACGTGCTGGTTGACCGAGCGCGGGTCGACCACGATCGCGCTGCCGCGCGACAGCGTGCCCTGGTCGATGGTGACCTTGGCGCCCAGTTCGCCCAGCAGCTTCACCGTGGTGACCACGTCGTGCAGGTGCGGCACGTTGGTGATCTCCACCGGCGCATCGGCCAGCAGGGTCGCGCAGAGAATGGGGAGGACGGCGTTCTTGGCGCCGGAGATGCTCACTTCACCGTGCAGCGCAGCGCCGCCGGTCACAACGATCTTGGCCATGTATTCGGGATCTTCTGCGGTTCAGCCGGCTTCGGCCGGGGTCACGGTTTTCAGCGCCAGCGCGTGGATCGCGCCGCCCATCAGGTCGCCCAGCGTGGCATACACCATGCGGTGGCGGGCCAGCGGCATCTTGCCGGCGAAGGCCTCGCAGACCACGGTCGCTTCGAAATGCACGCCATCGTCGCCCTGCACGTCGGCGCGGGCGCCAGGCAGGCCGGTTTCGATCAGATTGCGGATGGTGTCGGCGTCCAACGGGCTTTCCTAATAAAATGTGCGTCCATTCTACTTCCGCTGCGTGGCGTCCGCATGGCCGAATCCCTGTTGCCCCCCCGTTCCGTCGACCCTGCCGGCCTGGTCGCCAGCGGCCGCCGCGTCTTCGAGATCGAGCGGCAGGCGCTGGATGCCGTGGCCGACCGCCTTGGCGAGGCCTTCCAGCAGGCCTGCCAGGCGATCCTGGCCAGCCACGGGCGGGTGGTCGCCACCGGCATGGGCAAATCCGGGCATATCGCCCGCAAGATCGCCGCCACCCTGGCGTCCACCGGTACGCCGGCGTTCTACGTGCATCCCGGTGAAGCCGGCCACGGCGACCTGGGCATGATCACCGAAGACGACGTGGTGCTGGCCCTGTCCTATTCGGGCGAGTCCGACGAGGTGCTGATGCTGCTGCCGGTACTCAAGCGCCAGGGCAACGTGCTGATTTCCATGACCGGCCGCCCGCAGTCCAGCCTCGCCACCGCCGCCGACATCCATCTGGATGTGAGTGTGCCGGCCGAGGCCTGCCCGCTGGCGCTGGCGCCGACCTCCAGTACCACCGCCTCGCTGGCGATGGGCGATGCGCTGGCTGTGGCCCTGCTCGACGCACGCGGCTTCACCGCCGATGACTTCGCCCGCTCGCACCCGGCCGGCAGCCTCGGCCGCCGCCTGTTGCTGCACATCACCGACGTGATGCACACCGGCGAGGACCTGCCCAGCGTGGGCGCCGACGCCAGCCTCAGCGAAGCGCTGATGGAAATGAGCCGCAAACGGTTGGGCATGACCGCCGTGGTCGATGCCGACGGCGTGCTGATCGGCCTGTTCACCGACGGTGACCTGCGCCGTGCGCTGGACAGCGCGCTGGACGTGCGCACCGCAAAGATCGCCGATGTGATGACCCGCAACCCGCGCACCATCGGTGCTGACCAGCTCGCGGTCGAGGCGGCCCGGCAGATGGAAACCCAGAAAATCAATGGCCTGATCGTGGTCGATGGCCAGGGCCGCGCGGTCGGCGCCCTGAACATTCATGACCTGTTGCGGGCCCGGGTGGTTTAACCGACAGTCCATCAACCCCATTCAGTCTGTAACGCCGCACCTGCCCCCAACGAGCCTGCCGCCCTGATGCCCTGGTCCCCCCTGCCCGCCTTCCCCGCCCACCTGCATGCCGCCGCGGCCCGTATCCGCCTGGCCTGCTTCGACGTGGACGGCACCCTCACCGACGGTCGGCTGTACTACGACAAGGACGGCAACGAGAGCAAGGCGTACTTCGTGCAGGATGGCCTGGGCCTGAAACTGCTGCAGCAGCACGGTATCCACCCCGTGCTGATCACCGCGCGCAACAGCCAGTCCGCGCTCAAGCGCGGCGCCGACCTCGGCGTCGACACCCAGATCGCCGTGGGCGACAAGCTGGCCAGCGTGCAGGCGTTGTGCGCGCAGCACGGCATCGGCCTGGAACAGGTGGCGTTCATGGGCGATGACCTGCCCGATCTGGCGCCACTGGGTGCGGTCGGCCTGGCGGTGGCCCCGGCCAACGCCCATCCGTGGATCGCCGAGCGCGTGCACTGGCAGACCTGTGCCGAGGGCGGGCTGGGCGCCGCACGTGAACTGTGCGACATCCTGCTGGCCGCCCAGGGCCACGTGGACGCCGTGCTGGCGAGGTTCGGCGCATGAACCTGCCCACCCTGAACTGGCGCACCGTGCTCGGCATCGGCCTGCTGCTGGCCGCCCTGCTGAGCAGTTGGGCGGCGCTGCGCAACCGTGACAAGGGCCCGGCCAGTGGCGGCCAGGAAGTCGGCGTGGATTACATCCTGCATGACTTCCAGATCGTCGCCCTGGATGAGCACGGCAAGGAATCGACTACCCTGCGTGCGCCGCTGCTGGAGCGCCAGCGCGGTGACCAGACCATCAACATCGCCACGCCGCTGTTCGAGATGCCGGACAAGGATGGCAAGCACTGGACCCTGCGTGCCGAGACCGGCTGGCTCAGTGCCAAGGGCGACGAGATGAAGCTGCGCGGCAATGTTGCCGGCGACAGCCCGGCCGGCCCGGGCACGGTGCCGACCACCTTCCGCACCGATCATCTGGACGTGTTCCCGAAGGAAAACCGCGCCCGCACCGACGCCCTGGTGACCATGACCCGCCCGGGCATGGAACAGTCCGGCGTCGGCTTCGAAGTGGATTCGAAGAACAACACGTATCATTTCCTCAGCCAGTCCAAGGGCCGCTACACGCCCAAGCACTGATTCCGCCGCCAGCCTGCGACGTCTCCGGACAGGCGCAGGGCCGGCAGCCCCATCCGCCCGCCCCCGGCCCGCCCGGGCGGCCTCCACCGGTAGAACGGACCCCGATGAAGATTCCCTTTGCCGCCGTACTCGCGCTCGGTCTTCTTGTCCCCAGCGCCGCCTTCGCCAAGTCCACCGACCGCAACGAAGACATGCACATCGATTCCGGCGCCCAGTCGGGCATGCTCACCGGCGACGGCAAGACCGTGCTGTCGCAGGGCGTGATCATCACCCAGGGCACGCTGGACCTGCGCTCGTCCGAGGCCGAGATCTACCTCAAGGACGGCGAGGCCGTGCGCGTGGTGTTCACCGGCAAGCAGGCCAAGATGAAGCAGCAGCTCGATGACGGCACCTGGATGGACGCGCTGGCTGATCGCATCGATTACGACATCAAGACCGAGATCATCACCCTGACCGGCAACTACAAGGTCACCAGCGCCCGCGGCACCAATGCCGGCCAGCGCATGGTCTACAACACCCGCACCGGCGAGATGAACTCCGGTGGTGACGGCAGCCGCGTGCGCACCGTCATCCCGCCGAAGAACAAGACCCCGGCCGCGCCTGCGGCACAGCCCAAGGCCACCACGCCGGCGCAGCCGGCCGGGAGCAGGAAGTAATGCTCGTCGCCAAGGGCCTGCGCAAGAAGTACAAGCAGCGCGAAGTCGTCAAGGACTTCGGGTTGACCCTCGACGCCGGTGAAGTGGTCGGCCTGCTCGGCCCCAACGGCGCCGGCAAGACCACCTGCTTCTACATGATCGTCGGCCTGGTTGCGGCTGACGCTGGCAGCATCGTGCTCGATGGCAAAGACATCACCGGCGATCCGATGTATACCCGCGCCAAGCAGGGCGTGGGCTATCTGCCGCAGGAACCCTCGGTGTTCCGCAAGCTGACCGTGGCCGACAACATCCGCCTGGTGCTGGAACTGCGCGAGGACCTCGATTCGAAGGGCCGCGAGCGCGAATTGAACAGCCTGCTCGACGAACTGCAGCTGGGCCATGTCGCCGACCAGCTCGGCGCCAGCCTGTCCGGTGGCGAACGCCGCCGCTGCGAGATCGCCCGCGCCCTGGCCGCGCAGCCGCGCCTGATCCTGCTCGACGAACCGTTCGCCGGTGTCGACCCGATTTCGGTCGGCGAGATCCAGCGCATCGTCACCCATCTCAAGCAGCGTGGCATCGGCGTGTTGATCACCGACCACAACGTGCGCGAGACCTTGGGTATCTGCGACCGCGCGTATATCCTCGCTGAGGGCAGCGTGCTGGCCCAGGGTTCGCCGGAAGCGATCCTGGACAACGCCGATGTACGTCGCGTCTACCTCGGGGATTCCTTCAAGCTGTGAGTGCAGTCGCCGGGTCCCTTTCCTTCCTTTCGGCACAGGCATGAAGACTCGGCTGCAGACATCGTTGGGACAGCAACTGGTGCTCACGCCCCAGTTGCAGCAGGCGATCAAGCTGCTGCAGATGTCCACCACCGAGCTGGAGCTGGAAATCGCGCAGGCGGTGGAAAGCAATCCACTGCTGGACTGGGCCGACAGCAGTGACAGCAGCAGTACCGCCAACGAAGCCGGCGATGGCAACGACAGTGACGCCGCCGCAGAACGCACCGATGCCGGTGACGACTGGGCACCGGCCGAACTGGACTGGAGCGCGGCCGGCAGCGGTGGCAGCTTCGACGATGACGACGACAACGGCAGCGCTGCCGAGCGCGTAGCCGAAACCGAAACACTGGCCGACCATCTGCTGTGGCAGCTGCATCTGTCGCATCTGTCCTCGCGTGATCGCAGCATCGGCGCGGCACTGATCGATGCATTGGACGACGACGGGTACCTGCGCGAGCCGCTGGCCACCATCGCTGAAACCCTGTTGCCGGCGATCCACGCCGACGAGGACGAGATCCTCGCCGTGCTGCATCGCATCCAGCGCTTCGATCCGGTGGGTGTGGCTGCACGCACGCTGGGCGAATGCCTGCTGCTGCAGCTGGATGTGCTGGCCGGCGACACGCCCGCCCTGATCCTGGCGCGGCAGATTGCCGCAGGCCCCTTGGAACGGTTGCCGCGCAGCGGCGTCGCCGGGTTTGCCCATGAGTTGAAGCAGCCGCTGGACGAGGTCGAGGCTGCCGTGGCGCTGCTGCGCTCGCTGGACCCGCGCCCGGGCACGCAGATCGCACCGCTGTCGCAGGACACCTATGTGGTGCCGGACGTGGTGGTGTGGCGGCAGAACGGCGTGTGGCGCGCGGCGCTGGCCGCGCATGCCGGGCCGAAGGTGGTGATCCACCGCGGCTACGAACAGCTGATCCGACGCTGTGGCGACGCCGATGCCGGCTACCTGCGTGCCCAGCTGCAGGAAGCGCGCTGGCTGCTGAAAGGGCTGCAGCAGCGTGGCGAAACCCTGCTGCGCGTCGTGCGCAGCCTGATCCTGCAGCAGGCCGGCTTCCTTGAATTCGGTGAGCAGGCGCTGCGTCCACTGACCCTGCGCGAGATCGCCGCCGAGCTCGGCCTGCACGAATCCACGGTCTCGCGCGCGATCGCCCGCAAGCACGTGCGTACCCCGCGAGGCACCCTGCCGCTGCGCGCCTTCTTTGCCTCCGGCATTGATACCGAGGGCGGTGGCGAGGCGTCCAGCACCGCCATCCAGGCGATGATCCGGCGCCTGATCGACGACGAGAACCCGCGCAAGCCGCTTTCTGACGCCAAGCTGGCTGACCTGCTCAAATCATCGGGAATTCCAGTAGCGCGGCGCACCGTGGCGAAGTATCGTGAAGCCATGAACATTTCCGCCTCGCACGAAAGGGTCAGAATCGCTTGACGCGCCGCCGCGCCCGGCGGAGAGGTTCATTGGCACATCCGAACACAGGAGAAACCCGATGCGCATCGAAACGTTTGGCAAAGATGTCGAAGTCACCCCGGCCCTGCAGTCCTATGTAGAGGAGAAGCTGGCCCGGATCGGCAAACACTTCGACCAGCACTGCGAAGCGCGGGTGACCCTCAAGCTGCAGAAGACCGAACACCACGTCGACGCCAGCCTCAACATTCCCGGCCAGACCCTGCACGCCGAGGCCAATGCCCAGACCATGTATGCCGCGATCGACCTGCTTGCGGACAAGCTTGACCGCCTGGTGATCAAGCACAAGGAGAAAAAACAGCAGCACGCGCCGCTGCCGGTGGGCGACAATGGTGGCTGATCGCCACCGTTCCCCGCAGACATGCCCCTGACTGACCTCCTGGCGGCCGTGCAGACCCAGCTCTGCACGGCCACCGACCGCGACAGCGTCCTGCAGGCCGCCGCCGGGTTGCTGGCCTGCCGCCAGGCCAACGCCGAACAGATCTATCTGAGCCTGTGCCAGCGCGAAGCGCTGGGCAGCACCGTGATCGGTCACGGCATCGCCATTCCCCACGGCCGCGCGCCAACCCTGGACCGCCCCCGCGGCGCCCTGCTGCGGTTGGCCACCCCGGTCGACTTCGGCGGCGACGAGCCGGTGGACCTGGTGTTCGCCATGGCCGTCCCCGCCCACTACACCCACCAGCACCTGATGCTGCTGTCCGAGCTGGCCGAGCTGTTCTCCGCGCCGGACATCCGCCAGGCCCTGCGCGAAGCGGGCGATGCCCGGGCCCTGCGCGAGGCGCTGGACATGACCCCACCTGCGAGCGCCGCATGAATACCAGCATCACCGCCCGTGAACTGTTCGAACAGCAGCGCGAGCGGCTGGGGCTGCGCTGGGCTGCCGGCAAGTCCGGCGAGAAGCGCGAGCTGGAGGCCGGCAACACGGTCTCGCGGCGCCCCTCGCTGGCCGGCTACCTCAACGCCATCTATCCCAACAAGGTGCAGATCCTGGGCACCGAGGAACTGTCCTGGCTGGATGCGCTGGAACCGCGCCAGCGTTGGGAGACCATCGAAAAGATCATGCAGTCGCACCCGCTGGCGCTGGTGCTGACCCGCAACCAGGCGTGCCCGGAAGACCTGCGTGCCGCCGCGGATGAATCCGGCACGCCGCTGTGGCTGTCGCCCAAGCGCGGCCACGAACTGCTCAACCACCTGTCCTACCACCTGGCGCGTACGCTGGCGCCGCGGGTGATCCTGCATGGCGTGTTCATGGAGATCTACTCGATCGGCGTGCTGATCACCGGCGAGGCCGGATCGGGCAAGAGCGAGCTGGCGCTGGAACTGCTCAGCCGTGGCCATCGCCTGGTCGCCGACGATGCCCCCGAATTCACCCAGATCGCGCCCGACGTACTCGACGGCACCTGCCCCGAGCTGCTGCAGGACCTGCTGGAAGTGCGCGGCCTGGGCGTACTGAACGTGCGCGAGATGTTCGGCGACACAGCTGTAAAGAAGAACAAGTACCTTCGGCTGATCGTCCACCTGACCAAGCCGATGACCGAACCCACCCCGCATGGCTACGAGCGCCTGACCGGCGACTCGGGCACCCGCCATGTGCTGGACCTGGATGTTCCGCTGATCACCCTGCCGGTGATGCCTGGCCGTAACCTGGCCGTGCTGACCGAAGCCGCCACCCGCCTGCATATCCTGCGTACCAAGGGCATCGACCCGGCGGCGATGTTCATCGCCCGCCACAGCAACCTGCTGGAACGGCGAACGCCCTGATTCCCCTGCCCTTCGAAGAGCCTGTCCATGAGCACCGCAACCCCCTCCGCCCCGACCCTGATCATCGTCAGCGGCCTGTCCGGCTCGGGTAAATCCGTCGCCCTGAAGACCTTCGAGGACCAGGACTACTACTGCTCGGACAACCTGCCGATCCACCTGCTGCCTGACTTCGTGCGCAGCCTGCTGGCCAACCACGACGGCAGCGCGCCGCGCCGGCTGGCGGTGGGCATCGACGTGCGCGGCCAGGCCGACCTGAGCCAGCTGGGCGACTGGCGGCAGCTGGCCACCGACGCCGGCGTGGAAGTGAAGGTGCTGTTCTTCGAGGCCAGCGATGAAACGGTGCTCAAGCGCTATGCCGACACCCGCCGTCGCCATCCGCTGAGCCAGCTGGGCCTGTCGCTGCCCGAAGCGATCGCCCGCGAGCGCGAGCTGACCGCACCGCTGCGCCGCGAGGCCGATGCGGTGATCGATACCAGCAACCTCAACGTGCATCAGCTGCGGCGGCGGATCATCACCGAGTTCACGATGGACCATGCCACCGGCCTGTCGCTGCTGTTCGAATCGTTTGCCTACAAGCGCGGCGTGCCGGCCGAAGCGGACTTCGTGTTCGACGCGCGGGTGCTGCCCAATCCACACTGGGACCCGGACCTGCGCGCGCTCAGCGGCCGTGAGCCTGGCGTGCGTGACTACCTGGAAGCGCAGCCGGACGTGCAGCGCTACCTGGCCCAGCTGATGGATTTCCTCGATACCTGGCTGCCGAAGCTGGGGGATGGCACCCGCAGCTACGTGACCGTGGCGTTCGGCTGCACCGGTGGCAAGCACCGGTCGGTGTTCCTGGCCGAGCGCCTGGCCCGGCATGCCCGCGAGATGGGCTGGGAAGACGTGGCGACGTACCACCGCGAACAGGATTGAGGGGGTCGGCCGGGCTGCGCCCGGCACCCGCCGGTAGTGCCGGCCGCTGGCCGGCAACAGCAACAGCAAAAGCAAAAGCGGCATTCCGTGGGATGGCGGGGCGATGTGGGCAGGCAGGACACGCCGTGAACCCCTCCCTGGGGGCTCGATGGCGCCATCCATGGCGCCAACGGTCCTGCCTACCCACACCGCCCCGCCTCTGACAGATTCCGTGTGCTGTTGGTGGGTGTCGACCTTGGTCGACACGATCCACGCCATGCGTGGATGAGTCCCGGTCAGGCATCGAAAAACGCATGGGGTCGGATCCCTTTTCCAGGGGAAAAGGGCTCTGACCCTGGCAACACTGAATACGGGACACAGTGCCCCTCTCCTGCTGCTATCGCCAATTCACCTTGACCTGTTAACGTGCAGTAATGACCTGTGGCATTCTCCTCGTAACACATCCCGGGGTCGGGACCGCCCTGCTTGACGTGGCGACCCGGCTCCTGCGGCAGTTGCCGCTGAAAACCGAAGCTTTCGAAGTACCGTTCGACGCAGACCTGGATGCTCTTCTCCCGCTTGCCTCGGCCGCTCTGCGGCGGGTCGATGGCGGTGAAGGTGTGCTGATCCTGACCGACCTGTACGGCGCCAGCCCCGCCAACCTTGCCGGGCAGCTGGCCCGTCTGGGGACCCCGGTTCGCCGGGTGTCGGCGCTGAGCCTGCCGATGTTGCTGCGGGTGATGAATTATCCGGAACAGGGACTGGATCAACTGCCCGCCACAGCCGCGGCGGGTACCCGTAATGGAGCGATAGTCGACGATGCTTGAACGAGAACTCACCGTGAGCAACCGCCTGGGCCTGCATGCCCGGGCCACCGCCAAGCTGGTGCAGACCCTGGCGCCGTTCCGCTGCAACGTGACCATGGCCGCCAAGGGCCGTGAGATCAACGCCAAGAGCATCATGGGCGTGATGCTGCTGGCCGCCGGCCAGGGCACCCCGGTCACGGTGCGCATCAACGGCGAGGACGAAGCCGCCGCGATGGAAGCGGTGGTCGGCCTGTTCGAACGCCGCTTCGACGAGGACAGCTGAGCGTGCCACGCGCGCGTGCCGCCCAGGTCCCTTCCAGCCAGCGGCCGGTACAGCTGCTGGCCGGGCACGGTGCTGCCCGTGGCGCGGCGATGGGCCGGGCACGGGTGCGCCTGCCGCATGCGCTGGAAGTGGCCGAGCAGCGCATCGCCGCCCATCAGATCGAGGCCGAACTGGCCCGCCTGCACCGGGCGGTGGATGCCGCGCGCACGGAAATGCACGAGCTGCGCCAGCGCCTGCATGGCGCCTTGAACCAGGAAGTGGGCGAGTTCCTCGACCTGCATGCCCTGCTGCTGGACGATCCCGAGCTGTTGTTCGGGCTGGACGAACTGATCCGCAGCGGCCCCTACAGCGCCGGCTATGCACTGCGCCTGCAGCGTGACCGCCTGGCCAAGGTCTTCGATGGCATGGACGATGCCTATCTGAAGAGCCGCATGGACGACCTGGACCATGTGATCGGCCGCATCCACGCCTTCCTGCAGCCCGAACGGCCGCCGGTGATGAAGGGCCTGGCCGGGGAGATCCTGGTCTGCGACAACATCGCCCCGTCCGAGCTGGCGCAACTGCAGGCGCAGGGCGTGGTCGGCATCGTCACCGCCGCCGGCAGCGCGCTGTCGCACAGCGCCATCCTGGCGCGCAGCCTGCACCTGCCCCTGATCGTCAACGTGCCGCAGCTGCTCAGCCGCATCGCCGATGGCGACGTGCTGATCATCGATGGCGCCGACGGCAGCATCACCGCCAACCCGCAGGCCGACAACCTGCGCGACTACCGCGCGCGCCTGAAAGAGCATGCGCGCGAGCAGCGCGAGCTCGGCCGCCTGCGCAGCAAGCCCAGCCGTACCCGCGACCAGGTCGACATCGCGCTGCTGGCCAATGCCGAATCGCTGGAGGACGTCACCCAGGCACATGCGCTGGGCGCGCAGGGACTGGGCCTGTACCGCACCGAATTCCTGTTCCTGCAGCGCAACGAGCTGCCGGACGAAGAAGAACAGTTCCAGACCTACCGCGATGCCGCATTGGGCATGAGCGGGCGACCGGTCACCATCCGCACGCTCGATCTGGGCGCGGACAAGGCCGACCGTACCGGCCTGACCCTGAGCAATGAAGAGAACCCGGCCTTGGGACTGCGCGGCGTGCGCCTGTCGCTGGCACGGCCGAAGGTGGCCGACACCCAGCTGCGCGCGATCCTGCGGGCCTCGGCCTACGGCAAGCTGCGCGTGCTGGTGCCGATGGTCAGCACCCGCGAGGAACTGCTGGCGGTGCGCCGGCGCATGCTCAAGCTGACCGAACAGCTGCGTGGCGAAGGTCACATGGTGTCCGACCATGTGCCACTGGGGGCGATGATCGAGGTGCCCGCTGCGGCGTTGGCACTGGAGAGCTTCATCGACCTGGTCGACTTCCTGTCGATCGGCACCAACGACCTGGTGCAGTACCTGCTGGCCGCCGACCGCAACAACGAGGCACTGGGCGAGCTGTATTCGCCACTGCATCCGGCCGTGCTGCGGCTGCTGCAGATGGTGATCGAGACCGGTGCGCGGCATCGCATCCCGGTGGCGGTCTGCGGTGAGATGGCCGGTGATGCGCGGATGACGCCGCTGCTGCTGGCGCTGGGCCTGAGCGAGTTCAGCCTGCACCCCGGTACACTGCTGGAGGTGCGCCGCGCGATCCGCGAGGCCGACCTGGCCACGCTGCGTGCGCGCGCACCGAAGCTGCTGGCCGCACGCGACCGCCGCGCCATCGAGCGCTGGCTGGCGCTGGTGGCCGAAACGGCCTGAGCGCCAAGGGCAGTGCCGGCCGCTGGCCGGCAATCGCCGCCATCGAGGTCCGTGAGGTTGCCGGCCAGCGGCCGGCACTACCATCGGCTGCCATGCGTGGCGGCTATGCGTTGAAACATCCCCTTGCGATAATGACGCGCTGAACACCCCTGTTGCCGCATCCTTGCCGGGATCGCGGCTTTTCTTATCCCGCGGGAGCTGCGATGGCTGAAGCTGTACGCCACGACAAGACTGCACGCCAACTGCGGATGCTGTCCGACGCACTGGACAGCGGTCGGCTGGGCCCGGTGCGCCGCCTGGTCAACACCCTGGCCCCGGCCGAGATCGGCAACCTGCTCGAATCGTTGCCGCCGGGCAAGCGCGAGGTGGTGTGGGGCCTGGTCGATCCGGAAGATGACGGCGAGGTGCTGGTCCACGTCGGCGACGACGTGCGCGAGAGCCTGCTCGCGGACATGGACCCGGACGAAATCATCGCCGCGGTCGAAGACCTGGACATCGACGACCTGGCCGACCTGGTCGAAGACCTGCCGGACACGGTCATCGACGAAGTCCTCAAGTCGATGGACCGCGAGAACCGCGAGCGCCTGGAGCAGGTGCTGTCCTACCCCGAGGACAGTGCCGGGCGCCTGATGAACCCGGACGTGGTGACCGTGCGCGCCGACGTCAACGTCGACGTGGTGCTGCGCTACCTGCGCCTGCGAGGCGAACTGCCCGACCACACTGACCACCTGTTCGTGGTCAGCCGGCGCCATCAATACCTCGGCCGGGTGTCGCTGGCGGCACTGGTGACCCACGAGGACACCACCCCGATCAACCGCCTGATCGACGACGAGCAGCCGGCGATCGATGTCGGCGAAAGCGACCAGGAGGTCGCCCGCCAGTTCTCCGACCATGACTGGATCTCGGCGCCGGTGGTGGACGACAACAACATCCTGGTTGGCCGCATCACCATCGATGACGTGGTCGACATCATCCGTGGACAGGCCGAGCACCAGGCGCTGGGCGCCGCCGGCCTGGACGAGGACGAAGATCTGTTCAGCCCGGTCTGGCGCGCCATGCGCCGCCGCTTGATGTGGCTGTCGGTCAACCTGTGCACGGCGTTCCTGGCCTCCAGCGTGGTCGGCCACTTCGAGGGCACCATCGACAAGCTGGTGGCGCTGGCGGTGCTGATGCCGATCGTGGCCGGCCTCGGTGGCAACGCCGGCACCCAGGTGCTGGCGCTGATGGTGCGCGGCCTGGCGCTGGGCCAGGTGGGCGCCTCCAACGCGCGCACCCTGTTGTGGAAGGAGGTACGGGTTGCGCTGTTGAACGGCGTGATGCTCGGCTCGGTGCTGGGCCTGATCGTATTGGCCTGGTTCCATTCACCCGGTCTGTCTGCGGTGATCGCCATCGCGCTGACCTGCAACCTGCTGTTCGCAGCGCTGGCCGGCGTGCTGGTGCCGCTCACACTGAAGCGCTTCGGCTTCGATCCGGCGCTGGCCAGTGGCATCTTCCTGACCGCCGTGACCGACTCGATGGGCTTCTTCACTTTCCTCGGCCTGGCCACGCTGGTGCTGCTGCACTGACCGCATCGAGGATCGGCCCCCGCCACGCGGGGCGCTGACCCCACCCAACTGGAACACCCATGGCAACAACGATCGAAAACTATTTCCAGCCCGGCTGGCGCGACCAGCAGCACACCTGCCCGGCCTGCGAATGGAAGGGCAGCTCGCGTGCCATGGAGATGGAGCTGGACGAGGACGCCACCGAGTACGACTGCCCGGTCTGCGAGAACCCGCTGCTGGTGGTGCTGCATCCGGACATGGCACAGGTGCAGGCAGCTGCCGCCGAAGGCAACGCCGAGGCACAGGAGCAGTTGGACATCATCGCCAGTTTCCCGCGTCCGCAGTGACGCGGCGCACGATGCCTCATTGACGTGCGGCGGACTACGATGCGGCCATACCTGCCGCTTCGGGAATTCCCATGGTCCGTTCGATGTCGCGCTGGCTGCCACTGCTGGCCCTTCTGGTGATGAGCGGTTGCACTTCGCTGCCGGACAGCGCGCGTGGTCGCTTCGAGGCACGTGCGGTGAAGGTGGAGGGGGAGACCGCCTACTATCAGGTGTTCATTCCGGCCGGCGTGCAGGCCGCCGCTCCCACCCACCTCCCGGTCATCCTGTTCCTGCACGGCTCCGGCGAGCGCGGTGCCGATGGCGTCAAGCAGACCTACGCCGGGCTGGGGCCTTACCTGCGCGAGCATCCCGACTTCCCCGCCCTGGTGGTGTTCCCACAGGTACCGGGCCATGAGGAATGGAGCGGCCGCAACAACCGTGCGGCAGTGGCCGCACTGGACGCCACGATCGCCGAATTCGGCGCCGACCCGGCACGGCAGTACCTGACTGGCATGTCGATGGGCGGCTACGGCAGCTGGAACATCGCGCTGGACGACCCGCGCCGCTTTGCCGCGATCGTCCCCGTGTGCGGCGCGGTACTTGCACCACGCGCGAAGCGCCCAACCCTGTTCGTCGAGCAGGTCGCCCAGGAAACCGATCCGTATGCCGTGATCGCGCAGCGCCTGCGGCACACGCCGATCTGGATCTTCCACGGCGCGCTGGACGACGTCGTGCCGCCGGACGACGACCGCAGGCTGCACGCCGCCTTCCAGGGCGCCAGCGCACGCGACGTGCGCTATACCGAGTACCCCGACGGCAACCACAACGCCTGGGATGCCACCTATGCGGACCCGGCAATGTGGGCGTGGCTGTTCGCGCAGAAGCGCTGAGCCACAGCTTCTGCTGGGAAACATCTGTTGGTGGATGCCTACCGTTGGTCGGCATGGATGTTGGTGGATGCCAACCGTTGGTCGGCTTGGGTATTGGTGGGTGCCGACCGTTGGTCGGCACTATCTCTCCGCTTCGGGGTAATCCATTGCCTGGTAACTCACATCGATCTCCCATCGGCACCAGGCATACGGATAATCCGCCACGCAGCTCGCCAGGTTCGCCCTGACCGGGTTGGCGACGATGTACATCGCATGGCGAAACAGTGATTCTTCAGAACGAATGGCGTGATCGTGATAGCTCGATTGCCAGAATCGTCCTGTCCTACCCAGCATGCGGTTGATCCGCAATGCACTGCTCGATTTGAAGCGTTGCATGATGCGGTCCAGCGAGAACGCTCGGATCTCCACAAGCCAATGGATGTGGTCTGGCATGACCACATAGGCAAGTGAGTGCGTCAGGCCCTCAGCATCAATGCGACGGAACACATCCATCACCTCCTGTGCCGCAGTGGCATCATCGAAGTAGCATCGACGTTCCTGGGTGACGGTGGTCAGGATGTAGGATTGCCCGATCCGGGAATGGCGGCCAAGGCGTAGGCGTGCGGTTCATGGGCCCAAGCGTGCGCCTGCCGGCATCCGTCTTCTATCGGGCAACCACGTCAGTACAGGTAGGCCCGGAACCATTCAGTGGCTAGGCCCGCACTTCACCGCACTGATGGTTCAGTGCCGACCAACGGTCGGCACCCACCAGGGCAGGTCAGCCCACCAGGGCGATCAGCCCAGCAGGGTTTCCAGCACGGCCATGCGCACGGCGACCCCGTTAGCGACCTGGCGCAGTACCCACGACTGCGGGCCGTCGGCCACCTCGTCGGTCACTTCCACGCCGCGGTTGATCGGGCCCGGGTGCAGCACCGCCGCATCCTTGCCGGCGCGGGCCAGGCGCTCGGTGGTCAGGCCGTACTGCGTGTGATACTGCTCCAGCGACGGCACCAGGCCTTCTTCCATGCGCTCGCGCTGCAGGCGCAGCATCATCAGCGCGTCGACGCCTTCCAGCATCGCGTCGAAATCATCGCCGACCACGCAGCCCTTCAGGGTCTCGTCGTCCGGCAGCAGCGACTGCGGGCCGCAGACGCGGATCTCGCCCACGCCCAGCGTGCGCAGCGCATGCAGGTCGGTGCGGGCCACGCGCGAGTGCTTCACGTCGCCGACGATCACTACCTTCAGCTTCGAGAAATCCGGGCCCTTGGCCTGGCGCAGGGTCAGCATGTCCAGCAGGCCCTGGGTCGGGTGCGAACTGCGGCCGTCGCCGGCGTTGATCAGTGCGGTGCCCTCGCCCGCAGCGTCGGCCAGTGCAGCCACGGCGCCATCATCCGGGTGGCGCACCACGAAACCGCGCACGCCCATCGCTTCCAGGTTGCGCAGCGTGTCGCAGGCGGTTTCGCCCTTGCGCGTGGACGAGGTCGAGGCATCAAAGTTCAGTACATCGGCGCCCAGCCGCTGCGCGGCCAGCTGGAACGAGCTGCGGGTGCGCGTGGACGGTTCGAAGAACAGCGTGCACACCGCCGAACCGGCCAATACGTGGCGCTTGTTGCCGACGCGGCCGACTGCGGCATCGCGGATCTGCCCTGCCCGATCGAGCAGCTGCAGCAGGGTCTCGCGCGGCAGGCCCTCCAGGGTCAGCAGGTGGCGCAGGCGTCCGGAGGCATCGATTTGCTGGGCGGTCATGGCGGTGTCGGGCAGTCAGGGAATGGGGGTGGCGTCGTCCGGCGACGACAGCCAGCGGTCGATGATCACCGCCGCGGCCACGGCATCGAGGGCGGCCGCATCACGGCGGCGCTTGCGCCCTTCGGCGCGCTCGACGGCGAAGCGGCGGGCGGCCTCGACCGAGCTGGAGCGCTCGTCGATCATCACCACCGGCAGCTTGAAACGTTCCCGCAGCTGGCGGGCGAAGCCCTGCGCACGCTTGCGGTTGGGCTGGTCCTGGCCGTCCAGGGTCAGCGGGTCGCCAACCACCAGGCCATCGGGCTTCCATTCCTTGAGCAGGCGCTCGATCGCGGTCCAGTCCGGGCCGTTGCCGTGCACATCGACCACGGCCACCGCGCGCGCATGCGCGGCGAAGGCACTGCCGATAGCCACGCCGATCCGTCGCGAGCCGACATCGAAACCCAGAACGGTGCCATCACGGAGGATCGCCGGGGCAGCAGGAACCGGTGCGGGCGCGACCGGCTCAGACATGGCCGCTGTAATCCGTCAGCCGGAACAGGTCCACGCCGATACGCGAGGCCGCACCCTGCCAGCGCTGCTCCAGCGGCAGCTGGAACACCAGTTCGGCATCGGCCGGCACCGTCAGCCAGCTGTTCTCGGACAGCTCGCTTTCCAGCTGCCCTGCGCCCCAACCGGCACAGCCAAGGGTGACCACGGCATTGGCCGGGCCTTCGCCCCGCGCCATCGCTTCGAGGATGTCGCGCGAGGTGGTCAGGTACAGGCCGTCGCCCACGGTCAGGCTGGAATCCCACGCCCGCGCGTCGTCATGGATGACGAAGCCGCGCTCCGGATGCACCGGGCCGCCGTTAAGCACCATGCGCGCCTGCAGGTCGCCATCACCGGTGGTGATGTCCATCTGTGCAAGCACTTCACCCAGCGTGTACTCGGAAGGCTGGTTGACCAGCACGCCCATCGCCCCGTTCTCGTCGTGCTGGCAGATCAGCGCGACGCTGCGGGCAAAGGTCGCGTCGAGCAGCGACGGCAGCGCGACGAGCAGGTGATCGGCAAGGGAGGTCGGCGTTACAGGCATGGCCCCATTCTACCTGCTGGGGCCGATATGGTCGCGCGATGGGCGCGTGCAGCGATGGGCTAGGATGGTGCTTTGCCATGGAAGGTCATCGATGCAGCCCTCTTCGCCCCTGAGCCTGCCGGCACGCAGCGCCATCGTCCTGATCGCCCTGCTGCAGGGCCTGATGCTGTACGCCGCGCAGGAGCTGTCCGATGCTTGGCCCTTCCGCGATATCGGCTGGCGCTACTGCTGGTACGCCTGGGTGCTGGCCATTCCCAGCGCGGTGGCGCTGAGCCTGGTCGAGCTGGGCCAGCGCCGCCTGTGGCTGCAGGCCGCGCTCGGCTCGGCGGTGGTGCTGGCGCTGGCCGCCTGGATCGGCTGGAACCTCAATGGCGAGACCGCACTGGAATCGGGCGCGCTGCAGTTCCCGCTGACCCTGGGCATGGCCGTGGCGGTGTTCGTGGCCCTGCCCTGGTGGCAGTTCCAGCTGCAGCACGGGCATTGGCGTGCCAGCTACCCCGAGTTGTTCGAGCGCGCCTGGCAGAACGGTTTGACCCTGGCTCTCGCCGCACTGTTCACCGGGCTGACCTGGCTGCTGCTGTGGCTGTGGGCGGCGCTGTTCCAGCTGCTGGAGGTGACGTTCTTCCGCGACCTGTTCCGGCAGGACGCGTTCATCGCGCTGGCCACCGGCAGCCTGACCGGGTTCGGCGTGCTGATCGGGCGCACCCAGCACCGCGCGATCCAGATCACCCGCCAGGTGCTGTTCGCGATCTGCCGCGGGCTGCTGCCGCTGCTGTCGTTCATCGCCGTGCTGTTCGTGCTGAGCCTGCCGCTTACCGGGCTGGAACCCTTGTGGAAGACCCGTTCGGCGGCCAGCCTGCTGCTGGTGCTGTCGCTGTTGCTGATGACGTTCACCAATGCGGTCTACCAGCAAGGGGAAGACAGCGCCCCCTACCCCCTGCTGCTGCGCCGCCTTGTTGAAGCCAGCCTGCTGGCGCTGCCGGTCTACGCGGCGCTGGCACTGTACGCGCTGGGCCTGCGCGTGGCGCAGTACGGCTGGACCGTGGACCGGTTCTGGGCGGTGCTGATCGCGCTGGCCGTGGCCGGTTATGCCGTGGGCTACGCGTTGGCGGTGCTGCGCCGGCAGGGGCGCTGGTTGCAGATGCTGGAGCCGGTCAACCGCTGGATGTGCTGGGCGGTGCTGGCACTGGCATTGCTGGGCAACTCGCCGCTGCTGGACCCGGTGCGGCTGACCCTGTCCAGCCAGCTGGCGCGCCTGCGTGCGGACCCGCCGGCAATCACCAGCAGTGACGTCAACGTGCTGCGCTTCGATCTTGGGCGCCGTGGCGTGCAGGCGCTGCGCGAGCTGCAGCGTGATCCGGCCATCACCGCCGATGCCAACGCGCCACAGGTGATCGCGGCAGCGCTGGCACGCACGTCACGCTGGGATGACGGACAGCGCCTCGACAAGGGGCCGCAGGACGTCGCTGCCCTGCAGCGCGCGCTGAAGCTGGCCAAGGGATCCAGCTCGCCACCGGACGATTGGTGGCAGGCGCTGGCCACGCGTTCGATCAATGGCGAATCCTGCGCCCAGAGCGAGCGCGACTGCCTGATCGTGCATCGCGACCTGGACGGCGATGGCACCGGCGAAGTGCTGCTGTGCGAGCTGTACACCCACCGTGGACCGGACTGCGTGCTGTACGCACGTGGCAGGGATGCCCAGTGGCGCCGGGCCGGCTCGCTGTTCGGCACCGT
Organism: Stenotrophomonas sp. 22692; assembly: GCF_052045015.1. Taxonomy (NCBI): domain Bacteria; kingdom Pseudomonadati; phylum Pseudomonadota; class Gammaproteobacteria; order Lysobacterales; family Lysobacteraceae; genus Stenotrophomonas; species Stenotrophomonas sp. 22692. Next base: position 314,767 of record NZ_JBQEMR010000002.1, read on the forward strand.
CAGCGGCCAGGCCGAGGCGATCAACCAGGCCCTGCGCGATGGCGAACTCACTCTCGAACCGCCGCGCTGGCCGATGCTGTCCATCGGCGGGCGCCCTGCGCTGGCCATCGATCCCGAACCCGAATCCAACGAGTCTTCCCCATGAGCGGCTACTGCCTCATCGCCCCGGGCCATCCGGTGCACGACTACTACCACGCCAACGAGTACGGCTTCCCGCAGCGTGACGAGCGCGAACTGTTCGAGCGGCTGGTACTGGAGATCAACCAGGCCGGGCTGAGCTGGGAAACGATCCTGAAGAAGCGCGAGGGTTTCCGCGCGGCCTATGACGGCTTCGATGTGGACCGCGTGGCAGCGTATGCCGAGCAGGACATCGAACGCCTGCTGTCGGACGCGGGCATCATCCGCAACCGGCTGAAGGTGCTGGCGGCGATCCACAACGCGCAGGTGATCCAGCAGCTGCGGGCCAGCCATGGCAGCTTCGCGGCGTGGCTGGATGCGCATCACCCGCTCAGCAAGGCCGACTGGGTGAAGCTGTTCAAGAAGACGTTCCGCTTCACCGGCGGCGAGATCACCGGCGAGTTCCTGATGAGCCTGGGCTACCTGCCCGGTGCGCACGCCGAGAATTGCCCGGTGCATGCGCGGCTGCTGAAGCTGTCGCCGCCGTGGCTGCAGGCCGCCGTACGTTGAAGGACGGCCGCCGGGCATGGCCCGGCGCTACCGGAACCGCCACGTAGTAGCGCCGGGCCATGCCCGGCGAACGCGGAGAGCGCGATCACACGCCCATGTAGCGGCCGGGGCGGTGGTTGAACATCAGCACCAAGCTGAGCACCACCGCGCCGATGGCCGAATACAGCACCTTGGAAGGCGACAGCACGAAGAACGCGGCCACCATCAGGCAGGCGTCGTAGGACATCTGCACCTTGCCCGCGCTCCAGCCACGGGTGCGCTGCAGGTACACCGCCAGGATGCCGATACCGCCGAGGCTGGCACGGTGACGGATGAAGAACAGGATGCCCAGGCCGGACAATGCGCCACCGACGATCGCCGAATACAGCGGGTGGATGTGCGAGAAGTCGATCCAGCGCGGCAGCAGGTCGGTCAGCACGCCGCAGGCGGTGACCGCGGCGAAGGTCTTCAGGGTGAATTCCCAGCCCATGCGCCGCACCGCCACCCAGTAGAACGGCAGATTGACCAGCACGAACACCACGCCGAAGTTCCAGTCCAGCGCGTAATGCAGCAGGAACGCCATGCCGGCCATGCCGCCGATCATCAGCCCACTCTTGGCGAAGATGGCCAGGCCCAGCGAGGCCACCATCGTGGCCAGCACCATGCCCTGCACATCCTCGGCGATCGAGTGGCGCAGCGCTTTTTCGTCGGCGGTGGTGCCGGCGCTATCGGGCGGCGGGGTCAGCGGGCCGGCGGTGACCAGGTGGCCGTCAGCGTCGTCGCACGGCGCGGGGCCATGGGAGGGAAGGGACATACGGGTGGGGAACAGCAGGTGGGGAGCGGTATTAGACACGATCTGCATGACAGTTGCAGATGAAATCGTTCAGCCACCCTTGCCCATTCAGTTATTTCGGGACCGCTGCAGTCAGCACGGCCAGCATGTCTTCTCCGGCCTCGTCCATTCCGGTCTCGACGAAACCGAAGCTGCCGTAGAAGGCGCCGGCCACCGGATTGCGCGGGTTGTAGCAGATCTCGATCTCGGCCAGCCCGGGCGTGGCCCGGATCTGCGCCAGCGCCAGTTCCAGCGCACGTCGACCGATGCCGCGGCCCTGCCAGCGTTGATCGACCATGAAGCGCCAGATCGACATCCGCTGCGGCGTCTCCGGCACCCACATGAAGAACCCGACCCACTCGCCATCGGCACGGATGGCGCGGGTCTGGTAACCGGGATTGAAGGCTGCCTGCACCAGCGACCAGGTATTGCCGGCCACGAAGTCCTGCTGCGCCTCGCTGACGTCAAGGTCGCACACCGCCTCGTAGTTGTCGGAGGTGATCGTTTCCAGCGTGACCTGCATGCGGGCGTCCTGCCTGAGGATGGACGCCCAGTCTGCCCGTCCCTGCATCCCGTGGGGCGAGGCCGCCGACAACCGTTCAGCGCGGGGTTGCCTGCTCAGCCCTTGCCGGCCAGATGGTGCGCCACCAGCGCGTTGGCATGGCCATGGCCCAGCCCATGTTCACTCTTCAGGAAGCTGACCAGTTCCATGTGTTTCAGGCCCTTCTTCCCGGCCAGCAACCCGAACCAGTGCGCCACCGGCTGCCCGTAGGTCTTCTCGATGGAGGGGAAGTACGAGGCCGGGCCCTTGGGCTTGGTGTCAGTGCTCATGCGGAAGCTCCTTGCGTTGGATGTACCGGTACGACGAACCGGGGAGCCGGAAATCGACAGATCCGTTCAATCCGGGAGCCGTATCATCCTGTCATGCCCCGCGAAAATCTCAACGACCTGCAGGCCTTCGTCCACGTTGCCCGCGAGGGCAGCTTCACCAAGGCCGCCGCCCAGCTGGGCGTATCCCAGTCCGCGCTCAGCCATGCCATGCGCGGTCTGGAAGAACGTCTCGGCGTGCGCCTGCTGACCCGCACCACCCGCAGCGTCTCCACCACCGAAGCCGGGGCCCGCCTGCTCGATACCCTGGGTCCGCGCCTGGCCGAGATCGAGGACGGGCTGGCCGCGCTGGCCGAGTACCGTGAACGCCCGGCCGGCACCATCCGCATCAATGCCACCGGCCACGCCGCCGAGTACATCGCATGGCCACGGCTGGCGCCGCTGCTGCAGCAGTATCCGGATTTGAAGGTGGAACTGGCCGCCGACTACGGGCTGGCCGACATCGTGGCCGAGCGCTATGACATCGGCATCCGCCTCGGCGAGCGGCTGGCGCGCGACATGGTCGCTGTGCCGATCAGCCCGCCGCTGCGCATGCGCGTGGTCGGCGCGCCCAGCTACTTCCGCCAGCATGTGGTGCCACGGCATCCGGACGAGCTTGCAGGCCACAACTGCGTGACCCTGCGCCTGCCCACGCATGGTGGGCTGATGCCGTGGGATTTCGGCCAGGATGGCAACGAACTGAGCGTGCGCGTCACCGGCCAGTGGACCTTCAACACCATGGGCATGACCCGCGCCGCTGCGCTGGCCGGCAGCGGATTGGCCTGGCTGCCGGAAGACCAGGTGCAGCCGATGCTGGACGATGGCCGGCTGCAGTCGGTGCTGGACGACTGGTGCCCCCACTTCGATGGCTACTACGCGTACTACCCGTCGCGCCGCCACGTCACCGTGGCGATGCGCACGGTGCTTGATGCGCTGCGTGGGCCGATGGGGTGAGGATCAAGGAGTGCGGACCAACGGTCCGCACCCACCACCAACGTTCCGCACCCAGCTGTTGATCAGCCCTTGGCCTGGGCGGCGCGCTGCGCGTTGTAGCGCTCGCCGACGATCGACACTTCGTCCAGCGCCTGTGCGATGCGTTGCAGCTCCTCCGGTGCCAGCTGCAGGTCGGCCGCGCCCAGGTTTTCCTCCAGGCGAAGGACCTTGGTGGTGCCTGGGATCGGCACGATCCACGGCGCCTGTGCCAGCAGCCAGGCCAGCGCCACCTGCGCCGGGGTCGCACCCCGCGCCGCCGCGATCGTGCTGATGCGATCCACCAGCGCCTGGTTGGCGCGACGCGCTTCCACTTCGAAACGCGGCACGCTGTTGCGGAAATCGTTGGCGTCGAAGGTGGTGTCGGCGTTGATCGCACCGGTCAGGAAGCCGCGGCCCAGCGGGCTGAACGGCACGAAGCCGATGCCCAGCTCCTGCAGCGTCGGCAGCAGTTCACGCTCCGGTTCGCGCCACCACAGCGAGTACTCGCTCTGCACCGCAGCCACCGGCTGCACCGCATGCGCGCGACGCACGGTGGCAGCACTGGCCTCGGACAGGCCGAAGTGGCCGACCTTGCCCTCGGCGATCAGGTCGCGCACGGTGCCGGCCACATCCTCGATCGGCACGTTCGGGTCGACGCGGTGCTGGTAGAACAGATCGATATGGTCGGTACGCAGGCGCTTGAGGCTGGCTTCAGCCACGGCGCGGATGTTCTCCGGGCGGCTGTCCAGGCCGGTATCGACGCGCGCGTCCTTGAAGCCGAACTTGGTGGCGATCACCAGCGTGTCGCGGTACGGCGCCAGCGCCTCACCGAGCAGGTCTTCATTGGTATACGGGCCGTACACTTCGGCGGTATCGAAGAAGGTCACGCCGCGTTCCACCGCAGCGTGCAGCAGGGCGATGCCCTGGCTGCGCTCGACCGGCTGGCCATAGCCGTGGCTCAGGCCCATGCACCCCAGGCCGAGGGCGGAAACCTTCAGGCCACTGCGGCCGAGTTCACGTGTCTGCATCGTCATGCTCCAGAGGGGGAGCGCTGACGATACGCCTGCTGGGGCGCTGGATTGAACCGACTGGATGGCAGTCGGTCATGACTGGAATTCATCAATCCGGTCACGACCGTTGCCGGCCGGGTCACCGGATCTCGGAGATCTCCACGCCATCCAGCCCCTGCGACAGGGTACGCGCGTCGCCGCCCTGGCTGAGCTTGATGCGCAGGCGCACCTCGTTCTGCGAATCGGCGTAACGCAGTGCGTCCTCGTAGCTGATCTCACCGGCCTGGTACAGCTCGAACAGGCTCTGGTCGAAGGTCTTCATGCCCAGCTGGACCGAGTCCTTCATCACTTCCTTCAGCTTGTGGATCTCGCCATCGCGGATGTAGTCCTGCACCAGCGGCGTGCCCAGCAGAATCTCCATCGCCACCTTGCGCGAGCGGCCATCGGGCGAAGGAATCAGCTGCTGCGCAACCACGCCCTTCAGATTCAGCGAAAGGTCCATCAGCAGCTGGTTGCGGCGGTCTTCCGGGAAGAAGTTGACGATGCGGTCCATCGCCTGGTTGGCGTTGTTGGCATGCAGGGTGCACAGCACCAGGTGGCCGGTTTCGGCGAACGCGATGGCGTGGTCCATGCCTTCGCGGGTACGCACTTCGCCGATCATGATCACGTCCGGCGCCTGGCGCAGTGTGTTCTTCAGCGCCGCTTCCCAGCTGTCGGTATCGATGCCGACTTCACGCTGGGTGATGATGCAGCCCTCGTGCTTGTGCACGAACTCGATCGGGTCTTCGATGGTGATGATGTGGCCGGTCGAGTTCTGGTTGCGGTAGCCGATCATCGCCGCCAGCGATGTCGATTTGCCGGTACCGGTGGCACCAACGAACAGGATGATGCCGCGCTTGGTCATCGCCAGCGTCTTGATGATCGGCGGCAGGCTCAGCTCTTCCACGGTCGGAATGCGCGTCTCGATGCGACGCAGCACCATGCCGACCTGGTTGCGCTGGTAGAAGCAGCTGACGCGGAAGCGGCCGACACCGGACAGGCCGATGGCGAAGTTGCATTCATGCGTCTTCTCGAACTCCTCGCGCTGCGCAGGGGTCATCACGTTGAGCACCAGGTCGCGGCTCTGCTGCGGCGTGAGCGGGGTCTGCGTGATCGGCGAGATCTTGCCGTTGACCTTCATCGCCGGCGGCATGCCCGCAGTGATGAACAGGTCCGAGGCGCGCTGGTGCGCCATCAGCTTGAGGAACGAAGTGAAATCGATGGTGGTCGCGGTGGTGTTCACGGCAGGCTCCCGGAAAAGCGGTTTACCAGGTAACGGTCGGTGGAGGAAACAACACGGAGCGGCCGCGCCATTGCACGCGCCGCCCGTGGCTGCCCTGCCTTACTCGAACAGGCGCTTGTCCTTGGCGTAGTCGCGGGCCTGGTTGCGGGTGATCAGGCTGCGCTTGACCAGGTCCTGCAGGTGCTGGTCCAGGGTCATCATGCCGTACTGCTGGCCGGTCTGGATGGCCGAATACATCTGCGCCACCTTGTCCTCGCGGATCAGGTTGCGGATGGCCGGGGTGCCGACCATGATTTCCCACGCAGCGGTACGACCGCCGCCGACCTTCTTCAGCAGCGCCTGCGAGATCACCGCACGCAGCGACTCGGACAGCATCGAGCGCACCATCGGCTTTTCGCCGGCCGGGAACACGTCGATGATGCGGTCGATGGTCTTGGCCGCCGAGCTGGTATGCAGGGTGCCGAACACCAGGTGGCCGGTTTCCGCGGCGGTCAGCGCCAGGCGGATGGTTTCCAGGTCGCGAAGTTCGCCGACCAGGATGATGTCCGGGTCCTCACGCAGTGCCGAGCGCAGCGCTTCATTGAAACCATGCGTATCACGGTGCACTTCGCGCTGGTTGATCAGGCACTTCTGCGAGGTGTGCACGAATTCGATCGGATCCTCGACGGTGAGGATGTGGCCGTATTCGTTCTTGTTGATGTAGTCGATCATCGCCGCCAGCGTGGTCGACTTGCCCGAGCCGGTCGGACCGGTCACCAGGATCAGGCCCTGCGGCTGCTGGATCACTTCGCGGAACAACAGCGGGCAGGCCAGGTCCTCGAGGGTGAGCACCTCGGACGGAATGGTACGGAACACCGCACCGGCGCCGCGGTTCTGGTTGAACGCGTTCACACGGAAGCGCGCCAGCGACGGAATCTCGAAGGAGAAGTCCACTTCGAGGAATTCCTCGTAATCGCGGCGCTGCTTGTCGGACATGATGTCGTACACCAGCGCATGGACCTGCTTGTGGTCCAGGGCTGGGATGTTGATCCGGCGAACGTCGCCGTCCACGCGGATCATCGGCGGCAGCCCTGCGGACAGGTGCAGGTCGGACGCTTTGTTCTTTACGGAAAACGCCAACAGTTCGGCGATATCCATGAGCGGCTACTCCCCAATAACGGCTTCGACTGGAAGGATCTTTCCCCGGGCGGCAGTATAGCCTCCTGATTCAACGGAACGCGTTACGTGGCCACTCCCCTGCCCCAGATCCTGAGCAACCTGCATGCCGCCGCCGAGGCCGCGGGCAGGCCCGATCCACGCCTGCTGGCGGTGTCCAAGACCCAACCGGCCGAGGCCGTGGCCGCGCTGGCCGCACAGGGCCAGCATGCCTTCGGCGAAAACTATGTGCAGGAAGCGCTGGCCAAGATGCAGGCGCTGCAGCACCTGGCGCTGGAGTGGCACCTGATCGGCCACCTGCAGTCGAACAAGGCCGATGCCGTGGCCACCCACTTCGACTGGGTGCAGAGCGTGGACCGGCCCAAGCTGGTAACGGCGCTTGCGCGCCATCGCCCGGCCGCGCGCGGCCCGCTGAACGTGCTGATCCAGGTCAACATCGACGACGAATCCAGCAAGCATGGCTGTGCACCGGAGGAAGTGGACGTACTCGCCGCCGCAATTGCCGCCGAACCCACCCTGCGCCTGCGCGGACTGATGGCGATTCCCGCGCCATGGCCCGAGGCCGAGCACCGTCGGGATGCATTCGTGCGCATGCGCACACTTTTCCAGTCGCTGGCTGCCCAGCACACGCAGATCGACACGCTGTCGATGGGCATGAGCAGCGACTACGCCGAAGCCATCGCCGAGGGTGCCACCCTGGTGCGGATCGGTACCGCACTGTTCGGCGCGCGCCCGCGCCCAGCCTGACTTTCCAAGGAGCTTTCCATGGCAGCTGATTCCATCACTTTCATCGGCGGCGGCAACATGGCGCGCAGCCTGATCGCCGGCCTGATCCGCCAGGGCACACCCGCCGCGCACATCCACGTCGCCGAACCGGTGGCCGAACTGCGCCAGGCGCTGGCCGCCGACTTCGGTGTGCAGGTGCATGACAACGCGATTGATGCCGCTGCGCAGGGCAGCACCTGGCTGCTGGCGGTGAAGCCGCAGGTGCTGCGTGAGGTCTGCCAGTCGCTGCGGGCACTGGCACAGGCGAACCGACCGATGGTGGTGTCGATTGCCGCCGGCATCACCAGCGCGCAGCTGCAGCGTTGGCTGGGAGGCGACCTGGCAGTGGTGCGCGCGATGCCGAACACCCCGGCCCTGCTCGGCGCAGGTGTGACCGGCCTGTTCGCCACACCGTCGGTGGACACGCAGCAGCACGCACAGGCCGAGAAGGTGCTGGCCAGCGCAGGCCGCACCGTGTGGATCGACAGCGAGGCGCTGATGGATTCAGTGACTGCCGTATCCGGCAGTGGCCCGGCCTATGTGTTCCTGCTGGCCGAAGCGATGGAAGCGGCGGGTATTGCCCAGGGCCTGCCAGCCGACGCCGCGCGCACGCTGGTGGTGCAGACCCTGCTGGGTGCCTCGCGCATGCTTGATGAAGCCGGTGAGAGCCCGGCCGAGCTTCGCCGCCGCGTGACCTCGCCGAATGGCACCACCCAGGCCGCGATCGAGAGCTTCCAGGCCGGTGGCTTCGAGGCCCTGGTGGACACCGCACTGCGTGCCGCACAGGTGCGTGGGCAGGAACTGTCTGCGGCGAATGATTGATCCCGATGCGTGCCGACCAACGGTCGGCACCCACCGTCATCCACGCCTGGCGTGGATGCTCATTGCCCCAATGTGGTCATGACGAAATCGACGAAGCACTGCAACCGCGGACGCGGCCTGCGGTCGGGCAGGTAGATCAGGTGCATCGGCCGTGGTTCGGGCAGGTAGTCGCGCAGCAGCGGCTTCAACCGCCCTGCCGCGATCTCGCCGGCCAGCAATGCGGTCGGCTGCAGCACCAGCCCCGCGCCGGCGACCGCCGCTTCGCGCAACGCAAACCCGTCATTGCAGGTCAGGCGCGCCTCCCAATCCACCTGTTCGCCATTGGCCAACTGCCAGCCGTGGCCACCGCGCCAGGCCAGATGGCTCAGGCAGTCATGCCCTTCCAGATCGGCGGGCGTACGCGGCGTGCCGCGCTTGCGCAGGTAAGACGGCGCCGCGCACAGGCTCATCGCATACGGCGGCAGCGGCCGCGCCACCACCTCCTGCGATGGCAACGGCCCGACCCGGATCGCCACGTCGAAGCCGTCCTCGATCAGATCCACACGGCGGTTGCTCAGGTCCAGTTCGATGTTCAACTGCGGCTGCGCGCGCAGCAGGCCGGCCAGTTGTGGCGCCAGCACGCAGCTGCCCCAGGTGGTGGGTGCGCTGACCCGCAGCAGCCCGCGTGGCTGTATCTGCAGTCCGGCCACGTCGGCCTCGGCCTGCTGCACCTGCTCCAGCACCTGCCGGCACCCGGCCAGGTAGGCGCTGCCGGCTTCGGTCAGGCGCTGGCGGCGGGTGTTCCGTTGCAGCAACGCGGTGCCCAGGTGCGTCTCCAGCTGCTGGATGTACTTGCCGACCATCACCGCCGAGACCTGCAGCTGTTCGGCAGCCCCTGCGAAGCTCCCGCGCTCGGCCACGGCGACGAAGGCCTGCATGCAGCGAAGGGTATCCATTGCTAATCCAGAGTTAGGAATCTGCGAAGCATACGCCGCTTACCTAACCGCACCGTGACGGCGCAGACTGCGCTCACTCCCTCACGCAAGGAACGGCCATGAAGATCCTCCTCGTCGGTGCGAGCGGCACCCTCGGCCAGGCAGTCGCCCGCCAGCTCGGCCAACAGCATCAGATTCTCGCCGCCGGCCGCAGCAGCGGCGAACTCCGAGTGGACCTGACCGATGACGCCAGCGTCGCCGAACTGTTCGCGCGTACCGGCCCGGTCGATGCGGTGATCTCCACCACCGGCTCGGTGCACTTCGGCCCGTTGCAGCAGATGACGCCAGCACAGTTCAACATCGGGCTGCAGGACAAGCTGCTGGGGCAGGTGCGGCTGGCACTGGCCGCCCAGCACCACCTCAACGCCGGCGGTTCGATCACCCTGACCAGCGGCATCATCAGCGCCCAACCGATCCGCGATGGCGTCAACGCCACCGCCGTGAACGCCGCACTGGAAGGCTTCGTGCGTGCGGCAGCACTGGAACTGCTGCCGCGCGGCCTGCGCATCAACGTGGTCAGCCCGAACGTGCTGATCGAATCGATGGCGGCGTACGGCCCCTACTTCCCGGGCTTCGAAGCCGTGAGCGCGCAGCGCGCGGCGCTGGCCTTCCAGCGTGCAGTGGAAGGCATCCAGAGCGGCGAGACGATCACGGTCTGGTAAGAAAAAAGGGGACGGAGGGGATTAAGTCGTTAATGCACAAACGACATAATCCCCTCCGTCCCGTTTTCGTGGGTCACTCCCAGCGCATCGGGCCGTCGCCGCGTTCGCCCAGGATGTCTTCGGGATTGGCCAGGCGGCAGCGCTGCAGCGACAGGCAGCCGCAGCCGATACAGCCGGTCAGCTCATCGCGCAGCAGCTGCAGCATGTGGATGCGCTCCTCCAGCTCGGTGCGCCAGCGCGCGGACAGCTTGGCCCAGTCGGCCTTGGTCGGTGCGCGGCCCTCGGGCAGGCTTTCGAAGGCACGGCCGACGGCTTCCAGTGGCATGCCCACCCGTTGCGCGACACGGATCACGGCCAACCGTCGCAGCACGTCACGGCTGTAGCGACGCTGGTTGCCCGAGGTGCGCAGGCTGCTGATCAGCCCCTTGCGCTCGTAGAAATGCAGCGCCGAAACCGCCACGCCACTGCGCTGGGAGACTTCGCCTACGCTCAGTTCCTGGGACACCATTGCTTGACCTCAACTGCAGTTGAGGTGGCATGCTGCTATCTTCGCCGCCAGTTGACAAGCGCGGCCCGCATCCAACTTGTATGTCCCCCACTGTTTCGCCCGCCGACGCGGTTGTGCAGGCTGATACGTCGATCCTGTCCCCCCGCTATCGCGCCACCACCCTTGGCATGGTGGCGCTGGTCGCGCTGCACGCCTTCGAGGCCTTGGCGGTGGCGGCCGCCATGCCGACCGTGGCCGTGGCACTGGACGGCCTGCGCCTGTACGCACTGGCCTTCGGCGGTACCCTGGCCACCAGCGTGATCGGCATGACCCTGGCCGGACGCTGGGCCGACTGCCACGGGCCGGCACGGCCGCTCTGGTACGGGTTGGCCTGCTTCGTCCTAGGCCTGCTGCTGGCCGGCTTTGCCATGCGCATGGGCATGCTGGTGGCAGGACGCCTTCTGCAGGGCCTGGGCGCGGGCGCGATCTCGGTTTCGCTGTATGTGATGGTCGGCCGCAGCTACCCCGAGCATCTGCGGCCGAAGGTATTCGCCGCGTTCTCGGCCGGCTGGGTGGTGCCGTCCATGATCGGCCCCGCGCTGAGCGGGCTGATCGTGCAGCATCTCGGCTGGCGCTGGGTGTTCCTGGCCGTGCCACTGCTGGCCATTCCGGCCGCGCTGCTGCTGCGCCCGGCACTCACGCGCATGCAGCCCACCGATGGCGGCCTCGCCAACGATGGGCGAGGCAACGTTGTGCGCTGGGCCAGTGGTGCCTCGCTGGCGGCGCTGCTGCTCTACTTCGGCGGCCAGCAGCAGGGCCTGCCTGCGCTGCTCTGCATCGGCGTGGCGATGCTGGGGCTGCTGTTCTGCGTGCATCGACTGCTTCCGCCCGGAACCCTGATCCTGCGCCGTGGCCTGCCCAGCGTGATCGCGCTGCGCGGCGTCGCGGCGGCCGCCTTCTTCGCCTGCGAGGCCTACCTGCCGCTGCTGCTGCAGCGCGAACGCGGGCTCTCGCCCAGCTGGGCCGGTGCCGTGCTCAGTCTTGGCGCACTGGGCTGGTTCGCCGGTTCATGGCTGCAGGGTCACCAGCAGCGTGGCTGGTCGCGCCAGCAGCTGTTGCGGGTGGGCACAACGATGATGACGGTCGGCATCGCCGCCACGCTGGCCGTGCTGTTCAACGTGGTGCCACTGCCGGTGTCGCTGCTCGGCTGGGCCGTGACCGGCTTCGGCATGGGCATGATCTACGCGAGCCTGTCGGTGCTGACGCTGTCGTTGTCGGCGCCGCAGGAGCAGGGTACCAACACCTCGGCACTGCAGCTGAGCGAGGCGCTGTCGGTGACCACCGCGCTGGCGGTTTCCGGCGCGCTGTTCGCGCTGTTCGTGCAAAGCGCACCCCACACCGGTTACGCGCTGTGCCTGGCGATCACCTTCGGCCTGGCGCTGCTGGCCACGGTGATCGCGCGGCGGGTGTAACACCACCGGGCGGATTCCGCCGGGCCACGCCCGGCGAACGCAGCGGTCAGGGTGTCCTGTCGGCTCCCACATCATCGATGTCCCGATGCAGGATGCGCCGCACCTCCAGCACCGCCTGCGGGGTCTCCTGCACGCTGTGGCCGGAAATGATCACCTTCTCCGACAATGCGCCCGGCAGGTGTGCGCTCCAGTACGGCACCAGCCCGTCATCGGACTTCTCCACCGGCAGTTCCGGTTTGCGCTGGGCGATGATCGAGTGGTACTTCAGGCCCGCTTCGATCGGCAGCTGTGCGGCGGCCTTCACGAACGGATCGCTGGCCTTGAGGTTGTCGATGCTGTTCGGGATCTTCGGCTTGGCGGTGCCATCGACCTGCTGCTCGGCCTGCGCCAGTGCCATGAACACGTCCTCGAACTTGCCGAGAATGGTCAGCGGCAGGCGCACCAGGCGACCGATCAGGCGGCCGACCTTGTTGCCGGCGATGTCGGTACCCTGGTGCGGTGCGGCGATGAAGATCGCGCGTTCCACGTTCGGCTGTGCCTTGAAATGCAGCAGCGGCCCCAGCTTGTTCTGCACCCGCTTCAGCCGTTCACCCTTCAGGTCGTAGTTGGCCAGCAGGTCATTCCACAGCACGTCGCCCGAGTCGCTCACCAGCAGCCGCGCCAGTACACCGCCCATGCTGTGGCCGATGTAAACCATGTCCTTCGATGCACGCGTGCTGCCGTTGGGGTCGAAATGCTTCAGCGTGTCGTTGAACGCATTGGCGATCTCGTAGCGGTTCAGTGCGATCGGCGCATTGGTCGGGTAATAGACCTGCCACACCTGGAACTGCTGGCGCAGCTCGGGATCGCCCATGATCTCATTGGCCAGGTTCACCCAGGCTTCCGGGCTGCTGGCCAGGCCATGCAGCATGAAGATGATGCGCCGGTTCGGGTCCCAAGGCTGCATCAGGTAGATGTGCGGCTCGCCGATGCCCTCGCTCATGCCGAACAGGGTGCGCAGCGACTGCCGGGCGAAGCCACTCTGCGCCAGCCACAGGCCATAGGCCGCGGTGAAGTTGCCGGCCAGCGGTACCTGCTCACCGTGCAGGGTGATGCGCTCGGTGGCTTCCGGCGAATAGGCATCCAGCTCGACCCGGCGTGTGCGCATCACGTCTTCCAGGCTGCTGCCCTCGAAACGCAGCAGTGCGGTGACGTTGATCGAGGACATCTCACTGAATTCGGGCACCGAATCGTCATGGCGATGACGACGGCCACGGTGCGCGTCGTCGCCGTCGTCCTGCGTGGTCTCGGCCTTCGGGCCATCGGGTTCGATCACCGGCGCGACCAGCTTCGGCGGATCCATCACCATCACCAGCTCGGCGCCGAAACCATCGCGGCGATAGGTGCTGCGCAGGCCGACGAAACTGACGGTACCGGCCGGCACCAACTGCGCCGGGATGCTCTTCAGGTTCAACTGCTGGTAGTTGGAGGCCAGCGACCAGCTGCCGACCGAGACCGGCTTCGTGTAGTCCTCGCCGGCAAGTGCCGCCGCACGCGCACGCACGAACAGCACCACCGCTGCTTTCTCGGCCGCGTAGTTGTAGTAGTCACGCACCTGCGTCTGCCGGTCCTCGAAGGCACGGTCGGATGGGGACCTGCCGCTGTAGAACAGATACGCATACGCGTAACGCGCCGCTTCCAGCCAGGCATCCAATGCCGCATCGCTCATCGGCGGATCACCCGCTGCGGTCTTCTTCGGTGTCAGCGCCAGCGCGGCCTTCACCCACAATTCGGACAGCGCCGACAGCCGCTGCTCGACATTGAGGTCATCGGTCATCAGCAGCGTGCTGCGGCAGACCAGAAAGTCCTTCTCGCACTGCGACTCGTCCAGGCCCGCCGCGCTGAGCGTCTCGCGCGCGGCTGGGCTGAGCTTGCCGGTGTTGAGCACATCCGCGCGCTTGTTGACCAGCGAATCGCTGGATTTGACCTGCTTGACGGTCACCATCGCACAGCCGCTGCTGCCCAGCAGCAGGAAGGCGGCAAGCAGCGCCGGCAGCATGCGCTGCCAGCGGGTCAGAAAGAGTTGGGTCATTACTGTGGGTCCTGCTCGGTGCCGGGCACGCCCTGGCGGATCACGGTGGAGAAGTGCGGGCCATCGCCCAGGTCCAGCGCACGCTGGGTGATTCGGCCCTTGTCGTGCAGCTCGGCGTACGGCACGCCTGGAGTGAGCGCGCCGACCTCCTGCGCGTACTCGGCCAGGTAACCGGACAGCAGCAGGCGGTAATCCAGCGGCAGGCGCGGTGCGATGTGGCGGGCCAGGTCGAAGACGATGGTGGTGCAGTTGCTGGTCAACGTGTTGTAGAAGCCGGGCTTCGCATCCAGTTCGCGGGCCTGCGCGATGTACGCAGCGAACAGTTCCTTCAGCTGCGTGCGGTCCATACCATGCAGGCGGTACAGGTAGACGTCCTCGCCACGCGCGTTGGTGCGTGTGCGGATGATGTCGGTCTCCTCCGACGCCACCAGGGTCATCTCGAACTTGCGGAAGAAGCCGCCCAGCGCCGAGAACGACTCACCGCGCTCCTTGCGGATCTCCAGCGAGAACACCACGTGGCGACCGTCCTCGAAGCCGAACGAGATGAGGGTGTGGGCGATGGCCGGGCCCATCCAGTACGACAGCACCAGGTCGGCCGAGCGCAGCTGGTCCAGGTCGTACTCGCGGCGCACCCAGTGTGCGTCGTAGTCGGTTTCGGTGCGCCAACTGAAGTCACGCACATTGTCCAGCACGACGTGGCGGCCATCGAAGGACACCACGTGCAGGCGCTGCGCCACGTCATCGGCCCACAACCGGTCCTGGCGCGGGGTCAGCAGCAGCCACCACAGGCCGGCCAGCGCCAGCGATGCCCCGAACGCCAGACCCAGGCGGCGCGAGGCACGGCCCCGCGCGACCCGCCACGACGCCCACAGCGCAACCAGCAGCCACAGCCCGGCGACGCCGGTGGCCAGCCAGCCCGGCCCCGGCAACTGATAGGCCAGCAGCCCGGTCACCCACAGCGCCAGCAGCGCCATGGCACTTCCTGTCATCCAACGTCCTGCGGCGTTCACTGGCGTCCTGTCGCGGTCTTGAAGCCGCATAGTTAGCCACAAGCGGGTTCACCGTGGCATCTACGGCCCGTTCAGGCAGGCCGGTGCACCGTCGGCGGCGGCCTCTGCGGCCAGATTCACTTCACAGGAGCAACGATGGGCATCACTTCCGTGGCCGGCGTTCCGGTCCAACCCCGGCATCGCGCCACCTGCCACTGCGGCACGGTCGAACTGCTGCTGGACCTGCCTGATGGCATCGTCGACCCGCGCCGCTGTGACTGCTCGATGTGCCGCCGCCGTGGCGCCATCGCCGCCAGCGTCGCACGCGCGGGCCTGCAGGTGATGCGCGGGCAGAACCACCTGCAGCTGTACCAGTTCAACACGCATGTGGCCGAGCACTATTTCTGCGGTGTGTGCGGCATCTACACCCACCACCGGCGTCGTTCCAACCCGGACCAGTACGGCTACAACGTGGCCTGCCTGGAGGGCATCGACCCGTTCGCACTGGGCATCATTCCGGTCAACGACGGGGTCAACCACCCGGCCGACCGCGGCGATTAGCCTAGTGGCGCGTCCGCCGTGGCGGTGCGGCGACCTTCTGCCACGGCGCCATGCCACTGCGGCCGGCCCGCACCGGGCGTTTCAGCCAGGGCCGACGGGGCGTCGCCTGTGGTTCGGCAGCGACCGGGGGAGGGACAGGTCTGCGGCCGGGCCAGAGATGATCGAGCAGCCACATGGCAGGTCTCCGTGGGGGACGGGGACGACCTACGCTAGCGACACCTGGGCAAAGGACGGGTGATGGTGCTGCGGCAGCCAGATGACAGCCGCGCCCCCCCTCAGTCCTGCGGCCGTGACCGGCCGAGGCGGCGCACCAGCACGAAGAACAATGGCACCAGCACCACCGCCAGCACCGTGCCGGAGACCATGCCGCCGATCACGCTCATGCCGATCTCACGACGGCTGACCGCACCGGCACCGGTGGCCAACGCCAACGGAATCACACCGGCCACAAAGGCCAACGACGTCATCACGATCGGACGCAGGCGCAGGCGTGCGCCCTGCAGCGCGGCCTCCACCGCTGAACTGCCCGCGCGATAGCGGGCCTCGGCGAACTCCACGATCAGGATCGCATTCTTCGCCGACAGGCCGATGGTGGTCAGCAGCCCGACCTGGAAGTAGATGTCGTTGACGAAGCCCGCCGCGGTGGTCGCCAGCACGGTACCGATCACGCCCAAGGGAATCACCAGTACCACGGCCACCGGCACCGTCCAGCTTTCATAGAGCGCAGCCAGGCACAGGAAGATGAAGGCAATCGAGGCCAGGTAAAGCCACAGCGTCTGGTTGCTGGCCAACCGCTCCTGGTAGGACAGGCCACTCCACTGCAGGTCGAATCCCGCCTGGTCCGCAATCAGCGCCTGCATGCGCTGCATCGCCTCGCCCGAACTGCGTCCTTCGGCGGCACCGCCCTGGATCTGCATCGCCGGCAGACCGTTGAAGCGCTGCTGCAGCTGGGGCCCGCGCGCCCAGTGGCTGCTGGCGAAGCTGGCGAACGACGCCATCTGGCCGTTGCCACCGCGCACATACCACTGGCCGATGTCGTCGGGCACGCTGCGGTAGGGCTGGTCACCCTGCATGTACACACGCTTGACCCGACCGCGATCGAGGAAATCGTTGATGTAGCTGCCGCCCCAGGCCGCCGACAGGGTGGAATTGATGTCAGCCTGGGACAACCCCAGCGCGCTGGCCTGCGCATGGTCGATGTCCAGCCGCAGCTCGGCCTTGTCGCCGAGGCCGTTCAGGCGCACCGAGGTGAGCCCATCGTCTTCGCCGGCCGCACGCACCACCTGTTCCTGCGCTGCCTGCAGGGCCACGCGCCCGGCGGCGCTGGTGTCCTGCATCCACAGTTCGAAGCCACTGGACTGGCCCAGTCCACGCACCGCCGGCGGTGCAAGCACATTGACCCTGGCATCGGGCAACCCGCGGAAGTAGGCATTGGCACGCGTGATGATCGCCGCAGCGGTGTTGTCGCCGGTACGCTCATCCCAGGGTTTCAGTGCGAGGAAGCCCTGTCCGGCGTTCTGGCCGGTGCCGGCATTGTTGCGGCCAACCACCACGAACACCACGTCCAGGTTCTGCTTCTCGTGCTCCATGAAGTAGCGGCTGATCTGCTCGCCCAGCGCTTCGGTACGCGCCATCGGCGTGCCCTCCGGCGTGGAGAACTGGAAGGTCACCTGGCCCTGGTCTTCCACCGGCAGGAAGCCGGTGGGCATGCGCGCGTACAGCGCAATCATGGCGACCACCACCAGCAGGTAGAACGCCATCCAGCGCCGCGGCCGGGCGACCACGCCACCGAGCTTTCCCTGATAGGCCAACTGGCTGCGCTCGACACCCCGGTTGAAGGCCCTGAAGAAGCGGCCCTGCGGTTTCTGCGCCGAAGATGGCTTGAGCAGGGTCGCGCACAGCGCCGGGGTCAGCGTCAGCGCGACAAGCGCCGACAGCGCCATCGCAGATGCAATGGTGATCGAGAACTGGCGGTAGATGATGCCGGTGGAACCACCGAACAGGGCCATCGGCAGGAACACCGCGCCCAGCACCACGGTGATGCCGATCAGCGCGCCGGTGATCTCGCCCATCGATTTTTCGGTGGCCTCGCGTGGCGGCAGGTGCTCGTCGTGGATGATGCGCTCCACGTTCTCCACCACCACGATCGCGTCGTCGACCAGCAGGCCGATCGCCAGAACCATCGCAAACAAGGTGAGCGTGTTGATCGTGAATCCGGCGACCGCCAGCACGCCGAACGTGCCCAGCAGCACCACCGGCACCGTGATCGCGGGGATCAACGTAGCGCGCAGGTTCTGCAGGAACAGGAACATCACCACGACCACCAGCACGATGGCCTCGATGAGGGTATGGATGACACCCTCGATCGAGACCCGCACGAACGGTGTGCTGTCGCGCGGATAGGCGACCTGCAGCCCGGGCGGGAACGTTGGTCGCAGGCGTTCGATCTCCTCACGGACCGCATCCGCGGTGGCCAGCGCGTTGGCCCCGGAGGCCAGCGTGACCGAGAAACCCGCCGCCGGATAGCCATTGAGATAGCTGCTGGTCTGGTAGTTCTCGGCACCGATCTCCACCCGTGCCACGTCGCCCAGGTGCACTGCAGCGCCGCTGGGAAGCGTGCGCAGGATGATCGCGCGGAACTGTTCGGGCGTCTGCAGCCGCGACTGGGCAGTGACGGTGGCATTCAGGCTCTGCGTTGCGCTGGATGGCAATGCGCCCAGTTCGCCGGCCGTGACCTGGGTGTTCTGGGCCTGGATGGCCGTGCGCACGTCGGCCGGCATCAGGTCGTAGGCGCGCAGCTTGTGCGGGTCCAGCCACACGCGCATCGCATACGCCGAGCCGAACACATTGATCTCGCCGACACCCGGAATGCGGCTGATCGGATCCTGCACGTTGCTGACCAGGAAGTCGGAAACATCCACCCGTTCCATGCGCCGGCTGGTGTCATACAGCGAGACCACCATCAGCGAGTCGCCCTGCGACTTGGCGACCGTCACGCCCTGCTGCTGCACTTCCTGCGGCAGCCGGTTGATGGCCTGGTTGACGCTGTTCTGCACCTGGACCTGGGCAATGTCCGGGTTGGCGCTCTGGTCGAATGTGACCGTGATGCGCGCCTGCCCCGATGACGAACTGGTCGACGAGAAATACAACAGGTGATCGATGCCTTTGATCTGCTGTTCGATCACCTGGGTGACGCTGTCTTCCACCGTCTGCGCCGAGGCGCCGGTGTAGTTCGCGGTGATGTTGACCTGTGGCGGTGCGATGTCCGGGTACTGTTCGACCGGCAGCTGGCTGACGGCGATCGCGCCAAACGCCATGATGCAGATCGCCAGCACCCAGGCGAACACCGGGCGATGGATGAAGAAGCGCGGCAGCATCTGCTCAGTCCTTCCCGGCCGGTGCCGGCGCAGACTTCACCCGTACCGCCATGCCATCGGCCAGGCCCTGCGTGCCGGCCACCACCACCTGTTCACCGGCGGCCAGGCCATCGAGCACCAGCCACTGATCGCCCACCGCACGCGCGGTGCGGAACAGGCGCAGCTTCGCCTTGCCGCCCTCATCCACCACCCACACCTGCGCCTCGCCCTTCGGGCTGCGGTCGACCGCAGCCTGTGGCACCAGCAGCGCCTGCTGGCGGGTGCCCTGCCCCACCAGCGCGCGCACGTACATGCCTGGCAGCAGCTGCCCGGCGGGATTGGGAAAACGTGCACGCAGGGTGATGCTGCCGGTTTCCTGCTGCACGTCGATATCGGCAAATTCCAGAGTGCCGGGCAACGGATACGCGCTGCCATCGGACAGCCTCAGCCGCACCGCAGCGGTGGTGGCCTGCACGCCACCGTCGGCGATGGCGCGGCGCAAGGCCAGGTACTCGTTGCTGGACTGGGTGATGTCCACGTTCATCGGGTCGACCTGCTGGATCCGCGCCAGTGGGTTGGCCTGGCCCGAGGTGACCAGCGCACCCGGTGTGAACAGCGCGCGGCCGATGCGACCGGCGATCGGCGCGGTCACCGTGGCGAAACCAAGCCGCGTGCGCGCGGTATCCAGGCTCGCCTGTGCCGCCTGTACCGCGGCTGCGGCCTGCTGCCCGCTGGCGATGGCGTCATCCACGTCCTGGCGCGCGGCCAGCTGCTCGCCGCCCAGCGCCTGCATCCGTTGCGCGCGCAGGCGTGCGGTCACTGCCGCCGCTTCGGCGGTTTTCAGGTTGGCCTGAGCCTGATTCAACGCCGCCTGGTACAGGGCCGGTTCGATCTGGAACAAAGGCTGCCCGGCACGCACGGTTTCGCCCTCTTCGAACAGGCGTTTCACCAGCACGCCATCCACCTGCGGGCGCACATCCGACTCCTGCGATGCGATGGTCCGCCCCGGCAGCTCCTGTTCCATCGCCAGCGGCCTTTCCTGCAGGGTCAGCACCTCCACCTCGTGAAGCCTGCCGGCCGGCGTGGGCGCATCCTTGCCGCAGGCCGACAGCAGGCCGAGCAGAACGAGCGCAAGCAGCAGAGGCCGCCGGAGCCGCAGTGGCCGGGCATGGCATGGCAAGGGCATGTGCAGGAGGTTCATCGGGTGCCGGGGTTCCGCGCGCCGGGGGGAGACGCTCGGCGCCGAATATAGAAGACCTGTGCGCGGAATCCGGCGAATCGCGCATGAAACATTTTTCATTTGCAGTCACCGCGAGCGGTTGCGAGGATGGCAGCCATCCAACCTGCACAATGGCCCATGCCGCGCGTACTCACCATCGAGGACGACCTTGTCACTGCGGAGGAAATCGCAACCGAGCTGCGCAGCCATGGCTTCGAGGTCGACGTTGCCGTTGACGGCACTGCCGGCCTGGCATTGGCGCGGGCGGGCGACTACGCGGTGATCACCCTGGACCGCATGCTGCCCGGCATCGATGGCCTGGCGCTGGTCACTGCGCTGCGGCGCGAAGGAATCGTCACCCCCGTACTGATGATCAGCGCGCTGTCGGACGTGGACGAGCGCGTGCGTGGCCTGCGTGCAGGCGGCGACGATTACCTGACCAAGCCGTTCGCCTCCGATGAGATGGCGGCCCGCGTGGAGGTATTGATCCGTCGGCAGAGCCAGGCCGGCCCTGCCGACAGTGTCCTGCATGCCGGCGACCTCGAACTGGATCTGATGACCCGTTCGGCCCGGCGTGGCGGGCAGGAGATCAGCCTGCTGCCGACCGAGTTCAAGCTGCTCGAATTCCTGGTCCGCAATGCCGGCCAGGTGGTCACCCGCAGCATGCTGTTCCAGGAAGTCTGGGGCTATCACTTCGACCCCGGCACCAACCTGATCGATGTCCACATCGGCCGCGTGCGCAAGCGCATCGAGCAGCCGGGCCGCCCTCAACCCATCACCACCGTACGTGGAACCGGCTATGTCTTCGATGCGCAATCCTGACCAGTGGCGCTCGTCCAGCAGCCGCCTGCTCGGGTTGTACTGCATCCTGTTCGTGGCCTGGTCGAGCCTGCTGCTGGGGGTGATGTACTGGCGCATCTCGGACTATCTCAATGACCTGACCGAATCCGGGCTGCAGCAGCGTGCCCATCTGTTCATGGCATTCGACGGCCAGGCACTGGACGATGCGTTGCGCGACAGCCAGCGCTTCGACCTGCACCAGGTCTACACCTACGGATTGTTCAGCGGCGACGGCGCGCCATTGGCTGGACCGCTGACCGCCATCCCAGCGGGACTGCCGCTGGATGGCAGCTCGCATCCGGTGGAAGGCTGGACATTGGTCGATGGAAAGCACGAGAGCGGCGGCAGCGCGCTTGGCGTAGCGACCCGGGACGGGCGGACGCTGGTGTTCGTGCGCCAGAACGGCAAGCTCATGGCGGTCAACAGCATCATTCTCGATGCACTGCTGTGGGGCGTGTCGCTGACCGTCATCCCTGGCCTGGTCGGATGGCATCTGCTGCGCCGGCGCCCGTTGAAGCGGATCCAGCAGATCGAAGCGGCCACCAGCCGCATCGTCGCCGGCGACCTCGGCCAGCGCCTGCCGGTATCCAACCGTCGCGACGAGATCGATCGGCTGTCGAGCATCGTCAATGCCATGCTCGAACGCATCGAGCAGCTGATGACCGAGGTCAAAGGCGTGTGCGACAGCATCGCCCATGATCTGCGCACCCCGCTCACCCGCCTGCGGGCGCATCTGTACCGCATGCGCGTCGGTCTGGACGAACAGGATCCGCATGCCGACCCGCTGGACAAGGCATTGGCTGAAACGGACATGCTGATGGCGCGTTTCACCGCGCTGCTGCGCGTATCCGAACTGGAAAGCCACCAGCGGCGTTCGGCCTTCGACGAGGTCGACCTTGCCGAGCTGCTGCAGGAACTGCACCAGTTCTACCTGCCACTGGCCGAAGAGAAGCAGCAGTTGCTGGAGCTGCAGGTGGATCCACAGGCCGGCCTGCTGCGCGGCGACCGTGAGCTGTTGTTCGAAGCGGTGGCGAACCTGCTGTCCAACGCCCTGCAGTTCACCCCTGCGCACGGCCGCATCCTGCTGCGTGCGGTCGATGATCACGGCGCGCCGAGGATCGATGTGATCGACAATGGACCCGGCATCCCGCCGCAGGATCGCACGCTGATCTACCAGCGCTTCTTCCGCGGCAGCAGCAGTGCCGGCCAGGGACCTGGATTCGGCTTGGGCCTGTCGATAGTGGCCGCCATTGCCGGCCTGCACGGCTTCCGGCTGCGTGTGGGCAGCGCCCCGGGCGGCGGCGCCTGGCTGAGCATCCGCGGCGCCTCGGATGGCCTGCCCTGACGCCTGTCCCGAGCGATTCAATCGCATTTGGGAATCATTTGTATTTGCAGTCGAGCATCCGGATAATCCGCCGTCACCGCCTTCCCGGATTCCTGACGATGCCCGCCCTGTCGCCGCGCCGCCCGCTGCTGTACACGCTTGCCCTGCCCACCCTGCTGGCCTCGGCCATCGCCCAGGCCCAGGACGGCCCGGCGGCACGCACCCTGGACAAGGTGACCGTGGTGGCCGAGCGGGCCAGCACCGCGACCAAGACCGACACCGCCCTGACCGAGACGCCGCAGGCGATCAGCGTGGTCACCCAGCAGCTGTTCACCGATCGCGGCGCGCACAACCTGCAGGAAGTGCTGCGCTACAGCGCCGGCGTCACCGCCGATGCCTGGGGCCTGGATACCCGCAACGACGCGACCTCGGTGCGCGGGCTGGACCCCGTGCAGCACCAGGATGGCCTGCGCCGCAGCTACGGTTTCAGCCCCCTCGCCCGCCCGGAAATCTATGGCCTGGAGCGGGTGGAAGTGCTGCGCGGCCCATCCTCGGTACTGTACGGTGCCGGCGCCACCGGTGGCATCATCAATGCGATGAGCAAGCGCCCGACCTTCGGCGCCCTCACGGGCGAGGTCGGCGTGCAGTTCGGCAGCTTCGACCGCAGGCAGCTTCAGGGTGACATTGGCGGCGCCTTGAACGATGCCGGTACGGTTGCCGGTCGCTTTGTCGGGCTGGTGCGTGAATCGAACATGCAGACCGATGTACTCAACGATGACCGCATCTACCTGGCGCCCTCGATCAGCTGGCGCGGCGAACGCAGCACGCTGACCCTGCTGGCCAGCTACCAGCACGACAGGACCGGCTCCAGCCAGCAGTTCCTGCCGCTGGCCGCGACCCTGCTGGCGCCGCCAGACCGTCGCCTGGACACCTCCAGCTTCATCGGCCACCCCGGCTTTGATCGCATCGATTCGCGCGTCTACAGCCTGACCGCGCTGTTCGACCACAGCTTCAATGACGTGCTCAGCCTGCGCTCGGCGGTGCGCTACATCGATGGCAGGACCACCCTGCAGCAGATGTACGTGGACAGCTACAGCAATCCGGCAGATCCCTTCATCGATGCCGACCGCCGCGTGGTCAACCGCACCGCCTACGGCACCCGCCCCGACGTGCAGATCTTCAGCGCCGACAATGCGCTGCAGTTCGACTTCGCCACCGGTGCCTTCCAGCACCTGCTGCTGGCCGGGGTGGACTACAGCCAGTACAGGGAGCAGCTGCAGCGGCTGGATGCCACCGGCACGCCGATCGACATCTACACCCCGGTATCGGTCGCACCGATCGTGCGTGGCTGGGATCGTCAGCCGGACCAGACCTCCACCCAGCTGGGTGTCTATGTGCAGGACCAGATCCGCTGGGCCGACCGCGTCTCGCTGGTGCTGGGCGCGCGCCGCGACCATGCGCGCTCGAAGACCGAAGGCCAACCCAGCCAGACCGACAACGCCACCACCTACCGCGCCGGCCTGATCGGCGACCTCGGCGCCGGAGTATCGCCCTACCTGAGCTACAGCGAATCGTTCCTGCCGGTGACTGGCCAGGACCTGTTCGGCCAGGCCTTCAAGCCGATGCGTGGCCGCCAGAGCGAGGCCGGCATCAAGTGGCAGCCGGCACGCAACCTGCTGCTGACGATGGCGGCGTACCGCATCACCGAAACCAACCGCCAGACCAACGACCCGGACAACGTGCTGAACGTGGTGCAGACCGGGCAGATCCGCTCCAAGGGCCTCGAGCTGGAAGGCCAGTTCCAGTTCGCCAACAACCTGACGATCACCGCCGCGGTGGCCCGCAACGAGGCCGAAGTCAGCCGCAGCAACTTCGCGCTGGAAGTGGGCCAGCGCCTCAACGACACCCCGCAGGACCTGGCCTCGGCCTGGGTCTCGAAGGGCTTCCAGCTGGACGATGCCGCACGCCTGCGCCTGGGGCTGGGCGTGCGCCATGTCGGCAATACGGCGTCGCTGGGCAATGGCGGGCGCATCATCACGCCCAGCTACACGCTGGCCGATGCATTGGTGGAAGTGCAGGTGGCCGACTGGACGATGGCATTGAACATCACCAACCTCACCGACAAGCGCTACTACGCCCCGTGCCGCACGTTTGGCGACTGCTTCGCCGGCTACCCGCGCGTGGTCACCGGCACCATCAGCTATCGGTTCTGACCGAGGATCACGCTGACCGCCGATTCAGCAGGTGTACCGGCGGCTCAGCCGCGGGCAGCCAGCTTCGCCACGTCCAGGAAATTGCCAAGCACCGGTGACGGTGGTTCCGGGCGCATGCAGAACTGCAGGGCGAAACGGGCGGCTTCGCCCTCCAGCACGCGATAGACGATCTCCTGCGGGCGGAAGCTGGCCATGCTGGCCGGCACGATCGCCACGCCAGCGTCCACCGCCACCAGTGACAACACCGCGTGCATGCCCTGCGCTTCCTGCACCACGCGCGGAGTGAAGCCCGCTGCGGTGCACAGGCCCAGCACCTGCGCGTGGAAGCCGATGCCCTCGCCCGCTGGCCATGAAACGAACGGCTCGTCAGACAGCATCGCCACACTGACCTCCGGCGCATCGGCCAATGCATGTGCACGTGGCAGCGCAATCGCCAAACGGTCGTGGTCGAAGTCGTGCAGCACCAGCTCGGCGGCGGGAATCGGTGGAATCAACACGCCGACGTCGATGCGCTGCTCACGCAACCACAGCTGCTGCTGGTGCGAGGTGGCTTCCTGCAGATGCAACTGCACCTGCGGGTACTGCTGGCGGAAGCGGCGGATCAAACCTGGCAGGTGGCCATACAGCGCACTGCCGACATAGCCTACGCGCAGGCAGCCAGACTGTCCGCTCGCCGCCTCGCGCGTGCGCTGCAACGCCTGCTCAGCCTGCCGCAGCGTTGCACGTGCCTCCACCAGCAGCGTCTGCCCGGCCACGGTCAGACCCAGGGTGCGGTTGCCGCGCACGATCAATTCACTTCCGAGTTCGTCTTCCAGCCGACGTATTGCCGCCGTCAGCGGTGGCTGCGACATGTGCAGGCGGGCCGCAGCGTGGTGGAAATGCAGTTCTTCGGCCACGGCCACGAACTGGCGAAGCAGGCGCAGATCGATCATCTGGGAGCAGGCAGTGAAAACCTGCCTAGGGTACGCCCTCAGCCGCGCGCGTCCACGCTGGCGCGGGCAATGGCCGGCCACTGCAGCGCCACCGACTCGATGCTGTCGGCACTGACCGCACGCAGATCGCGCGGATACGCCACGTGCTCGGCCTCCTGCAGGCGCAGTGCATGGAACTGCCCGTTGCTGGCGCGCAGCGCCCATCCGCCCTCGTGGCAGCGCGTGGATGCCAGATAGGCCACGCCCTGGGCGACCGCGTCCGGATGCAGTTCATCGGGCTCGCCGGCGATGCCCCACATGCGCGTCTTCGCCACCGGCGAAACCGCATTGACCACGATGCCGTGCTCGGCACCTTCCAGCGCAAGCACATTGACCAGGCCAAGCGCGGCCAGCTTGCCCATCGCATAGGCGGACAGTCCGCGCTGTGCGTACTGCGGATACAGCGCGCGATCGGAGGTGGTGATGACAATGCGGCCACCGCCCGCCGCGCGCATCGCGGGCCATGCCGCCTGCGCCAACCACAGCGGCGTCTTCGCGGCCAGGCACAGCATCTGTTCCAGCGCCTCGTCCTCGATCGCTTCCAGCGTCTGGTACCCGACCCAGCCCGCGTTGTGGATCAGGAAGTCGATGCGGCCGTGCGCCTGCAGCAATTCCTGCACCAGTGCATGGCAACCCGAGCGATGGTCGATGGGACCGCTTGCGGCCTGCACCGGCAGACCCTGCCCCTGCAGCACTTCCACGCTGCGAAGGATGCGCTGCGGATCGGCGCCGCGGCCATCGGTACCGGCACCGACGTCATGCATCACCAGCTGCGCACCGCGCTCGGCCAGCAGGCGGCTGTAGGCCAGGCCCAACCCACCCGCGGCACCGGTCACCAGGCCCACCTGACCCTCGAAGGAAATACGCGACATCGGCTTCATACGCACAGCTTCAGCCAAGCGCACTGCCCCGGCCAATACCGTTGACCACCGCCCACGATACGCCCTCGCTATCACCGGAAAAGGGGACGGAGGGGATTAAGTCGTTTCAGGCACAGCAGGGCCAGTTACGACTTAATCCCCTCCGTCCCCTTTTTCGCTCAGCGGCTGAAGCGGCGCGCGCCGGCGACGCAGATCACCGCGACCACGGTCACCAGCACCATGCTGAGGCTGACCGCTTCATGCAGCAACAGCGCAGCCAGCGCCAGGCCGAAGAACGGTTGCAGCAGCTGTAGCTGGCCGACCGCGGCGATTCCACCCTGGGCCAGCCCGCGATACCAGAACAGGAACCCGAGCAGCATGCTGAACACCGCCACGTAGCCCAGCGCCCACCACGCGGATGCCCCCACTTCGACGAACGAGGGCGGGCGCATCAGCACCGTCAACGGCAGCATCACCGGTAGTGCCAGCAGCAGCGCCCAGCTGATCACCTGCCAGCCGCCGAGATGACGGGCAAGCCGACCGCCTTCCGCGTAGCCCAGTCCACACACCACGATCGCCGCCAGCATCAGCAGGTCGGCCTGCAACGAGGCCTCAATGCCGTTGCGCGCGGCATAGCCGACCACGCAGGCGCTGCCCAGCAGCGAGAACAGCCAGAACGCTGGGCGCGGCCGATCGCCACCCCGCAGTACGCCGAACACCGCAGTGCTCAACGGCAACAGGCCGAGGAACACGATGGTGTGCGCTGATGAGGCGTGGCGCAGGGCAAGCGCGGTCAGCAGCGGGAAGCCGACCACCACGCCGAGGCTGACCACCACCAGCCCCGGCAGGTCACTGCGCCGTGGCCAGGGCTGGCGCAGCATCAGCAGCAGGCCCAGGCCGAGTACCGCAGCGATGGTGGCCCTCGCAGCAGTGACGAATCCGGCATCCAGCTGCAGTACCGCCAGGCGGGTGGCCGGCAATGAGCCGGCAAAGATCACCACGCCAATGAAGCCATTGATCCAACCACTCGCCGACCGTTCCACGTCTGTACTCCCGGGGGTGCCGGGCGGTGCCCGGCGGGATCTCCATGGAAGCACCTGCGGCCCGCGCCCCCCAGCTACAATCCAGTACAGTTTCAAATAACTGTACTGCCCACACTTACAGCACGCTTTCGCCATGACGCGCCCGCTTACCCGCATCGAATCGGTCATCCAGGCCGTCCGTACCCGTATCGGCACGCGGGTGGATGGCCCCGGCTCACGCCTACCCTCGGTGCGTGCGCAGGCGGCGGCAATGGGCGTGTCGGTCTCCACCGTGGTCGAGGCCTACGAGCGCCTCGCCGCCGAAGGGCTGATCAGCGCGCGTGCCGGTTCCGGCTTCTATGTCAGTGGACCGGCCGCACCGCTCGCCCTGGCCGAAATGGAACCACGCCTGGACCGCGCGGTGGACCCGCTGTGGGTGTCGCGGCAATCGCTGGAAACGCCGGCGGGCCACCTCAAGCCGGGCTGCGGCTGGATGCCCAGTGATTGGCTGTATCACGACGGCGTGCGCCGCGGCCTGCGCCGACTGGCGCGTGCCGATGCCATGCAGCTGGTCGACTACGCCGGTCCGCTCGGGCTGCCCGCATTGCGCCAGCTGCTGCAACGGCGCAGCGCGGCGCTGGGCATTGATGCACCGATTGAGCAGATCCTGCTGACCGAATCCGGTACGCACGCGGTCGATCTGCTCTGCCGTTTCCTGCTCAAGCCCGGCGACTGCGTGCTGGTGGATGATCCGAGCTACTTCAACTACCACGCGCTGCTGAAGGCGCACCAGGTGCAGGCCATCGGCGTGCCGTACACGCACAGCGGCCCGGACCTGGAGGCGTTCGCGCAGGCACTTCAGGCGCATTCGCCACGGCTGTACATCACCAACTCGGGCCTGCACAACCCGACCGGCGCGGTGCTCTCGGCCAGCACCGCGCATCGGCTGCTGGGGCTGGCCGAACGCAGCGAACTGATCATCGTCGAGGACGACATCTTCGCCGACTTCGAACTGCAGCCGGCACCGCGCCTTGCTGCGCTGGATGGGCTGTCTCGGGTGATCCACGTCGGCAGCTTCTCCAAGACCCTGTCAGCCGCTTCGCGCTGTGGCTACATCGCTGCACGCCACGACTGGATCGAAGCGCTGACCGACCTGAAGCTGGCCACCAGCTTCGGCGGCGGCCATCTTGCGATGCAGTTGATGCACATCGCGCTGACCGACAGTGGCTATCGCCGCCACATGCAATCGGTGCGCTCGCGCCTGGCCGATGCGCGCCGCCACACACTGCGGAAACTGCACACGCTGGGCATCACGCCGTGGCTGCAACCGGAAGCCGGCCTGTTCCTCTGGTGCCAGCTTCCCGATGGCCGCGATGCTGCTGCGCTGGCACGGCAGTGCCTGCGCGAAGGCATCGTGCTGGCCCCGGGCAACGCGTTCAGCCAATCGCAGCGCGCGGCCGACTATGTGCGTTTCAACGTCTCGCAGTGCCAGGACCCGAGGATCTGGCAGGTACTGGCACGCGCGCTGCGTTGAGCTGGTAATGCGCGACCAGCGCATCCACCACCACGCGCACACCCGGCAGCTGGCCGCGACGATGCGGCAGCAGCACGCTGGTGGTGACTTCGCCGGCATGCCACGCCGGCAGGACCTGCTGCAGGCGGCCAGCAGCGATGGCCGCCGCACACAGGCTGTAGGGCAGCACGGTGATGCCAAGACCCGCTTCTGCCGCCGCGATCAGCAGCTGCGATTCATTGCCGACCAGCGCCACCTGCGGCTCCACCTGCACGGTGCCGGCGTCGGCGCTGTGCAGCGTCCAGCGCGTTGCATGGCGCGCGGTCAGCAGGCCGGCATGCGCGCGTAGCTGCTCGGGCGTGTCCACTGCCGGCGCGGCTGCCAGATAACCAGGGGACGCCGCCAGCACGATGCGTTCGCTACCGAGCATTCGCTGCACCAACCCGGAATCCGGCAGCGGA
This sequence comes from Stenotrophomonas sp. 22692, assembly GCF_052045015.1. Lineage (NCBI taxonomy): Bacteria > Pseudomonadati > Pseudomonadota > Gammaproteobacteria > Lysobacterales > Lysobacteraceae > Stenotrophomonas > Stenotrophomonas sp. 22692. Next base: position 344,133 of record NZ_JBQEMR010000002.1, read on the forward strand.
CCGAAGTGGCTGCGCAGGGCGATGTCGATGCCCTCCTGCGCCAGATCGATGAAACGATCACTCACTTCAACTTCGATGCGCAGCCGCGGATAGCGGCGGGCCAACGCGGGCAGGCACGCGGCGAGCTCGCCCTGCACCACCGGAATCGAAGCGCTGATGCGCACGGTGCCGCTGGGTTCGGCCTGGCGGTCGCGGACAATGGCCTCGGCAGCCTCTACCTCCGACAACGCCGCGCGTGCGCGTTCGAAGAACGCCTGGCCGACCTCGGTCAGCGCGAAGCGGCGCGAACTGCGTTGCAGCAGCCGCACCTCGAGGTGTTCTTCCAGCAGCGCCACGCGCTTGCTAAGGGTCGAGCGCGGCAGGCCCAGATGGCGCCCACCTGCGGCGAAACCACCCTGTTCCACTGCGGTCACGAACAGGGCCAGATCATTGAGGTTGAGCATGCGCAACGTCCACACGTGTGGACTTCAGGATGCCATTCGGACGGCTTCAGCGGAAATGTCCATGCTGGCACGCTTTCCTCACCCGCCGCATCGCGGCTCGAACCGGAAATCTGCCATGACCCCGATCCTCTTCTACGGCGTGCCCTCGGGCTGCTCGTTCGGCTCCATCGTTGCACTGGAGTGGCTGCGCCAGCCTTACCAGCTGTGCCGCATCGACATGCCCGGCCAGGTGCAGGGCGAAGACTACCGCCGCCTCAATCCACTGGGCGAAACCCCGACCCTGCGAACCCCGCAGGGCGAGCTGCTCAGCGAGAGCCTGGCCATCCTCAACCACCTGGCCGCGAAGGGCATCGCGCAGGGGCTGGGCTTCGCACAGGGCACGGCTGGCTTCGATCGCCTCAACCACCGGCTGGCCTATCTCAACACCAGCTTCTTCGGTGCCTACGCGCCGCTCTGGCACGCACTGGAGCATGCGGAAGGTGATGAAGCCGAGGTGCTGGGTGCCTATGGCACGACCAAGGTGCGCCACGCCCACCAGGCGCTGGAGCAGATGATCGGTACGGGCCCGTGGCTGCTGGGCGAACAGCGCAGCTTCGCCGATGCCTACTTCGCCGGCATCGCGCGCTGGAACGACTATCACCAGGTGGTCGACCGCCGCGAGTTCCCCAGGGTGCAGCAGCTGTTCGAACGCCTGCAGGACGACGCGGGCGTGCAGTTCGCCCACGCCATCGAAGCGCAGCAGCCGGCAACCAGCAGTGGTGGCTTCCTCGGCGAGGTGAGGCTGGAAGACGTGCTTGAGGCCGCAGCGGCCTGAGCCCTGTGCTGTCTCTGCGGCAGCGGCGCGCAATGCCTCTTGCACGCCGCGCTACAGTGGTCTGTCCCCGTCGAAAGAATCCGCACATGTCCACGTTCTCCGACCCGCAGGCGGTGGCCCGCTATGCCGAAGCACCGCTGCGCCAAGTGCCCGGTTTCCTCGCGTTGCAGCAGATGAGCCGCCTGCTGCTGGCCGAACGCGTTCCCGCACAGGGCCGCGTGCTGGTACTCGGTGCCGGTGGCGGGCTTGAGCTGAAGGCCTTCGCCGAGGCACAGCCGGGCTGGCAGTTGCTCGGCGTGGATCCGGCCGCACCGATGCTGGCCCTGGCCGAACAGACATTGGGTCCGCTGAAGTCGCGCGTGCAGCTGCTGGAAGGCTACATCGACGATGCGCCCGATCTGCGCTTCGACGGTGCCAGCTGCCTGTTGACCCTGCACTTCCTCGACGCCGCGCAGCGCCTGCACACGTTGCGCGAGCTGCACCGGCGCCTGCAGCCCGGCGCGCCGCTGGTGGTGGCGCACCACAGCGTGCCGCAGGATCCGGCCGGCAAGCTGCGCTGGTTGCAGCGCTACGCGGCGTTCGCCGAAGCCTCGGGGGTTGCCCGCGCCGATGCGCAGCGCGCGATCGAGGCCATTGCCGAGCGGCTGCCGCTGCTGGCGCCCGAGCAGGAGGTCACCCTGCTGCAGGAGGCCGGCTTCGACGACGTGGAGCTGTTCTATGCCGGCTTCAGCTTCAAGGGCTGGGTGGCGTACGCCAGGTGATGCCTACGGCACCACGGTGATGCCGATGCGCTGCATCAACAGCGCCACCTGCTGCACGTCCAGCGTGGCGCCGCGCAGGTTGGTCCTGCGCAGGTCCAGCTCGCCCAGCTCGGAGTTGGTCAGATCGCAGTCGGTGAAGTTGGCGCTGTTCCAGTCGATGCCCTCGAACTGGCCGCCGGACAGGTCCGAGCCGGCGAAGCTGGCGCCACTCACGTTCGCACCGTCCCAACGGTTTTCCCATAGCTCGCACTTCTCCAGCGTCACCCGCGAGAAGTTCGCGTAGCGCAGGTTCGACTTCTTGATGAAGGCACTGCAGAACCCGCTGCGCGTGGTGATCTGGTTCATGAAGCTGGCGTTGCTGAAATCCGCGCCCTGCGCGCGGCACTCGCTGATCTCCAGGCCCAGTGCCTTGATGAAGTTGAAGTGGCACATGCTGATGTCGCAGCTGCGGAAGCTGGCTTCCTTCAGCGTGGCGCCGTTGAAGCGACAGCCGGCACGGCTGTCGGCATCGTAGAAACTGCAGTTGATGAACTCGGTGCCGGTCAGGTCCGCGCCGGAGAAATCGCACTTGTGGAACTGCTGGTCGACCACCTTCTGGCCGGTGTACTGGTCTGCGCCGATGCGCAGCTCGCGGTGAACGGTGGGGGACATCAGGGATTCCATGCCAGGTGCCCCGCCATGATGCCGGGCCGCGAGGGCGATCCATAGACCCCAGGCGCCGGCGGGTTCACCGGCAGTCCAGCCACCCTGTGTCCACTTCCACCCATTGCACGTTGTTGCACGTTAATGCACGAATGTGCAGACTTGCAGCATGAGCTCCGTTCCCAGCCCCCTCCCCGCCCAGCGCACCCGGCAGATCCTTGAGGAACTGCGCCAGCAGGGCCGCGTGGTCGCCGCCGAACTGGCGCGCCGCTATGCCGTCTCCGAAGACTCGATCCGCCGAGACCTGCGCGAGCTGGCCGCACAGGGCCTGTGCCAGCGTGTCTACGGCGGCGCCGTGCTGCCACCGCCGAAGGAACGCCCGCTGCGCGAGCGGCTCACCCACGACCGCAGCGACAAGGCCGAGCTGGCCGCCCGCGTCTGCGCGCTGCTGCAACCCGGCCAGGTCGTACTGCTTGATGCCGGTTCGACCAACCTGGCGATCGCCCAGCAGCTGCCGACCGCTCTCGGGCTGACGGTGATCACCAATGCCCCGCAGATCGCCACCGCCGCCAGCATGCTTGAAGGCACCCTGGTGCAGCTGATCGGCGGCCGCCTGGCCAGCGGCGGCGGTGCGGTCGGTGCCGAAGCGTTGGCCCAGGTGCAACGCCTGCGTGCCGACGTGTACCTGCCCGGCCCCTGCGCGGTGGACGGCGACACCGGCGTGTGGGCGATGGATGCCGAGGAAGCCACGCTCAAGCGCGCGATGGTGGCCTGCAGCAGTCGCATCATCGTCGCCGCCACCACGGAAAAGCTCGGCGCCCGCGGCCACTGGCAGATCGCCAGCCTCGACGAGATCGACGATCTGGTGCTGACCACCACCGCACCGCCCGCACTGGCGGCTCGCTTCCGCGCCGCCGGTATTGCGGTGCACCCCACTCCTCCCTGACCGTACCGCTCATGTCCCTTGCCAACCGCGCGCGTGCCGAACAGCACGCGACCCGCGCTGCATTCTTCATTCCCGGCTTCGCCACCGCGCTGTGGGCCACGCTGGTACCGTTCGCCAAGGCACGCACCGGGATCAATGACGCCACGCTGGGCCTGGTACTGCTCTGCCTCGGTGCAGGTTCGCTGCTGGCCATGCCGTTGTCAGGCGTGCTGGCCGCGCGCCTGGGCTGCCGCCGGGTGATGGTGGCCAGCAGCCTGCTGATCTGCCTGACCGTGCCCGGCCTGGCATTGGCCAGCTCGGCGTGGGCGCTGGGCCTGGTGCTGTTCGTGTTCGGTGCCGCCGTGGGCGCGATGGACTGCACGATGAACGTGCAGGCCGTCATCGTCGAGCGCGAAGCGCGGCGGGTGATGATGTCCGGCTTCCATGCCTTCTTCAGCATCGGCGGTTTCCTCGGTGCGGCTACCATGACCGTGCTGCTTTCCGCACAATTGCCGCCGGTAGCGTCGGTGCTGATCGGCGTCGGCGCCATGCTGCTGGCGTTGCTGCTGTCAGCAGCGTACTGGCACAGCGAACGGATGCCGCACGACACCCCGATGCTGGCCCTGCCGCACGGCATCGTGCTGTTCATCGGCGTGCTGGCGTTCGTTGCGTTCCTCGGCGAAGGTGCGATGCTGGACTGGAGCGCGGTGTTCCTCAGCGATGTGCGTCGCGTCGATGCCAGCCTCGCCGGTATCGGCTATGTGACCTTCACCCTGACCATGACCATCGCCCGTCTGTTTGGCGATGCACTGGTGGCACGCGTGGGCCGCCAGCGCGCGATCGTGTTCGGCGCTCTGCTTGCTGCGGCTGGCGTGCTGGTGCTGACCCTGGTCACGCCGTGGCAGGCGTCGCTGGTGGGCTATGTGCTGGTCGGCCTCGGCTGCGCCAACATCGCGCCGGCACTGTTCTCGCTGGCTGGCCACCAGACCCGTATGCCCGGAGCCTTGGCGATCACCGCCGTTTCCACGCTGGGCTTCGCCGGCATTCTTGCCGGGCCGGCGCTGATCGGCTTCGCCGCCAACCATTTCGGCCTCGTCGCCGCGTTCATCGGCGTGGCCACGGCCTTGTTGCTGGTGGCCGTGTCCACACGCTGGCTGCGGGTGTAGCCCAGTGCATCAGCGCCGCCTGCGCCGCAGCTTCATCCGCAACCGGCGGTAGCCGATCACCGTGGCCGTTGCACACAACGCAGTGCCCGCAACGCTCAACAGCAGCAGAACAGCCAACCGGGCGGTGTCGAAGCGCAGCATCGCAGGCAGGTCCCAGCTGTGCAGGAAGTAGAACAGCCAGCGCCCCACCCGCTCGCGATACCCCATCGTCAGCAATGGATCGCCGGTGGCCAGGTCGAGGTAGACGCGCGTCGCCTCGGCATCGCCGAAATCCACCACCGCCACCGGGAAGCGGCGCACCGCTGCGCCGTTCATGGCTTCCGGTGCACGTGGGTAGAAGTACGCATCCGCTGCATGCTGGACCCAGTACCCCTGCATGGGCGCGTCCGACAGCGCCCGCACCTTCTGCTGCAGCCACCCGGCCGGCAGCAACCGCGCAACCTGCAGATGCCCATTGCTGCCGGACACGATACGGGTCTCGCCCTGTCCGTCCAGCAGCACCGCGAACAGCTCGCCACCGATGCGTCGCCACTGGATCTCCACGGGCTTGAACCGCTCGGCCTCGACGGCCGCCAGCAGCGCCGTCGGCTCACCCAATGCGCCATCCACCGCCACCGTGCCACCACGATAACATCCGCTGTCGATCGCCTCGCGCGTGCTGCTCAAGACGCCCAACGGGTTCATCGACATCAGCCCGCTGAAGATCCAGGTGAACACAAACGCTGCAGCCACCAGCCCGATCAGATGGTGCCAGCGCATCCATGGTTCGACGTATGGCGTCTTTGCACCCGAACGGTAGTGTCCACGGAAACGCCAGCGCCACACACCGACCACGATGCCGCTGACTGCGGCCACCATGCACAGCGCGGACAACACGATCACCACCCACGTCCACGCCGGGTCCACCGACTGCATGCGCAGGAAGTACAGCCAGTGCAGCCAGGCACCCACATAGTTCCAACGCTGCTGCACATGCGGTGCGTCCAGCACCACTTCGCCGGTGTGCGAGGACACATACAGGTCACCCGGCTGCGCGCCCCCTACCTCCACCCGGTACAGCGGCCGGTGCGCGTCCAGCGCGCGCGAGTGCGTCCAGCGATCCTCATCCACGCGCATCGCGCCGACGAACGCCTGGCCGCCAGCAAACTGCGCAGCGGATGCTTCGGCACGCTGTGCCGACACCGGCAGCAGAACCTGGCCGGTGCGCGCAGACCAGGCGCCCACGTTGCCGCCGCTTCGCACCACGTACGCTGGCTCGCCGCGCAGCGTCGTCAGTGCCACGGCCTCCGGCTCGGCCTGCACGGCGGCCGGCAATGCCGACAGCCCCTGCCAGCCGCGGGCATCCCCCAGCACCGGCAACGCCGCCAGCCGCTCACCCGGCGTCAGCTTCGGGTAGCCGACGAACAGCATCACCATGCCACTCACGAACCACAGCAGCATCAACAGGCACCCACCAATGCCCAGCCAGCGATGCACCAGGTAGGTCCAGCGCCTGGCGGTGGATCGCAGCGTCATGGCCGGCCTCCTCAGAAGCGATGGTCGACGGTGAATTCGGCGCGCCGGTCCGCACCCAGCAGCCATTGCGTGCTGGTGTAGTACGCGGTGGCGTAGTACGCCTTGTCGAACACGTTGAACAACCGCGCGGACAGCCGCGTGCGCGGCGCCGCCTGCCAGGTCAGCGCCAGGTCGGTGGTGCTGTAGCCGGGAAGTTCCAACGCGTTGGCATTGTCGGCGTAGCGCTTGCCGACATAGCGAACACCCGCCGCTGCGCTCCAGTCCGGCAGGAACTGCCAGCTCAACCATGCGTTGGCCAAGCGCTCGGCCACGTTCGGCGGCACGTTGCCATCGCGCGACACCAGCACCGCCGGCGAACCGGTGGTTTCCAGGAAGTCCTCGAATTCGGCCGTCAGCACCGTCGCGTTGGCATCCAGCGTCCAGTGCGGCGCGACATTCCAGGTCAACGACGCTTCAATACCGCGCGAGGTCTGCGCGCCCACCTGCACGCGGCGATCCGGCACCAGCGGATCGCGGCTGAGCAGCCCGGTCTTGCGGATGCGGTACGCCGCCAGCGTCCACTCGCCACCGTCGAAGGCCTGCTTCAGGCCCACCTCGATCTGCCGGCCCTTGGCCAGATCGAAGGCACCGTTGGCTGGGCTGATCATCAGCAGTCCACTGACCGGGTCCGCCGCCTGTGAGTACTGCGCGTAGAGGCTCAGCGTCGGCTGCAGCGCGAATACGGTACCTGCACGCCAGCCGGTGCTGCTGTAGGTCTTCGAGAACGCGTTCTGGCCACTGATCAGATCGGTGCGATCGATGCGCGCGCGGTCGTGGCGCAGTCCACCCAGTACCGACCAGCGTTCGCTCAACGCCAGCCGGTCCTCCACGAACAGCGCGTACTGCTCGGCGCGGTTGCGATAGCGCGGCAGGTTGGGCGCATCGCTGGCGAACCGGCCTGGCACCGGATCGAACGGATCGACCGGGCCCGAGCTGCCGGCATAGGTGTTGTTGGTGTGCTTGAAGTGCGCACGATTGGCATCGAGGCCCACGGCAAAGCGGTTGGTCAGGCCCGCGATGTTTCCTTGTACCCGCAGTGTCGAGGTCAATCCGGTCTGGTCCTGGTTCTGGGTGATCTCGGTGTTGCCGGAGCGATCGATCAAACCGGTGGCGCGGTTGTAGACATAGGCCTCGGCATTGCGCCAGTCGCGCTGGCTGTCGATCTGGTAGACGCGGGTGCGCCATTCCACGTTCGAGGTCGGCGTCCACAGCGCATCAAGTTGGGTCCAGCGGTCGCGATAACGGATGTCGCTGTCTTCCACGTTGTAGTTGCGATGGCGAAGTGCTTCCAGCTGGTGGCCATCCACCAGCGGCGTGCCGAAGTAGCGCATCGGTTTCTGGTAGCCCTGCGCATGGGTGAGCGTCAGCTGCAGATCCGTGCGCGGCTGCCACAGCAAGGCACCGGAGAAGGTCGCGTCCCTGTTGCGTCCGCGATCGACCCATCCACCGCTGTAGTTGCCACTCACGTCCAGCCGATAGGCCAGGTCCGGGGTCAACGCACCGCCGCTGCCGAAGCCCAGGCGCGCAGTATCCTCGCTGCCGACGGTCACGCTGATCTCGTTCTCGATGGCGCTACGCGAGGGCTTCCTGGGCACGATGTTGATGACCCCGCCAATGGCGCCATCACCATGGATGACCGAAGCCGGGCCGCGCAGTACTTCGATGCGTTCGATCGACCAGGTATCGAACGGGAAGGTGATGCCCACGCCGCCGTACTGGCGAAGCCCGTCGTACAGGCGCATCACCGAGGCGCCATCGGTGAAGCCACGGCTGGACAACGCACTCAGGCCGTTGCCCGGGTGCGGCATCGCACTGATCGCGCCTGCCCGGCTGATCGCATCATTGAGGTTGGTGTCGCCCCGCTGTTCCAGTTGTTCGCGCGAGATCACGGTCAGGCTGGCCGGTGTCTGCAGCACGCTCAGGCCCAGCGCAGACCCGGCGCTGGCGGTGGAAGACAGTTCACCGCTGCGGGTGTCGACCACGCGCACGGTATCCAGCGTGGTCGGAGGTGGCGCATCGGCGGCAAGGGCGGGCACGGCGTACAACAGGGACATGCACAGCGCAGGCAGTGTCGCCCTGCGCAGGCGCGCGGAGTTGGGGTTGGTTTTCATTTGTTCACGGCATGCAAGGCCACCCCGCAATGGCAGGGCAGCAATCAGAAAGGGGCAAACACGCGCGTGCGGGCACCGGCCGTGGCCGGCAACCTCATGGAAGAACGTTCAGTGCAACACGCGTGCGGCTCAGACGGCCATCAAGGCCGGCGGCCCACGCGCTCCCAATGTGCCGCTGATCCGCTGCGGTAACGTCTGCACCGCACCGCGCAGCGCGCGGCACACCGGTGCCATCGGCGCCAACAGCAACACTGCCGCCACCAGCAGGGTGATCAGCCGTGCAGCGATCAGGCAGTAATCGCAGTCCACACCCATCTCATGGTCGGCGTGTGGATCGGCAGCCGGCTTCGGTGTCGATTCCCCGTTCTGCATTGCCATCGCGTGATGGTCATGGTGCGCTTCCATCGCGTGCTGTGCATGCTCTGCATGCATCGCGTGATTCAAGGCTGCCACCGGTGCGGTGGCCGCAACGTGGTCATGCGCCAGCCAGCGGCTCACCAGCGGGGCGAGCAGCACCAGCAGCATGGCAAGCCATGCCAGGACCTGGAACCGGCGGTGGAGGACAGAACGACGCACGCCACCATTCTACGGGGCGATGGCCAACCTTGGACCGAGTTCAGGGTTTCCAGAAAGGTGGTGCGACGTTATGACGCAGCCGCGGACGCAGACGCTCTCCACGGCCCCAAAGGGGGACGGAAGGCGGCCTTACAGCCCCTTCCGTCCCCACATCGCATTGCTAGAACCGCGCGGGCTGCTGCACCGCACGTTCCAGGAACATGACGCCCGCCTGCAGGCTGTTGCGGGCGTTCTCCAACCAGCGCTCCGGATCGGCCACCGCGAATCGCTCCTGTGCATCCACATCACCCGAGTCGGCCAGGTCAGCCAGCTGCAGATGGATGTGGTTCTCCACCAGGCTCACCAGCACGGCGAGCTCGGCCGACAATCCGGCGATGCGTTCGGTGAAGCCAGCGTCGTTGCTGTTCAGAGACATGTCCCCTGTTCCTATGCGTTGCGGTGTTGATGGATGGCTTCGAAACGCTCGGCACAGGCAGGACCACAGAACAGCCTGGCCGGATCGTTGTCGAAGTCTTCGCTGCAGTCCGGGTTGTGGCATTCCCCAATGGGCCTGAGTGGGGCAACGCTGCGGGCCCGCGTTGCGTGCTGGGCCAGTGCTCGTTGCAGATGGCGCGCGTCCAGTTCCTGCGCTTCGTCGATGGTGTCCGTCATGCGGGTTGTAATTTATCGAGGGGTCGTCGCACTGATTGAGAACGTCGCGGCCGCGGCCTGCGGCGCGCATGTGGCGTCAGGCCGGGGCATTTCATTGAGGTCGGCTTCAGTCATGCAGGCTCCTTGTGCATGGGCGCCCTGGCGGGCGTTCGAGAGAGAGTGAAGGGCCGCGTCGAACGGCCCGGCCATCATCCGGAAACCGGTTCTCGCCGATTGCGACACAAGACGGCGATGATGCGGATCTGCGATCGCAGTCGCATGTTCAACCGCGTGGAGCGCCTTTGGCGGATCCAGGGACAGCAGGTATCCAAAGGTGTTGCAAATGGCGGATCCATCGGACACCATGACCACATCAACACCCTCCATCACCTACTGACCACTTCGCGTCGGGCCGCCGCCGCATGGCCTGCACAGCGCAGGCATCGCACAGCGCCATTGCCATCCACGGTCGCTGTGCATCGAACAACGTTCCAAGGGGGTCCCGCCGAATGTACACACCGCACCCAACGCAGGACGTCGTCCCGGCGTTCCTGCAGGCCATGCATGCACACGGCATCGTGCCGGACGCACGCGGACGCGATGCACTCAACGCCGACGGCACGCTGGTGCGCTTCCACGTGGAGGGTGACCGTCGTGGCACCCGCAATGGCTGGGCGGTCCTGTTCGGCGACAACGTGCCCGCCGGCGAGTTCGGCAGCTGGCGTACCGGTACCCGTCACGCCTGGTGCGCGCAATCACCGGCCACGCTGAGTCCCACCGAGCAGCGCGCGATCCGGCAACGCCAGGAATCGGCCCGGACCGAACGGGAGCGGCAACAACGCGAGCGCGAGGATGCCGCAGCCAAGGCCGCCAACGTACTGTGGCAGCGGGCCATGCCCGCCGACGACAGCCACCCCTATCTTGCCCGGAAGGGCGTGCACGCTCATGGCCTGCGCGTGGCAGCGTGGCCGGTACGCAACAGCGACGGGCTGGTGTTCCGCCACATCGAGAATGCGCTGTTGGTGCCGGTGGTGAACACTGCCGGACGCATCGTCTCCCTGCAGGCGATCCTTCCCCGCACCGACCCGGCACTGGGGCGCGACAAGGACTTCCTGGCCGGTGGCCGCAAGCAGGGCTGCTTCCATGTCATCGGCAAGCCATTGCCCGGGCATCCCATCGCCATTGCCGAGGGCTATGCCACCGCGGCATCGATCCATCAGGCCACCGGCTGGTGCGTCGTGGTCGCGTGGGATGCGGGCAACCTGACGGCCGTGGCCCGTGCCTGGCGCAACGCCGTACCCGATGCCTCGTTCGTGCTCTGCGCGGATAACGACCAATGGACGCGGCAACCACTGGAGAACCCTGGTGTCAGCCAGGCCACGCAGGCTGCGGTAGACATCGGTGCTCGGGTGGTCTGGCCGGAATTCGCCATCGTGCACGGCGACGATGATCGCCCCACCGACTTCAACGACCTGCATCGGCGTGAAGGCCTGGAAGCACTGCGCGCGCAGCTGCTTGCCGACCCACCGTGCGCGCCGGGCGAAGTCCCCGCCGACAGCGGCACACGCTCCCCGGCCGCCGCGAGCTACCAGGTTCCCGGCAACCTCTCCGCCTTCGATACCTTCACTCCGTTCCCCGACAGCAGCGCACGCGGCCGCCCGTTGCCGACCGCGCGCAATCTCGCCGAGCTGTGCCGCCGCACCGGCGTTACGGTGCGTTACAACGTCATCCGCAAGGACCTGGAGATCCTGGTGCCGGACCTCCAGTCCACGATCGACAATGCCAAGGAGGTTGCCGCCGGCGAAGTGATGGACTGCATGCACCGTGCCGGCATGGCCACCGCCAGCTTCGAGACCAACCTGTGCCAGGTGGCCGAAGCCAATCCCTACAATCCCGTTGCCAGCTGGATCACCTCGCAGCCCTGGGATGGCCACTCCCGCCTCCAGGCGTTCTTCGACACCGTGCAGGAAGCCCAGCCCACGCGCATGGCCGATGGCCGCATCCTGAAGGAGGTGCTGATGCGGCGCTGGCTGATCTCCGGCGTGGCGGCCGCCTTTGAACCGGATGGCGTGGTCGCGCGTGGTGTACTGACCTTCGTCTCCAGGCAGAATCTGGGCAAGACGCGCTGGGCACGGCAGCTGGCACCGGCCGAACTGCAGCTGATCGCCGATGGCGTGGTACTCGACCCCACCAACAAGGACAGCATCAAGCAAGTCATCTCCAAGTGGATCGTGGAGCTGGGTGAGGTCGACGCCACCTTCCGCCGCACTGATATCGCCGCGCTGAAATCATTCATCTCGCGCAGCCACGATGAAATCCGCCGGCCTTACGCACGCACCGAATCGCGCTATGCGCGGCGCACCATCCTGTTCGCCAGTGTCAACGACGAGCGCTTCCTGCGTGACGCGACCGGCAACAGCCGCTGGTGGACCGTGCATGCCGTGGCGTTGGGTGAACCGGCGCGGATCGACATGCAGCAGGTGTGGGCCGAAGCCCATGCGCTGTACCGCAACGGCGAGACCTGGCACCTGTCCGGCGAAGAGCTGGATGCGCTCAATGCCACCAACAGCGAGCACGAACCCATCTCGCCTATCGCCGAGCTGATCGATCGCCACTTCGACTGGTCCCTCCCCGCCGAGCATTGGAGCACGCACTACCGTGCCACCGAGATCGTCATCGCGGTGGGCATCGACAGACCGAACCGGCGCGAGGTCAACGAGGCCGCCGCCTACGTGGTGAAGCGGCATGGCGTGCGCACCCGCGTGGTGGGCAAGGAACGGGCAAAGGTATGGCTGATGCCACCGCGCAGCCGCAGCCTGTCCGAACACATCGCAGGACCGTTCTGATGCCACGCACCCATGATGGCCGCGAAGTCGGCAGCGACAGCGCCGAGTGGCGCCTCGACTGCGAGGCACGGCGCCTGCTGCAACTGGCGGGCTACCGCTGCATCGACGCTCAAGGGCGGTGCAGAACGATCAGCCCGCGCCGGCATCGCCAGCAGTACCTGGCGCGCGTACAGGCCACCCGGGGTCCTGTGGAGCGCGAGCGATTGGCGTCACTGGCGGTACGGCAATGGATCGCCAATCCCCCCTCCCAGCCCGCCGAGGATGCAAGTAGATGAAAGGTGTTGACTGGAGCGGTCCACAGAGGCAAGATGACTGTATCGGCCACGCCACCTTCCAGGAGCGCTTCCGCCATGCCTCGACCCCGACTGCATGCCTTCGAAGGTGAGCAGCTCACCGTGCGACAGATCCACCAACGGGTACCGGTACTGTCCGAGCGGACCATCCGCGATCACCTTGCTGCCGGCCGTCGTACGCGTACCGCCATGTTGTGCTTTGACCCGATCGCGGCGGCAGCGCGCGGTGGCCGCATCACCCAGCGCATCCTGCGCGCCCGCAGCACCGCCGCACGTGATTCCTGATCCACCGGCAGCGGCCACGTCCTTCAAGGAGTAGATTCCCCATGATTCCCGCGTCCCTCGACAGCGGCCATCGCATGATCGCCGACACGCTGGCTGCGTTCCGTGCCGGGCCTGCCCTGGCCAGCACTGCGCTCCGCGCACGCCCGCAGGCGGGTCCGCCGCTCTACATCGGCATCGCCGGCGCCAAGCGCGCGGGCAAGGACACCCTCGCCAGCGGGCTGGCGTCGGCACTGGCACTGCCCTGCGACAGCTTCGCCGCACCGCTGCGGCAGTTCGTCGCGTCCCTCCTCGGGCTCTCCCTGCGTGAACTGGACAGCCGCAAGGAGGACACCATCGACTGGCTGGCCGAACTCACTCCTCGCCACCTGATGCAGACCGCGGGTACCGAATGGGGCCGCGACCGTGTCCATCCCGAGTTGTGGGTACGCTCGCTGTTCGCGCGCCTGCCTGCGGGAGGACTGGTGCCCGACGTCCGCTTCAGCAATGAGGCCTGCGCGATCCGTCGCCGCGGTGGTGTCGTGATCCGCGTCAGCCGCCCGGGCCATGGAGGCCATGACACCCACGCCAGCGAGCAGCCACTGCCCGATGAGCTGGTCGACATCGAGGTAAGCAACGACGGCAGCCGGGCCGATCTGGTACGCAGGACGCTGGACCAGCTGCTGTCGCGCGGCGTGATCTGAGCCTGGAGCAGGGCCGCGCTGCCCTGCATCTTCCTGACCCAACCGCAGGTTCCGGCCCATCATCAGCGAAAATGATGTAAGGTCGTCCCCCATCACCGACGGCACCTGTCGTCACCCTGCATCCCCAACCATTTCGCAAAGAGGAATTGTCATGGAGGTCGAACAGTTCACGTCGACGCGCCAGAAGGCCATCGAATTGTTCAAGTCACAGCCCAAGGGTGGCAAGGACATCGTGAGCCTGGACGCGATCTTCATCTCGCTGTGCTCGCTGGCCAACGCCCGGGCCGAGACCGGCACCACCCGGCAGGAACGCACTGCGGCTCGTCCTGGCAGCCAGCAACCTCCCGCGCCGTGGTTCACCGAGACCCTGGCCGCCCTGAAGGGCAAGGGCGAATCGATCACCGTGGCGCGGTTCCTGATGTTCGCCAACCGCTTCCCGGTCAAGCGCATGGACCAGGTCAATGCAGCGCGCTGGCTGCGTGATGCCGGCTACATTCCGCGCAAGACCGGCGGCAACCTGGTATTCGACCTTTGATCCAGCACCACCTGCAGTCCTGAAGCCCCGGCATCGTCCGGGGCTTTTTCGTTTCAGGGCCTGCTCACCTGCATGAGGACGGCCAACGGGGCGCCATCCTCACCCCGTACCTGCCACATCCCCTTGATCTGCCTTTCCCTCCGCCCTGTGAGGACTGCGAGTACGAAGGAAGGAGCAAACATCAGCAGCAACAGCCAGCGGCTGCAGGACGTCATACGCTGCCGAGCAGCCCTCCTCACCCGTCCTCGGGACACCGATGAATACCTTCAGCACGCACACTCGAAAGTAGACGAACGGTGTTGACTGGCGGTGCGGGATGGCAACAGTGGAGATCAATGCCACTGAAGACATCCTCAATGAACGCCCTGCCCGACAGCATCCAGACCCTGGCCGAGGTCATCGGCGAATCCGCAGCCCTCACGCTGGTGCGTGCGTGGCCGCCGACCACCTCCAGCACCACCGGCCGTCATCGCGTCATCGTCTACGTTCCCTCCACCCTGCCCGACCAGCATCGCCTGATCGACATCCTCGGCCGCGACGTTGCCCAACGGCTGGTCACCCACTTCGGTGGCGAGCTGCTGTTCCTGGCCTCGTGCTTTGCGGCCAATGCCCATGAGCGCCGCGAGCAGATCGCACGAGCGGTCGCCTGTGGCATGCCGCGCGAGCACGTCGCGCGCGAGTTCGGTGTCTCGCAGACCACCATCAAGCGCGCCCTGCGTGGCGCCCGTTCCGCGCCACCGCCTGCGGTCCATCCGGCCCTGCTCAAGGGGTACGCACGCGCATGAACGAGAGCGACCTGCTGGCGGGTGTACCGGACTGGGCCAAATATCTGGGGGGAACCTCGGGTGTACTGATCGCGGTGTCGCTGTGGCTGCGCCAATGGTTGTCGTCGGCCAAGGTCGACCGCACCGCAGACGAGGCCACCAGCAACACCCTGCGCACCCTGCAGGAGCAGCTCGCGGCCGAGCGTACCCGCGCCGACGGCCTGATGCACGAGCGCGAAGCAATGGCCCAGGAGATCGGCCAGCTGCGCGGCGAGGTCAACGCCCTGCGCGCGCAGATCGCCCAGCAGAGCGTGCAGATAGACGCGCTGTTGAACCTGGTGCGCAAGCAGCCGGGGGCCGCCGCATGACCGCCGCTGCAGCCAGCGCCCTCGGTGGGGCCAACGTCGCCGCATTCCTGGACATGCTGGCGGTATCCGAAGGCACCGACATCCCCAGCCTGCGCTCGCGTGACCGCGGCTACGACGTGATCGTGGGTGGCCAGTTGTTCAACGACTACCGCGACCATCCCCGCATGCTGGTGTCGCTGCCACGCTATGGCATCAAGTCCAGTGCCGCCGGTCGCTACCAGTTCCTGCGCAGTACCTGGGATGACCTGCGCGCGCGGCTGGGCCTGCCCGACTTCGGCCCGGTTTCGCAGGACCGCGCGGCCGTGGCGCTGCTCAAGCAATGCGGTGCCTACGAGTTGATCCGCCTCGGTCGCTTCGATGCCGGCGTCAACGACGCACGACGTATCTGGGCATCACTGCCGGGCGCCGGCTACGGGCAGAAGGAGCATGCACTGGAAACACTGCGCGTGGCCTACCGCGCCGCCGGCGGAGGCCTGCAGTGACGCCCGTCGCCCTGCGTTTGCGCATGGGCCTGCTGGTCCTCGCCGGTACCCACGCAGGCTGTGCCTGGCTGGGGTGGACGCTGCGCGACCGCAGCGCGGACCTTGCCATCGCCACCGTCCAGACCGCACAGCAGGCATCGCGCGCTGATGCGGCGCAGGCCGCACATCAGCGGGACCTCGGCAACGCCCGCGCAGGTGCGCAGGCCGAATCGCAGCGCCTGGCCACGCAGGCCGAACGCGCCCGGCAATTCCAAACCCTGCAACAGGACATCGAGACCCATGCCAAGACTCCTGGCCGTGACCGCGGCGATGCTGATGCTGAGTTCGTGCGCATCTGGCGCGAAGCCAACGCCGGCCGCGCCCTGTCGCGTTGATCTCAGCATCGCCCCGGCGCAGCTGCGTGCGCCGGACGAGCTGCCGGACCTGCAGGCGGCCAACGACGATGCGCTGCTACGCAATCACGTTGCCGTCGCGCGGCAGTACCACGCACTGGCCGACCAGCTGCGTGCCCTGCTGTGCAGCCTCGGCAGCCAGCAGGGGATCACCCTCAACGGTACAGCGCCAATGGCGCCTGCGGAGTGCGCAGCCACCGGCACGGCCAGCGCGCGGCGACAGCGCTGATCCCCGCGGCCACGCCTGCAATGTCCCATGCGGCGGGTGATGGCAACACTGGATGCAGACAGCGCGCGTCCCCAACCAGGCGCGTCCTCCCATTCAACGCACGAGCTGACATGGCGACCAACTCCTCCTCTTCCATTCTCGACGCACTGCACCCCGCCATCGAAGCCGCGATCCGCGCCCGCTTCCCGGACTTCGCAACCGTCGAGTTCTATCGCGAACCCGGTGCTGAAGGCCTGGCCACACCCGCCTGCCTGTTGGCGATGACCCGCTGTGATCGCAGCAAGGACAAGGACGATGGCAGCGGGCAGATGCAGGCACTGCTGCGCTTCGAGGCACGCGTCGTCGTCGCTGCCGCCACTGCCGACGCGGCACTGCAGCTGCGCAAGGCCGCCGTCGCGCTCGCCAGCTGGCTGCACCAGCTCGGCCGGTTCCCCGGTGCGGCCAGCGGCGCGATCGATGTGATCGCCGCACTGCCCGAAGACACGGCGGCGGCGCAGCCAGGCCTTCGCACCTGGCTGGTGGAGTGGTCACTGCCGGTCGCTTTGGGCAGCAACGCCTGGGAGGAGACCGGAGGCGCAGTTCCCCAGGCCTTCTACAGCTTCGTACCGGAGATCGGTCGTGATCACGAAGCACGCTACCAGCCCATTGAAGGAGCAGCACCATGAGCGCCGAACACGCGCGCCTGATCGGCAACCTGCTGATGATCGGCGTCGTGCGCGAGCTGGACGAAGCGGGCGGCCGCGTGCGGGTGGATGCAGACGGCATGCTGACCGACTGGATTCCCTGGCTGGAGCGCCGTGCTGGCCCGGGCGTGCGCAGCTGGTGTGCACCCGAACCCGGCGAGCAGGTGCTGCTGGCGTGCCCCTATGGCGACCCGGGCCAGGCACTCGTTCTCGGCAGCCTGTACCAGGACCGGTTCCCGGCGCCCGCCGACTCTCGGCTGCGGCACCGCACCGAGTTCGCCGACGGCAGCGTTGTCGAGTACGACCAGGAAACCGCAACGCTCAACGTCGATGTCGGCAGCGGCAAGGTCATCGTCACCTGTGCAAGTGCACAGGTGATCGCCAGTGAGTCGATCGTGCTCGATACGCCATCGGTCAAGGCGACTGGCGACCTGGACGTCACCGGTGCGATCAGTGCCGGCAAGGACATCAGCACATCCGGCGAGGTCAAGGCTGGCGCCATCGGCCTGAAGGCACACAAGCACACCGCACAGGGTCCGACCGCACCTACCACGCCCGCGCAGCCCTGAGCGGCCACGCGTGCAATGCCCTGAAAACCCGCACTCCACGACGATAGAGGCCATGCGAGGAATCGACGCCAACACCGGCAAATCACTGGATGGGCTCGCCCATCTGCACCAGTCCGTGCGTGACGTTCTCACCACGCCCCTTGGCTCCCGGGTACTGCGCCGTGAATACGGTTCGCGCGTGTTCGAACTGATCGATGCGCCGACCAACCGCTCGCTGCGCATGGACCTGATCGCGGCCACCGTCGACGCACTCGCGCGATGGGAACCGCGGCTTCACGTCGAGAACGTCGACGTCTCCCTCCCCGCCCCCGGTGTGATGATCCTGGCAGTGACCGGAATCCACCTGCCGGACGGCGAGGCCATCACCATCGAAGGAATCGAGGTTCGCTAACCGTGGCATCCGGCTCGTTCACCAGTGTCAATCTCTCCCAGCTGCCTGCACCGGCGGTCATCGAAGTGCTCGATTTCGAGACGCTGTTCGATGAATCGTTGACCGCACTGCAGGCGCTCGACCCCACCTTCGACGCGCTGCTGCCGTCGGACCCGGCCTTCAAGATCCTGGAGGTCTGCACCTACCTGCGCCTGCTCGACCGACAGCGCGTCAACGATGCGGCGCGTGGCGTGATGCTGGCCTACGCGGTCGGCAGCGACCTGGACCAGCTGGCCGCGATCTTCGGCATCGGCCGCCAGATGCTGGACCCGGGCAAGCCGCAGGAAGGCATTCCGCCACGCTACGAGAGCGATGAAGATTTCCGTCGGCGCATCCAGCTGGGTCCGGAAGGCTTCAGCGTGGCCGGGCCGGAAGGCGCCTACATCTTCCACGCGCTGAGTGCCGATCCGCGGGTGCTCGACGCCAGCGCGACCAGTCCGTCGCCGGGTGAAGTGGTGGTCTCGGTGCTGTCGCGTGAAGCCGATGGCACGGCCACCCAGGCGCTGCTCGACGCAGTGGAAGCGAAGCTGAGTGCGGCCGACGTGCGTCCGCTGACGGACCACGTGCTGGTACGCACGGCGGCAATCATCAACTACGCGGTCACCGCCACGCTCTACACCTACGCCGGCCCGGATTCGCAGGTGGTGCTGGCCGAAGCACGCTCGCGCCTGGATCGCTACATCGCCGAGTCGCATCGGCTCGGCCGCGATGTCACCCGCTCCGGCCTGTTCGCCGCATTGCATGCCGAGGGCGTGCAGCGCGTGGAGATTTCCAGCCCGGCGGCTGACGTGGTGGTGGACCGGACCCAGGCCACCTACTGCACCGCGGTGACCCTGACCCATGGCGGCAACGATGAATGATTCCACCGCACGCCTGATCAATGCACGCCTGCGTGGCGCGATCGATGGGCACAACCTGCAGTTCCGCCATCCAGGTGGCGCACTGGCCACCCTGCAGGCGGTGTACCGCACCGATTGGCAGGGGCGTTTGAAGCTGTCGGATACGATGCGGCGCAACCTGCAGCGTTTCTCGGCATCCTTCGACCATCCACGATGGAAAGGCTTCTACGTGAAGCCGGCCAACCTGTCGTCCAGTCATCCCGCTCCGGATGGCAGCTCCAGTGCCTGGTCCTTCCCGGTCTCCGATGCGATCGGGGGCCCGGAGCAGAACTTCGCCGGCGTGGTGGACGAGGATGGAAGCGCGTTTCCCAATGGTGCCGTGCGCACCATCAGCATCTGGCTGCGTGCAACCGAACCCTGTGCGATCGACTTCGGCATGCGCGCCACCGGCGCAGGCAGGACCCGTCTGCAGGTGGGCACCGAGTGGAAGCGCTACAGCTACACCTATGCCGCAACCGCGGATGACGCCCCCCGGGGCGTGAGCATCGTGCTGGATCGGCGGGCGGGCGGGAACGCCGGCCTGAAGCCGGACAGCCGCATCCACCTTTGGGGCGTGCAGGTGGAGGAAGGCCGCGAGGCGACCAGCTACATCCGCACCATGCCCGAGCCAGTGGGCGTGATCGATTACAGCGTGCTCAACAATGTGATCACGCTCAGCCGCCCTCCCGCTCCCGGTTCGATCATCGACGCCGACACGCTGATCAGGGTGCCGACGGCAACCACCCTGCTGCCGCCCAACGCCACCCGCGCGGAACGGGCGCTGGCCCGTGCTGCGGTGACCCGCCCGCTGCCGGTGGACATCACCGCGCTGTGGGATGCGGACCGCTGCCCGGCCGCGTTGCTGCCCTGGCTGGCCTGGGCCTTGTCCGTCGACGAATGGAAGGCCTACTGGCCGGAAACGGTAAAGCGTGCCCGCGTGCGCGCCGCGATCGCGATCCAGCGCCGCAAAGGCACCTGGGGCAGCGTCCGCGATGTGGTGGCTGCGTTCGGCGGTTCGATCCTGATCCGCGAATGGTGGGAAATGCAGCCGCGAGGTGCACCGCACACCTTCGAAGCGGTGATGACCATCGCCAACCAGGGCGGCGAGACCGCCACCGCCAAGTTCGTCGACGACGTGATCGGCGAGATCAGCCGCACCAAGCCGGTGCGCTCGCACTTCACGTTCACCCAGGGCATGCAGGCCAGCGCCGGTATCGGTGCACTTGCCGGCGCCCATGGCACCACCTTCCGCCGCATCCAACTGATCGGAGAGTAAACCCCGCATGCGCTTGAAAATCACCGACGCCGGCTTCGCCAGGCTGGTCAATCCACCCAACACCGGCACCAGTGCCGTGCTGATCACCGAGATCGGCCTGACGTCCACGGCATTCACGCCGACGGCAGGGCTGACCGCCCTGCCCGGCGAGATCAAGCGGGTCTCGACGTTCGGCGGCAAGGCCGTGGGCGACGACACGCTGCACGTCACGATCCGTGACGACAGCGCTACCGCCTACAGCCTGCGCGGCTTCGGCCTGTACCTGGGCGACGGTACGCTGTTTGCAACCTTCGGCCAGACCGATCCGATCATGGAGAAGACCGCAGCCTCGATGCTGCTGCTCTCCACCGATACCCGCTTCAGTGAAGTCGATACCGCGCTGATCGAGTTCGGCAATGCCGAATTCATCTATCCGCCCTCCACCACCGAGGTGCAGGGCGTGGTCGAACTGGCCACGACGACCGAGACCGAAGAGGGTGCAGATGCCCAGCGTGCGGTGACACCGCGCGGGCTGCGTGCCTTCATCGACAAGCGCTTTGGCGCCAGCGCCCCAACCCAGTTCGTCCGCACGCTGTTGTCGATCGCCACCGATGCCGCGTTCCGTTCCGCCCTGGGGCTGAAATCGGCCGCGTTGAAGGACGAGGGCGCCGACAAGGGCCTGGATGCCGACCTGCTCGATGGCCGCCACGGCACCCACTACCTGGACTGGCGCAACATGACCGGCGTGCCATCCAGCGTGCACGTGCCCGGACAGGTGATTCTGTTCGCCGGTGCCACCGCGCCCAACGGCATGCTGCTGTGCAATGGCGCCGCTGTTCCGCGTGCCAGCTACCCGGCCCTGTTCGCCGCCATCGGTACCCGCTACGGCGCCGGTGACGGCGCAACCACCTTCAATCTGCCGGCAATGCAGGAAGGCACGGTGGTCACGCACACACTGAACCCGGAAGCGGTCGGCAGCTTCACCCAGGGTGAGGTGATCCGCCATGCCCACAGCGCAAGCACGGCAACAGCAGGCAGCCACAGCCATGCCATCTCCGTAGGCGCAGGCGGCGCGCACTCCCACGGTGCCAGCGCCAGTGCCGTCGGCGACCACGCGCATGGTGCGTGGACCGACTCGCAGGGCCACCACGCGCATACCGGTGGCACCTCGTGGGCTGGCGACCACCAGCATGGAGGCGTCGTTCCCTCCAATCCTGCCCTCAACGGCTACGGCGTCTATCGCGAACGCGACAACGACGCGCTGTATCCGGACGGCGCCACAGCACCTGCCGGCGGCCACGCCCACAGCTTCACCACCGACGGCGCCGGCGGCCACGGCCACAACATCGGCATGAACGGCGCCGGCGGCCACTCGCACACCATTTCCATCGCCCAGGTGGGTGACCACGGCCACGCCGCGTCGGCCGCCGATGCCGGTGCGCACACCCACACCGTCGTGGTGGAGAACGCTGGTGGCGACCGCAACCTGCCGGCTGGCCTGCGGATGATCTATTGCATCGCGTACTGAGGACATGAACTTGCCTACCGAACCGCGCTTCGCGCACTCCTACGATCCCGATACCCGCGCCTACATGGGCAAGGTCCGCCTGCAGCCTTCGCCGGACGGTGCCTGGAACCTGCCCGACTTCACCGTGGACGTCGCGCCTCGCCAACCTGCCGGCGAATACCAGGCACTGCGCCTGGCCGAGGATGGCTCACGCTGGGAACTGGTGGCCGATTTCCGCAACTGCATGCTGTGGGACACACGCACCGCGATGGCGGTACCCAATCGCCTCGCGCTGGGCGAGCCGTTGCCCAAGGACGTGACCCTGTCCGAACCATTCAAGCTGGATGGCACCACCGCGCAATACAACGCGTGGAATGCCAGCCGCCGCGAATGGACGCTGCTGCCGGACTACAGCTCGCGACCGCTGTGGAACAAGCACGATGCCAGCTTCGCGACTCCCGTTTCCCGTGGGGTCGTGCTGCCGCCATCGGTCACCGATCTGGCACCGCCTGCAGATCGCAGCTACCCGGTCACCTTCGATGAAGCCCGTGCTGCCTGGGTGATGTTCACTGCTCCCGAACCCGACCCGGCCGCGCAACCGCAACCGCAACCGCAACCGCAACCGTGATTTCGGGCCACCGCTGCAATTAATCCAGCCGCGGCCAGATACGAACATGTACCCATGCGGCGCAGATCGCGACCGCAGCACCCACCCAACCAAGGAAAAAACAACGCATGGCCGAATTTCTGCATGGCGTGCAGGTCGTCAACATCGATGGTGGTTCCCGCTCGATCGCTGTTGCCTCGACCAGCGTCATCGGCATCGTGGGCACCGCGCCCCGCGCCGACAAGATCGCCTTCCCCTACAACACTCCGGTCCTGGTGACCTCGCGTTCGCAGGCAGCCAAGCTGCTCGCCAACGCCGCAACCGAAGTCGATGAGGGCACCCTCCCGGGCCAGCTCGACGCCATCTTCGACCAGTCCAACGCGGTTGTGGTCGTCATCCGCGTCGAGAAGGGCGCCACCGAGAACGACACCCTGGCCAATGTGCTGGGCGGCGTGAACGCGCAGACCGGTGCCTACACCGGCGTGCATGCACTGCTGGCGGCAAAGTCGGTGGTGGGCATCAAGCCCCGCATCCTGGCGGTACCGGGCTTCACCCACACCCACGAAAAGCGCGATACCGAACTGCTGGCCAACCCGGTCGTGGCCGAACTGCTCGGCATTGCCGACAAGCTGCGCGCGGTGATCATCAAGGATGGCCCGAACAGCAACGACGACGCCGCCAAGAGCACCACCGCTCTGACCGGTTCCAAGCGCGTCTACGTGGTCGACCCGGCGCTGCTGGTGCAGTCCGGTGATGCCATCGTCACCCGCTACGCCTCCGGTGCCGTGGCCGGTGCCATTGCCCGCAGCGACAACGAACGCGGCTGGTGGGCATCGCCGTCCAACCTCGAGCTCAACGGCGTGGTCGGTACCGCACGTGCGATCGACTTCGGCCTGTCCGACGCGACCAGCCGTGCCAACCTGCTGAACCAGTCGAACGTGGCGACCATCATCCGCGAAGGTGGCTTCCGCCTGTGGGGCAACCGTACCGCCAGCAGCGACCAGAAGTGGCAGTTCCTGTGTGTGGTGCGCACTGCCGACATCATTGCCGACAGCCTCGAGGCCGCCCACCTGTGGGCCGTCGACCGCGGCATCAGCAAGACCTACGTCGACGACGTGCGTGAGGGTGTCAATGCCTTCCTGCGCGGCCTGAAGACCCAGGGCGCGATCCTCGGCGGCAACTGCTGGATCGACCCCGACCTGAACGCAGCAGACAGCGTGGCCCAGGGCCGCTTCTACTGGGACTTCGACTTCACCCCGACCTACCCGGGTGAGCAGCTGACCTTCCGCATGCACATGAACAACAACTACGTCTCGGAGATCTTCTAAGCATGGCGCGCAAGATCCGCAAAAACTTCAACTTCTACGTCGACGGCAAGGGCTATGCCGGCAGCGTGATGTCCTTCACCGCCCCCAAGCTGTCGCTGAAGACCGAAGACTTCCAGGCCGGCGGCATGCTGGCCCCGACCGAGATCGTGCTCGGCCATGACAAGCTGACCGCCGATGTCGAGTTCGCCTCCGACGACGCGGAGATCATGAGCAAGTTCCACGTCATCGAAAGCAAGGAATACGGCTTCACCGCCCGCGAAGCGCTGGAAGGCGATGACGGCGAAGTGACGCAGGTCGTGCACAACATGCGCGGCAAGGTGAAGCTGCTGGACCGTGGCGAAACCAAGGTCGGCGAGAAGGGCACGATCAAGGTCAACCTGGCGCTGAGCTACTACAAGCTGACCCATGGTGCCCAGGTCGTGCAGGAGATCGACGTGGTCAACATGATCGCCCGCCAGGGTGGCGTGGACGTGCTGGCCGGCATCCGCGGCGCACTGGGCATCTGAACCCTCGCCGCACTGAAGAACCCGGGGGCGCCTCGCGCCCCCGCATCCATCGCACCGCATCGCATTCCAGGAACGCATCCATGTCCAGCAAGACCAAGACCCCCATCGACACCGTCATCGAGCGCGATGGCTTCGCCGAGATCACCCTCACCCGCCCGCGCCAGGTCAACGGCATGGAAACCGCCGTGCTGCGCATGCGCGAACCGACCGTGGAAGACATGGAGCGCTACCAGGATGACAAGGGCAGCGACGCACAGCGCGAGGTGCGGATGATCGCCAACCTGTGCGAGGTCTCGCCGGAAGACGTGCGCAAGATGCCGCTGCGCGACTACGCACGACTGCAGGCAGGCGTCGCGCTTTTTACCACCTGACCCTGCCTCAGATCAGGCAGGGAGTGCTCGCCCTGGCCGGTCATACCGGCTGGGGCCTGCGCGAGATCATGACACTGCGGGTGTCGAAGTTCATCTGGTGGATTCAGGGATTGCCGGTACATGGCCAGTAACGTTCAAACGACAACGATCACGATCGGCGGCGAGGTGTCCAAGTCACTGAAGGACGCCTTCTCCTTTGCCAACGACGGTATCAAGCGCCTCGGCACCGAGGTGACCCTGCTGGATCGCAGGCTCGCGCGCATGAGTACGACCAGCAAGGAGTACGCCCGCATGCGTACCCAGGTCGATGCTCTGCGTGCCTCGCAGGTGGCGCTGGAGAGCATCGAAGCAAAGCGCGACGCCAACCTGGAGAAGCGCGGGAAGCTCGGCTCGGCATTTGGCGAGGCACGCGGCACGCTTGGCACGGCCGTTACCGCGCTGGCCAAGCCGGTCGAGAACGCCTCCGGCTTCGCCCGCCAGAACCAGCAGATCGGCGTGGCAGCCAACCTCAGCCGCGCCCAGGTCAGCGCACTGGGGCAGGCCATCCTGGAACAGTCGCGTGCAACCAACCAGGGCGCCGACGCGCTGCAGCGCTCGATCAGGCTGATGATCGACGCCGGCATGGATGCGCAGTCGGCCCAGGCCAGCCTCGGTGCTGTCGGGCGGACCACCACCGTCACCGGTGCCAGCATCGATGATGTGGCCCAGGCTGCGGCCGCCCTGCAGCAGTCGTTCGATATCGATCCCTCGCGCATGCAGAACGCGCTGGATGTGCTGGTGGTCAACAGCCGGCAGGGCGGCCTGGGCCTGAAGGACATGGCCGCAGTGCTGCCTACCCTGGGTTCGTCGTTCGAAGCGATGAAGCTGCAGGGCACCTCGGCGACCGCCACCCTCGGCGCGGCCCTGCAGGCCACGCTGGACTCGGCCGGCGGCGCCGACAAGGCCGCCAGCAACATGAAGAGCTTCATGTCCGAGGTGCTCTCGCCGGACATTCAGGAGAAGGCCAAGAAGAGCCTGAACCTGGATCTGCGCAAGATCATCGGCGATGCACAGACCAGCGGCGGCAATCCCTTCGACGCTGCGATGCAGGGAATCATCCAGGCGACCGCGGGCGACCAGAAGAAGATCGGCACCCTGTTCAGCGATGCACAGGCGAAGAACTTCGTCCAGCCGATGATCGAGAACTGGGATACCTACATCCGTGTCCGCGACAAGGCCTTGAATGGATCGGCGGGTACCACCGATGCGGCCTATGCCGATGCGATGCAGACCGATCCGCAGAAGATCGAAGGTGCCAAGATCGCCGTGGACAACCTGTCCAAGGCCTTCGGTGCGGCACTGCTGCCCGCGGTGGGCGAGGCCGCGGTCAAGCTGACCGAGCTGTTGAACGGGGTTACCTCGTTCGTGCAGGAAAACCCGAAGCTGATCGCCAACACCACGCAGATCGTGGTCGGCATGCTGGGCATGCGCACGGCGGTGCTCGGCGCTCGCTACGCCTGGACCTTCCTGCAGGGCCCGATCCTGGGCGTGCAGAAGGCCTTCCAGCTGTTCCGGGGTGGCAGCCTGCTGGCACAGATGGGGCGCTTCGGGCCGATGGCCATGCGCCTGGCATCGGGCTTCCGTGTGGTTGCTACTGCCGTGGCCGCCATCGGTGGTGGTCCGATCACGATCGCCATCGCGGCAATCACCGCAGGCGCCATCCTGGTGCGCAAGTACTGGGAGCCGATCAAGGCATTCCTGGGCGGCGTCTGGGAGGGCCTGAGCGGTGCAGGCACCGCAGCGATGGGTGAACTGATGCGTGCGGTTGAACCGCTGCGCCCCGCCTGGGAAGTCATGAGCGGGTTGATCGGCCAGGCCTGGGACTGGCTGTCGAAGATGCTTGCACCTGCACAGTACACCGGCAACGAACTGTCGCGCGTTGCCCAGATCGGCAGCTTCCTCGGTACCGTTCTGATGGAAGGCCTGAGAATGAACATCCAGCTCATCAGCGGCCTGGTGCAGTACGTCGCCTGGATGGGCAACGTGTACACGACCGTCGCCAGTGGGATCGGAATCGGAATGAGCAAGATGTGGACGGCGATCAAGTCCGGTGCCGAATCCCTGTTCGACTGGCTCATCCCGAAGCTGGATTTCCTCATGCCCTACGTCGAGAAGCTGATGGGGTTCGTCGAAGGGGGCATTGGCAAGGTCAGTGCGCTGGTCGGCAAAGGCCTGGACTTCGGCAAGGAGGTGCTTGCCGGTGGTGCGGAAGCGATCGGCAACGGCATGGTGGGGTACACCAACATGCGGGCCGGCGGCCGAGGTGGCCTGGATGACGCCGTGGGCCTGGTCGGCGACGTCGCCACGTTGGACGCGCCGGGGGCGCGCAAGCGTTGGGGCGGCATCAGCGAGGCCGCTCGCGGTCGCACCGCACCCGACATGCCATCGCCCACTACGCGCGGCGTCACCACCGTGCAGCAGCAACAGACCAACAACATCACCATCCACCAGCAACCGGGTGAATCCAGCGAATCGGTGGCGCGTCGCACTGCCGACGAACTGCAGCGTCGCAACGCGGTTGCTGCCCGTGGTGGCTTGGCAGACAGGAACTAAGCATGAAGCGCGAGTTCGTAACCGCATCCATCGACAAGCTGTTGTCCAGTTTCCAGAGCAACGACTCCGGCAACGCCCCGGTACTGCTGATGCTGGGCGGCTTCAAGTTCAGCCTCAACACCGCCGTGTTCCAGGAGATCCAGCAGAGCAACGAGTATGGCTGGGCTGCGCAGGAACGCATCGGGCAGATGGCCGCCCTGCAGTACACCGGCCCCGGCAAGGCCAGCATGACCTTGCCGGGCGTCATCCACTATGCGTTCCGGGGTGCCGGCAATGAGCTCTCGCAGCTGCGCAAGCTGGCGGCACAGGGCAAGCCACAGCGGCTGCTGACCGGCAAGGGCGGAAACCTGGGGCTGTGGGTCATCGACAAGATCGACGCCACTGCCTCCGGCTTCACCGTCGATGCGGGAATCCAGCGGCACGAATTCACCCTCTCCCTGCGGAAGCACAGCGATGGCACGAACGTATAACACCCGCGACGGCGACGTCGTTGACCGCATCGCGCATGCGCACTATGGCGAACAATCACCGGCCATTCTGCGCGCGATACTCGACGCCAACCCAGGCCTGGCCGCGCGCGGCGCAGTACTGCCTGCGGGCATCGCGATCACTCTGCCGGACGTGCAGCGCCCCGCCGGCGAACGCAAGGGGATCGCGCTGTGGGACTGAACATCACACCGGCATTCCGCGTGGTGGCCAACAGCCAGGACATCACCGACAAGATCATGTCGCGCTTCAAATCACTGCGCATCACCGACGAGACCGACAACAACTCGGACATGCTGGAGCTGCAGCTGGCCGACCATGATCCGTCCGATCCGATCCAGCTGCCGCCGGCAGGCGCGGAGCTGGAAGCCTTCATCGGCTATGACGGCGAAGTGCGGCGCATGGGCCTGTACATCTGCGATGAGGTGGAGATTTCCGGCTACCCGGGCAGCATGACCCTGCGCGCGCGCGCCGCACCGTTCGAGGCCAGCAAGGGCGGCAAGAACGATCTGCAGACGCAGAAGACGCGCACCTGGAAGAAGGGCACGACGATCGGCGGCATGGTCCAGCGCATGGCCGGCGAGCACGGACTCAGCGCGGCCGTGAGCGGATCGCTGGCGTCGATCGCACTGCCGCTGACAGTGCAGTCGCAGGAGTCGGACATGAACCTGCTGCTGCGCCTGGCCAAGCAGCACGATGCCATTGCCAAGCCGGGCGGCGGCCGCCTGATGTTCGTCAAGCGCGGTGAATCCACCAGTGCCAGCGGTGAGCGCATTCCCGACGTTACCCTGACCCCGGCCGATGGCAGTGGCTACAAAGTGAGCATCGTCTCACGCGAGAAGACCGGCACCACCATTGCCTACTATCGCGATGTACGCGGTGCCAAGCGCCAGGAAGTAAAGCTGGGCAGCGGTGAACCGATCGTGCGCCTGCGCATGGCCTACGCCGACCGCAAAACCGCTGAAGCCGCAGCGCGCGCCAAGCACCAGGAACAGGCCCGGCAGACGCGTACGCTGAGCTACACCCTGCCCGGCCGCGAGACGCTGATGGCCGAAGCCACGGTGGTGATGCAGGGCTTCCGCGATGGCGTGGATGGGCAGTGGCTGGTCAAGCGCGCCGAGCACAACATCAGCCACGACGGCTACGTGACCAGCATCGAGTGCGAACAACCCAACAGCGCCGACGCAGTGAAGGCGGCCCGCAGTGCCGCGGCCACCGAAGGCGAGCAGGTCGGCAGCGAGGTGTAGATCCACGCTGGCGTGGGTCTACATCGGCGGCCTCGACCAGGCTCGGTAGATCCATGCCATGCGTGGATGCTTTTCGCGCATCAACTCACGTACTGCGCAACCCCGTTCCCGAACGACCAGTTCTCCTTTTTCACTTCCACCAGGTTGATGAACACATCCTCGCGGCGGATGCCCACCGCCGCGTGCAGGCCATCAGCGATGCCGGCATACAGCGCCTTCTTCTGCTCCAGCGTGCGCCCTTCGTTCCAGGTGATCTGGATGCAGATGAAGTCGTCGGTGCGGTCCACGCCCAGGTAGCCGGGGTCGTAGATCAGCGTGCCGGCGTCGTGCTGCTGGAAGATCTGGAAGCGGTCGTTCTCCGGCACGCCCACCGCGCGCATGGCCTGGTAGATGGCTTCGCCGACACGTTGCAGGTAGTCGGCGGATTTACCTTTGCGAAGATCGATGCGGGCGAGCGGCATGGTGGCACTCCAGCGTGGATGGATACGGCGACAGGCTGAGACTACGCCTGCCCGGGGCGGTGGGACAGCGCAGGGATGGAACCCTCTGGCTCCATGCGTGACACATTCCCGCCTGCGCGCGCCGGGTGACGGAATTGCCATGGCGGCGCCGCTCTGGAGTCGTCATGTGCACGGTCGGCGTGGGCGGCGATATGCGCCATCAGTGATGGGCGACACAGTCGGCGGATGCTGGAGGGCACAGAACCGGAAACGCTTGGTGTGCCTGCGTGGAGTTGAGAACTTTCCTTACAGACCACCGTGATTGCGCGATCCCATGATCACCGCGCCGAGGCAGATTGCCTGGGCCGGGATTGGCGTCTCGAATAAACGAATGAACACCCATCGCTGCGATTTACGCCGCAGCAGAGAGAATGCACCGATTGCCTTCAATGGCGGCCGGTGCGTGGGGATCGACAGATCCGCCAGGCCTTCTTCTCGATGGGAGTTCGTTTGCCTTGGTACGCCAACCCGCACCGTCCGCCACCTTCACTCCGGAAGGTGGCCCCACGCCAGTGAGGGTTTCGCCATGACCAATCGCACCGCCGACCGTCCCCGCCTGCACGCCCTGATCGGCAACATCGCCGCCGACGTGCCTGAAGAGCTCGCGCACGAGATCGAGTGCGCCTTGCAGGAACAGAACCTGCCCGTGCAGTCGCCCACGTTCTTCGCCTGCCTCAATGCGATCAGCAACGCCGACGCCGATGACGGGCAACCGTGTGGCGGCCTCACCCTCGGCGCCAGCAATCACGCTTCGCTGCGCCGCTCGATGTCCGGGCTCAGCGCAGTGCTCGATCTGCTGCAGGCCGCCGACCGGGCGCGTGCCGAGGCCGGCCCGGAGGAACAGCTGGGCGCCTTCCATACCGACGGACTGATCGTGGCGGCACGGCAACTGGTGCGCGAGGCGCATCACTGCCTCTCCGGCGGCGACGCCTGACCGGCCCGGATGCGCTCCCGCTAAAATCGCGCAGGAAACGCTGGGGACTGCAATGGACGCCGAACACCTGGAGTATTTCAAGGCCGCTCTGGAGGGCCGCGCAAGCGTAGGCTGGAACGTATGGTTCGCCGCCAACCAGCAGGCGCTGGCACAACAACTGAGCCGCCCTGCACTGCTGCGCTTGAAGTTCAGCAAACTGGATGAAGCCGAACGCTTGCTCGCCCAAACCGGCATCGTGCCTCGCAGCACAGCGGGTAAGCGCTACGAAATGTACTGCGCGGAGTTCGCGGCAGACGTGGTTGACGCGAACGGTCGCCCGCTGCCAGCCCTCTGGCGCGCAGCGCACGGCGGAGCCATCGGCCTGCTTGCCGATGGCGAGCGTGAGGCCGGCCAGGCGAAGCTGCTCGCGGAGTTCCGCCGCGCCCGCAAGCGCGGGCTGCAACAGGTCCACGAATGGTTGGCCGATCTGTGCTTTGAAGGCGAGATGGAACTGACCAGCGGCAATGCCGAGGTGGGCCGTGGTCTGCTTGCAGTGGTGGTGCAGGCCGGCAGCGGCCACGACCTGCTGGATGCAACGGCACTGATCGCGCGCGCGCTGTTGGACGAACACGGCTGAGACAGGGTCCGCTGCCCGTCGGCCCAGCAGAATCGCAGGCAACAAAAAAGCCCCCATTGCTGGAGGCTTCTTTCGTTCTGCAACATGGTGGGCGGTACAGGGATCGAACCTGTGACCCTTGCCGTGTGAAGGCAATGCTCTACCGCTGAGCTAACCGCCCGGTGTGTTGCTGAGCCGCTCATTATAGGGGCTTTTCAGAGGCCGTCAACAGTTTTTCACATTCGTGTTCACGGGTGTTTCCGGGGTCCGCAGCCAAGCATGGCTCGGCTCTACAGAAAGGCCCCGGTGCTACCTCACATCGTGTGGGTCGGCTTGTCCGAGCCGGTAAGTCCAGCCAGCAGGGTCTCGATCTTGTGGCGCACGCCCTCGCCTTCGGCACCGTCGGCCAGCTGCACGCCGATACCGGCGGTGCGGTTGCCCTGCGCGCCGGCCGGGGTCACCCAGATCACCTTGCCGGCCACCGGCAGGCGCTCGCTGGAATCGGGCAGGGTCAGCAACAGGAACACCTCGTCGCCCAGGAAGTAGCGCTTGGGCGTGGGCACGAAGATGCCGCCATTCTTCACGAACGGCATGTACGCGCTGTACAGCGCGGCTTTGTCCTTCACGGCCAGGGACAGGATGCCCTGGCGGGCGTTGCTGGCACTCATCGATTTCCCCTTGCGGCAGGCCGCTCGTTCACCTTGTTCCAGGCCAGCAGCAACTCGACCACCGCAAGGTCTGCGCGCACCGTGGTGCGCAGCAGGTCGCGGGTGCGGTTGGCCGCATCGAACCAGGCTGCAAGCTTGTGCAATCGCTCCGGCGTGGTCAAGGCATCGGTGCTGGCCTGGGCCAGCGCCAGGTCGGCGGCAAAGCGCAGGCGCAGCGCTGCGTTGTCGTCGCCGCACCACTTCTGCGCCAGCTCCACCGCACCGGTCTTGCCGGCGGCCAGCTGTTCCAGCTCGCGGCCAACCTCGCGGCGCAGGCTCAGGCCATCTTCGCGCAGCCAGTTGTCGGCCTGGCCGGGATGGCCGCGTGCAGCCTCCAGCGCTTCGCGCGCCGACGCCTCGCTGTGTCCCTGCTGCTGCAGCCAGGCCAGTGCTTCATGCTGCGGCGGCAGCTTGAATTCCAGGCGCTGGCAACGGCTGCGGATGGTCTGCGGCAGCCGCGCCGGGTCGCTGCTGATCAGCCACAGGTAACGGCCGGGCTGCGGCTCTTCCAGGGTCTTCAGCAGTGCATTGGCGGCCGAGCGGTTGATCGCATCGGCCGGGTCGACGATCACCACCTGTGCCACGCCGTACTGCGGGGTCAGCGCCAGCGTGTCGATGATCTCACGCACCTGCTCGATGACGATCTCGGTGCGCAGCTTGTCGCCGCTCTTGTTCGGGATGAAGCTGACCAGCTGCAGGTCCGGGTGGGTACCCGCGGCGATCAGCTGGCGCGTGCGCGTGGCATGCGCGGCATCACCGCGCGCCAGCACGTGGTCGGCCAGCGCCAGTGCCACCTCGCGCTTACCCAACCCGGCCGGGCCGCAGATCAGCAGGCCATGACCGAGCCGGTCTGCATCGAGCGCAGCAACCGTCTGATCGAACGCGCGCTGCTGCCACGGCGAAAACGTGCTCATACGCCCTCCCCGTCCCGCAGCCAGCGCTCGACACGCGCGACCACGTCGGCCGCCACGCGTTCCTGCACCTGGCCAGCGTCGACTAGCGCGAAGCGCTGCGGATCCTGCTGTGCGCGGCTGCGGAACACTTCGCGCACGCGCTGGAAGAAATCGTCCTGCTCGCTCTCGATGCGGTCCGGCCACAGGTCGCGGCCATTGGCGCGTGCGCGGCCCACCGCCACGTCCACGTCCAGCAGCAGGGTCAGGCCCGGCAGCAGGCCCACCGCGCGTCGTTCCAGATCGGCAATCCACTGCGGATCGAGGCCGCGGCCACCGCCCTGGTAGGCATAGCTGGAATCGGTGAAGCGATCGCTCAGCACATAGGCGCCGCGCTGCAGCGCCGGCTGGATCACCTGGCGCACGTGCTGCGCGCGTGCGGCGAACACCAGCAGCAGCTCGGCTTCGGCGCTGAGCGGTTCGGCGGCGATCTCGGCATCGGGCTTCAGCACCAGGCCGCGGATGCGCTCGGCCAGGGGCGTGCCGCCCGGCTCGCGGGTCAGCACCACCTCGTGGCCGTGGCTGCGCAGGCAGTCACGGATGGCGTTGATGGCGGTGGTCTTGCCTGCGCCCTCGCCGCCTTCCAGGCTGACGAAACGCGGGTGGCGAAGCAGCGCGGGACTCATTGCGCCGAGGTCTCCTTGGTACGTTGCTGGCGCAGCTGCTGCAGGTAGCGGGCGACTGCGGCGTTGTGCTGGTCCAGGCTGGGCGAGAACACGTGCGCGCCACTGCCATCGCCCACGGCGACGAAATACAGCGCGTCGCCCGCTGCGGGTTGCGCGGCGGCCATCAGTGCATCGCGGCTGGGCATGGCGATCGGGGTCGGGGTCAGGCCCGCACGGGTATAGGTGTTGTAGGGCGTATCGGTGGTCAGGTCGCGGCGGCGGATGTTGCCGTCATACGCGGCACCGATGCCGTAGATCACGGTCGGGTCGGTCTGCAGGCGCATGCCGATCTTCAGGCGACGCATGAACACGCCGGCAATCTGCGGGCGCTCGCTGGCCAATGCGGTTTCCTTCTCGATGATCGAGGCCATCGTCAGCAGTTCGTAGGGCGTGTTGATCGGCAGGTCCGGCGCGCGGCTTTCCCAGGCTTCATCCAGCGCCTTTTCCATCGCGGCGTGGGCGCGCTTGAGCACGTCCAGATCACTGTCGCCGCGCTGGTAGACGTAGGTCTCCGGCAGGAAGCGGCCTTCCGGATGCTGGCCACCGAAGCCGAGGCGCTGCATCAGCGCGGCGTCATCAAGATTGTCGGTGGTGTGCAGCAGCGGCTCGGCGCGCTTGAGCGCGGCACGCAGCTGGCGGATGTTCCAGCCTTCGATGATGGTGACACGGTGCTGCAGCACCTTGCCGGCACGCATGCGCAACAGCAGCTCGCGCGGGGTCAGGTCGCCACTGAGCGCGTACTCGCCCACCTTCAGCTTGCCGGCGGCATCGAGCTGGCGCGCCAGCAACTGCCACTGGGTGTCCTGGCCCTCGTCCACGCCGGCATCGCGCAGCTTGCGCAGCACGCTGTTCATGCCATCGCCGCTGGCGATGACCACGCTTTCGGCGGTGGGGGTGATCGGGGCATCGGCGAAGCGGGTCTGCTGGTAGAAGAACCACGCGCCCGCGCCGGCCACGACAGCGGCCAGCACCACCACCAGCGTTACCACGAACAGACACCCGCGCTTGGCTCCCGCCATGGACTACCTCTGAACTCGATTCCGTCGTGCAGGATACCGTGCCGCTGGTGTGGGGTCATGACCGGGGTGGCGTCTCAGTGCCGACCAACGGTCGGCACTCACCGTGGGGGAATGGCGTTGCCGGCCAGCGGCCGGCACTACCCTTGCTGGCCGAGCGCGCGCAGCAGGCCGCGGGCCTTGGCGCGGGTCTCGTCCAGTTCCTTGTCCGGGTCCGAATCAACCACGATGCCGGCGCCGGTGCGGAAGCTCACCTCGTGGCCATCCACTTCGGCGGTGCGGATCAGGATGTTCAGGTCCAGGTCGCCATCCCGGTTCAGCCAGCCGAAGGCGCCGGTATAGGCGCCGCGCGGCACCTGCTCCAGTTCGCTGATGATCTGCATGCAGCGCACCTTGGGGCAGCCGGTGATGGTGCCGCCCGGGAACGTGGCGGCGATCACCTCGCCGGGCGTGACCTCCGGGCGCAGATGGCCGCTGACGTTGCTGACGATGTGGTGCACATGGGCGTAGCTCTCCACGGTCATCAGCTCATCGACCACCACGGTGCCGGGCAGGCAGATGCGGCCCAGGTCGTTGCGTTCCAGGTCGATCAGCATCACGTGCTCGGCGCGCTCCTTGGGGTGGCCGACGAGTTCCTGGATGCGCGCGGCATCATCGTCCCCCTCGAAGCGCGGACGCGTGCCAGCAATCGGCCGGGTCTGCGCGTGACCGGCATGCACCGACACCAGCCGCTCCGGCGAGGAGCTGACCACGTGGCGGCCATGCGCGCTGAACAGGCCGGCAAACGGTGCCGGGTTGGCACGGCGCAGCTGCGCGTACAGCGCCTGCGGGCTGACCGGCGCAGCGAACTGCGCGCTCCAGCGCCGCGACAGGTTCACCTGGAACACATCGCCGGCGCGCAGGTAGTCGATCACCCGGCGCACGCCGTCGGTGAAGCGCTGCGGCGCGTCTTCGCCGACCGACTGCGGCGGCTGCCAGCCTTGCCCGGCTCCGGGCAGCGCGGCCGAAGCCAGTGCCACCAGCGCGTCCAGCAGCGCCTGCTCGCCGGCTTCGGCGATGACGAAGCTGGCATCGTTGTGATGGTCGTTCAGCACCGCGGCCGGGCAGCGCAGTGCCAGCGCGGTCGGGCGGCCGTCCTCGCGCGCACGCGCCGGCAGAACCGGTTCGATCTGGCTGGCCACTTCGTAATCCAGCATCAGCGCCCAGCCGCCACGGAACGGCAGGCTGTGGCTGCCGTCATGCGGCAGGCGCTCGCGCTGCCAGGCACGGTCCAGCACCTGCAGGAAGCTGCCAGCGTGTACCGCATCATGCTGGTCACGCACCTGGCCATCGGCGTCCAGCCGCAGGCCCTCGCCCTGCGCGGCCAGCAGCAGGCTCCAGCGGCCCTGGGCGGTGCCCGAGGCGGTGGATTCCATCAGCAGCGGGAAGCGCGCCGGGTCGTGCTGCTGCAGCGCCAGCAGATCGATCAGATGCGGCAACGGGTGGATCAGCGGTGCGTGGGTCATGGCAGCCAGGTCGGGGGATCAGATGCACGGAAGCCGCCTTGCGGCGGCCTCTTCGCATGTAGAGTCGAGCATGGCTCGACGCTACAACTCGGTCAGACGCGCTTGAAGATCAGCGTACCGTTGGTGCCGCCGAAGCCAAAACCATTCGACATCACTACGTCCACCTTGGCCTGGCGTGCTTCGTTGGGCACGTAGTCCAGGTCGCAGCCTTCGCCCGGCTGCTGCAGGTTGATGGTCGGCGGAATGACGTTGTCCTGCAGCGCCATCACCGAGAAGATCGCTTCCACGCCGCCGGCAGCGCCCAGCAGATGGCCGGTCATCGACTTGGTGGAGCTGACCATCATCTTGTAGGCGTGGTCGCCGAAGGCGGTCTTCATCGCCATGGTCTCGCCCAGGTCGCCCAGTGGCGTGGAGGTGCCGTGCGCGTTGAGGTAGCCGACCTGCTCCGGGGTCACGCCGGCGTCCTTCATGGCCATGGCCATGCAGCGGGCGGCACCTTCGCCGTTCTCGCTCGGTGCGGTCATGTGGTACGCATCGGAGCTGGCGCCGAAACCGGCCAGCTCGCAGTAGATCTTCGCGCCACGCGCCCTGGCGTGCTCGTACTCTTCCAGGATCAGGATGCCGGCGCCGTCGCCCAGCACGAAGCCGTCACGGTCCTTGTCCCACGGGCGCGAGGCCTGTTCCGGGGCATCGTTGCGGGTGCTCATGGCCTTCATCGCGCAGAAGCCGCCCAGCGCGGTCGGCGACGAGCCACGCTCGGCACCACCGACCACCATCACGTCGGCATCGCCGTACTGGATCATGCGCATTGCGGTGCCGATCGAGTGGTTCGAGGTCGCGCACGCCGACACCGCCGAGAACGACGGGCCCTTCAGGCCGGTGATGATGCTCAGCTGGCCCGGCAGCATGTTGATGATGGTCTTGGGCACGTAGAAGGGCGAGATCTTCTTGCCCTCGTGGAACTCGATGGTCTGCTCTTCGATGCCGAGCAGGCCGCCGATGCCGGCGCCGACGATGGCGCCGATGCGTTCGGCATTGGCGTCGGTGATCTCCAGGCCCGAGTCGTGCAGGGCCATGAACGAGGCACCGAGGCCGTAATGGATGAACGGGTCCATCTTCTTGGCATCCTTGCCGCTGACCCGGAATTTGCCGAACAGTTCATTGTCGGCGGTGATGTCGAATCCCTTGACCTCACCTGCAATCTTGGTGGTGAACCGATCCAGATAGGCATCAGAAACGTTGGTCAGCGGACCGATGCCCGAACGACCATGGGTGATGCCTTCCCAGCTGCTGGCCAGATCATTGCCCAACGGCGAGACGATACCCAGGCCGGTTACGACGACGCGACGCTTCATTGCTGATTCTCCTGGCCCGGATGGTTTCAACGGGCAACTCGGTTTGCTTCGGTGTGATGCTCAAACACACGGGGCCGCAACAGCGGCCCCATGGGGTGCGGTGCGCGGCGAGCGTGAACCCGCGCGCGCACTGCCGTCTGACATCAGGCCTTGACGTGGGCCTTGATGTAGTCGATGGCGGCCTGCACGGTGCTGATCTTCTCGGCTTCTTCGTCCGGGATCTCGCACTCGAATTCTTCTTCCAGGGCCATCACCAGCTCGACGGTGTCCAGCGAGTCAGCGCCCAGGTCATCGACGAACGATGCGCTGTTGGTGACTTCTTCTTCCTTGACGCCAAGCTGTTCGACGACGATTTTCTTGACGCGTTCTTCGATGGTGCTCATGGGATCTCGCTCCAGATGGAGTTGTGGTTCAAAAGTGGTCGCCATCAAAGGCGATGGCCGTGGGATAGTGTAGTGGAAACCGGCGCGGCCTTGCATCGCAGCAAAAACCTCAGCAGATCAATCACTTGCGGCGCAATCCCTGCGCCCCTTGCTTACGGCATGTACATGCCACCGTTCACATGGAGGGTTTCGCCGGTGATGTAACCGGCAGCCGGGCTGGCCAGGAAGGCCACCGCATGGGCGATGTCTTCCGGCGAACCCAGGCGTTCGAGGGCGATGTCGTTGATCAGCGCGGTACGCGCTTCTTCCGGCAACGCCTTGGTCATGTCGGTGTCGATGAAGCCAGGTGCGACAACATTGACGGTGACACCGCGCGAACCGATTTCCTTGGCCAGCGACTTGCTGAAGCCGATGATGCCGGCCTTGGCGGCAGCGTAGTTGGCCTGGCCGGCGTTGCCGGTCACGCCCACCACCGATGCGATGTTGATGATGCGGCCCTTGCGCGCCTTCATCATGCCGCGCATGACGGCCTTGCTGGTGCGGAACACGCTGGTCAGGTTGGTGTCGATGATCGACGCCCAGTCCTCGTCCTTCATGCGCATCAGCAGGTTGTCGCGGGTGATGCCGGCGTTGTTGACCAGGATCGAGATCGGACCGAATTCCTTGGCGATGCCGTCCAGCACGCTGTCCAGCGCAGCCGCGTCGGTGACATTCAGCGCGCGGCCATGACCACCGTGGGCGGCCAGGCGCTCACCGATCGCGGCAGCGCCGGATTCGGTGGTGGCGGTGCCGATGACGGTGGCGCCTTGGGCGGCCAGCAGATCGGCGATGGCGGCACCAATGCCACGGCTGGCGCCGGTGACCAGTGCGATTTCACCCTGCAGGGGCTTGCTCATGATGTTTTCCTCAGGCTGGGGCGGCCGCCGCACCCGTGCCGCGTGCAGCGGCCACTGGTACGGTCGGCAGGAACAGGGGGATCAGGCCGACCATGCCTCGCGGGCACCTTCGAAGTCGCCCGGCGTGGCCAGCGAACGGCCGTCGATGGCCTTGTCGATGCGCTTGACCAGACCGGTCAGCACCTTGCCCGGGCCGCACTCGGCGATCTGGGTGACGCCACGGCCAGCCAGCGCCTGCACGCAGCCGGTCCACTGCACCGGCTGGTACAGCTGCTGGACCAGCGCGGTACGGATCGCGTCGATGCCGTCATGCACCTTGGCGTCGACGTTCTGCACCACCGGCAGCTGCGGCGCCTGCCAGGCCAGGCCGGCCATCACTTCGGCCAGGCGGTTGGCGGCTTCGCGCATCAGCGGGGTGTGCGAGGGCACGCTCACGGCCAGCTTGACCGCCTTGCGCACGCCCTTCTCGGCCAGCAGCGCCAGCGCGCGGTCGACCGCATCGGCGTCGCCACCAATCACGATCTGGCCCGGCGAATTGAAGTTGGCCGGCACCACCACCTGGCTGCCTGCCGCTTCAGCGCAGACGTCCAGCACCAGCTGGTCTTCGGCGCCGAGCACGGCGGCCATGGCGCCGACACCGGCCGGCGCGGCTTCCTGCATCAACTGGCCGCGCAGGCGCACCAGGTGCGCACCGTCATGCAGGCTCAGCGCGCCAGCGGCAACCAGGGCGGTGTACTCGCCCAGACTGTGACCGGCCAGCACCGACGGGCGCGGACCGCCCACGGCGTTCCAGGCGCGCCAC
Organism: Stenotrophomonas sp. 22692; assembly: GCF_052045015.1. Classification (NCBI taxonomy): domain Bacteria; kingdom Pseudomonadati; phylum Pseudomonadota; class Gammaproteobacteria; order Lysobacterales; family Lysobacteraceae; genus Stenotrophomonas; species Stenotrophomonas sp. 22692. Next base: position 383,396 of record NZ_JBQEMR010000002.1, read on the forward strand.
ACGCCGATGCTTGCAGCCAGCAGGGCCGGCTGGGTGTATTCGGTGCGGTTGAGCATTTCCTCCGGGCCGCCCTGGGACAGCGCCCACAGGTCGACGCCGGCACCATCGGATGCCTCGGTGAAGGCGTCACGCACCTGCGGGTGCAGTTCGGCCAGCTCGGCCACCATGCCCACAGACTGCGAGCCCTGGCCGGGGAAGACAAAAGCGAGGGTGGATAGGGTCACGCGGTCATCCGCTTGTTGCAATCGAAGCGGGCCATGATAAGGGGGAACATGCCGTGTCGTCTGTACGTGCGCGTATGCACGCGTATGGTGAATGGCTGTCGCAACACGCTGGAGATCCGGGGCCGGATGCCTCTCCATGGAAAAAAGGGATCCGGCCCCAGCCGCTGATCAGCAGAACAGCTGCAGGACGTCCAGATCGCCGTCGGCGAGGAAATCCACGCACAGCCCCACCAGCATCAGCACGCCCGCAGTACTGGCGCCATGGGTGATGAAAATGGAATGGGCCAGCGCGCGCGCTGAACGGCCCAGCTTCATGCAGACCCGGGCCAGGCTGCGCAGGCGGCCACTGACCGCATGCACGTGCTCGCGCACCGGTGCCTGGGCACCGCCCATCGCCTCGGCCATCATCGCCTGCAGGTGCTCGGGGCGGTCGGCGTAGTACTTGGCCACGCCATAGCCGAACATCAGCCAGTCGCGGGCCTGGGCTTCGGACAGGTCCATCACTTCCAGTGGATCTTCCTCGAAGTCGATGAAACCGACCTTGTCGCCATCCCAGGTGAGGTTGCGCGGCAACGGCTGGCCGAAATAGGCGCCGCGCGCATGCGCTTCGGCAATGGCCTGCATCGCCGCCATGACCAGCCGATCACGACCTGCCTCGTCGGCCTGGCGCAGGCAGGTATTGAACGAGCTGCCGTTGTCGCCGATTACCAGCGCGGCATGGCCGGTGCCCAGCACGTCGGGCACGTTCACACCCTGCGCCTGCAGTTCTGCAAGGCGACGGGCTTCGGTTTCGCGTGCGGCGTCGCCGCCACGGTGCGGCGGCGGGCGCAGGGCGTCCAGATGAAAACGACGGGCAACAAAATTGAGCAGGCCAAGGGCCAGCGCCCGGCTTCCCTTGCCGTACTGCTTCAGCCAGGCACGTTGCCCTTCGATGACGATGGGCTCAACCATGACAGGTCCTCCTTAAACGCGTTACGGCCCCAGAGGGGCCGCAACGACAAAGCTTCACGTTGTCGTAACTTGCACTATCAATAGCGCAGCAGAGCCGAACCCCACGTGAAGCCGCCGCCGAAGGCTTCCAGCAGCAGCAGCTGGCCACGTTCGACCCTGCCCGAACGCACGGCGGCGTCCAGCGCCAGCGGCACCGAGCCGGACGAGGTATTGCCGTGCTTGTCGACGGTCACCACGACCTGGTCCATCGACATGTCCAGGCGCTTGGCGGTGGCTTCGATGATGCGCAGGTTGGCCTGGTGCGGAATCAGCCAATCCAGGTCGGACTTGTCCAGGCCGTTGGCGGCCAGGGTCTCGTCCACGACCGAGTCCAGCGCCTTGACGGCGTACTTGAACACGTCGTTGCCCTTCATGTTGATGGTGCCGCCGCCATTGGCGCCGTCCTTGAAGCCGGTCGAGACACCGACCGGGTTCCACAACAGCTCCTTCTTGCTGCCATCGGCATGCAGGTGGGTACTGAGGATGCCGGTCTCTTCATCGGCCTTGAGCACGACGGCGCCGGCGCCATCGCCGAACAGCACGCAGGTGGTCCGATCGTTCCAGTCGACCATGCGGGTCAGCGTTTCGGTGCCGATCACCAGCACATGCTTGCAGTCACCGGAACGGATGAATTTGTCGGCCACGCCCAGCGCGAACACGAAGCCCGAGCAGGCTGCGTTGACGTCAAAGGCAGGGCACCCCGCAACACCGAGCTTGGCCTGGATCAGGCACGCGGTGGACGGGAAAATGAGATCAGGGGTGGTCGTGCCGACCACGATCATGTCGAGCTGCGAGGCATCGATGCCTGCGGCTTCAAGCGCGCGCAGGGCGGCGTTGTAGCCGAGGTCGCTGGTGGTTTCGCCTTCGGCCGCGATGTGCCGTTCACGAATTCCGGTGCGCGACTGGATCCACTCATCCGAGGTTTCGACCATTTTTTCCAGGTCGGCGTTGGTCAGGACTTTTTCCGGCAAATAGCTACCGGTGCCCGCGATCCTCGAGTAGATCCGCTTGCTCATCATGTTTCCTGTTGCGCGGGCCGCCGATCACCGGCACACCCGGGGAAGAAGGCAAAGGCCGCTGCCCGGAGGCAGCGGCCTTCCCGGCACATCAATCTTCTTCGACGGCCGAGGTCTTGGTCTGGATGACCTTCTTGCCGCGGTAGAAACCATCGGCAGTGATGTGGTGACGCAGGTGCACTTCGCCGGTGGTCGGGTCGGTCGACAGCTGCTTGGCGCTCAGGGCGTCATGCGAACGGCGCTGGCCGCGGCGGGACGGGGTAACACGGGATTTCTGGACAGCCATGGGATTGCTCCAAACTCGGTTCGTTTTGCTTCGTCGTTTCGTCGCACAGGACGCCAGCGCCCAGCACACTTTTCGCTTTCGCCGCAGCCGCCGACGACAACCGGCTGCTATTGTTTCTTCAATGCCGCCAACGCCGCAAACGGGTTGGCCTTCTTCGTTTCTTCTTCGCTCGGCGCCCAGTCCTTGTCGACTGCTTCACCGTCGGGCGACAGCGGTACCACCGGCACCGCCAGCACCAGTTCGTCCTCGACCAGATCCAGCGGCTTCAGCTGGCCATCTTCCGGCACCAGCAACGCCTCGTATTCCTCCGGCAGGGACGATTCCTCGTCCTCGTCGCGGATCAGGCCAAGCCTCTGGGTCACCTTCACCGGCAACAGGAATCGCTGCATGCTGCGCTGACAGGTCAGCGGCAGCGCGGTGTCGATGGTCAATTCCACATAGGATACCCGCAAGACGTCGTCGCGACCGAATTCAAGCGAGTAATTGCACTCACCGTCGGTATCTGCGACCAACCCCTGCAGGCGGGTCAATTCAGCCAGAGACACCTGACCGTCGAAGCGCCTTCGCGCTACAACCATCCGCCAGGCATCCAGCGTTTCGGGCACGTTCGCGGACATAAGCCGCTGAATACTAAGGATCCGGGCGCCGACTGTCAAATGCCCGCCATACAGGACTTGCTGCTGGCGCTGCGGACACGCCAGACTGCCATGCCCTGCCCCGGTATTCTCGCATGTCACTGGTCCTGGCCTCCACCTCCCGCTACCGCCGCGAGCTGCTGGAACGGCTGGGCCTGCCCTTCGACTGCGCACGTCCGGAGGTGGATGAGACTCCCATGAACGGGGAGGCTCCGCTGGCCCTGGCCACCCGCCTGGCCGCCGCCAAAGCGGCCGAGGTGGCGTCCCGCCACCCCGGCGCGTGGGTGATCGGTTCGGACCAGGTCGCAGACCTGAACGGCCAGCCACTGGGCAAACCGGGTACGGTCGAGGCCGCCTGTGCGCAGCTGGCAGCGATGTCGGGGCAGACCGTCCGCTTCCACACCGCCGTCTGTCTCAGCCGTGACGGAGAATCATTCACGGCCGTCGATCTGACCGAAGTCTGCTTCCGCGAACTGGAACCAGACGAAATCGCCCGCTACGTGGCCACCGAGCAACCGCTGGACTGCGCCGGCAGCTTCAAATGCGAGGGCCTGGGCATCAGCCTGTTCGACGCCATCGACAACCGCGACCCTACCGCGCTGGTCGGCCTGCCGCTGATCGCGGTATGCGGATTGCTGCGCAGGGCCGGTTTCGCGGTGCCCTGAACTGTAGAGCCGAGCCCATGCTCGGTTGCTTTTTTCGAGGCAGCCTGCATCTGAAGCAGAAGCAGAAGCAGCCGAGCATCGGCTCGGCTCTACAGGACCAGAGGACCTCAACGAACCTCGAACGGCTGCTCCTGCCACGCCTCCACACTGCCATCGCGGCCGTGCAGGCGCAGGCCCAGCCAATGCCGGCCCGGCGCCAGCGTGGCGGTATCCAGCGACGCATCAAAGCCCACCGCCGGATGCTGCGGATCGGTACTGTCCGGCCAGGTGTGGCGCACGTCGAACACACGCCCATAGCGGGCGTCACCGATCGAGCGACCATCGACCAGCACTTCGACGCGCGCCAGGCCGACACCATCCTTGAACGCCCAGCCCTTGATCGCGAGCGTGCCGGATACCTTCTCACCATTGGACGGCGCATCCAGCCACGCCATCGCCGGCGTCACGCACGGCCCTTCTGCGCGCTGCACCGGCAGCCGGAACAGCAGGAAGCGCTGGAACCCGTGATCACTGCTGACCACGCGTGGCGCAGGCATCGGCCCCACCTGATTGCAGATGGCGTGATAGCGCTCCAGCAGTTCGCGATAGCGCTGGTCGCTGGGTGACAGCACCAGCAGCATCGGCACCGTGCGCTCGCCCTCATGCAGCAGGCCCCACTGCGCCAGCTGCGCGGTGCGGCCATGCTTGTCATTGAGCGGATGCGGCAGTACCTCGATGTTGCCATTGCCCAGCTGGAAACCCAGCTCGGCGCCAACCTTGAAGTTGCCGGCCAGCACGCGCGTTCCTTCCGGCATCTGCCGCAGCTCTTCATGGACCGCAACTGCCAGTGGCTGCCAGCCGGCGAAATTGCGCGGATAGTACTTGCTGCCGGCCATCTGCTCGCGCAGTGCCGGCGTGGATGCCATCAGGTAGTAGCCGAAGGCCAGCACCATGCCCGCGCCGGCCAGCCACCAGCCGGTGCGGCGCAGCCAGCGCGGCCAGCCGTTGAGCACCACCGGCACCGCCACCAGCAATGCGAGGTAGCCCGGCAGCGGCCAGTGGAAGCTGATCCGCTCGACGTCAGTGAAGAAGCCGAGCACGAAAATGCCCAGCGTGGATACGCCGCCCACCAGGCCGAAATAGCGCCACTGCACGCGCGCACCGCCACCGCTCCGGGTTCCTGCCAGCGCCACCTTCCACATCGCCATGCACAGGATCGGCGTGACCAGCATCGGCTGGATCACCAGGAACCACAGCCCGCCCCATTCAAACGCCCAGGGATGACGCTCGATCACCTGGAATTTCAGGCCGGCATCGTGGTTGTCCGCATTCCACGCCAGCAGTGGCAGCCATGCCAGCACGCCCACCGCCAATGCCACCCACACGCGCGGATCGGCCAGCATGCGACGTCCCTGCGGCAATGCCAGCAACGCGATGAAACCGACGCCGATGACACCGATGAAACGGTAGTGGCTGAGTGCACCGATCAGCAGGCCCAGCGCCAGCTTCATCGCCGAGGAGGCATCCACGTTGTGCAGCAGGCGCGCACCGGCGTGCAGGCAGATCACTGCCGCCAACGCCATCGGCACGTCCGGTACCGCCAGCAGGCCCAGCGTCGCCGACAACGGCATCAACAGCGTGAGGCTGCCCGCCTGCCAACCGGCCACATTGCCGAACCAGCGCGTGGCCGTGCGCACCACCAGCAGCGGCAGCAGCGCACCGATGGCCAGGAACGGCAGGCGCAGCGCGAGCACGTGATGCCCGCCGATCTCCACGCCCAGGCGGGCCAGCCAGGCGGTCAGCCCGGGCAGATCCGAATAGGCCGCGGCCAGATGCTGGCCTTCCTGCCAATAGAACGCTTCGTCGACGAACAGCGGCAGGCGCGCGGCAACGATCAGCTTGGCCGCTGTGACCAGCGTCCATAACCAGAGAAATATCGTCCGTGCGCGCTGTTCGCCTTGCATTGCTCTATGGATAATCGAGTGGATTCCAGATCTGAGACGATCATGCCAGCTTCGTCCCCCAATCCCAGCATGCTAACCGATCAATTGCGTCAGGCCCTGCGGGAGGCACAGGATCAGGTGAACGCACTGGTACTGGGCAAGGTGCCGGAAGTCAGGCTGGCGTTCGTCGCATTGCTGTCCGGCGGCCACCTGCTGATCGAAGATCTGCCCGGCCTGGGCAAGACCACGCTGGCGCATGCGCTGGCCAGCAGCCTCGGCCTCAGCTTCCAGCGCGTGCAGTTCACCTCCGACCTGTTGCCGGCCGATGTGCTGGGCGTGTCGGTGTATGAAGCCGGCAGCCGCCAGTTCCAGTTCCACCCAGGCCCGGTGTTCACCCACGTACTGCTGGCCGACGAGATCAACCGTGCACCACCACGCACGCAGAGCGCGTTGCTGGAAGCGATGGCCGAACAACAGGTCACCCTGGACGGACAGACGCATCCGCTGCCCGACCCGTTCTTCGTGATCGCCACGCAGAACCCGGTGGACCTGTCCGGCACCTTCCCGCTGCCGGATTCGCAGCTGGATCGTTTCCTGCTGCGGCTGGCGATGGGCTACCCCAGTGCCCAGGCCGAACGCGAACTGCTGCGTGGCAGCGACCGCCGCGACCTGATCGCGCGCGCCGTACCGAAACTGGATGACACCCAGGTGCGCGCGCTGCGCGACGCGGTGAACCAGGTGCATGCCAGCGACGCGCTGATCGACTATGTGCAGGCCCTGCTGACCCGCAGCCGCCAGCACGCCGGCGTGCGCGTCGGCCTGTCACCACGCGCCGGCCTGGCATTGCTGCGTGCGGCCAGGGCACATGCCCTGCTGCTGGGTCGCGGGCATGTCGTGCCCGAGGACGTGCAGACGCTGTTCGTCGCAGTGGCTGGTCACCGGCTGGTGGCGGAAGCCGAATCCAGTTCGGGACCGGCACTGGCGCGCGCGATCCTGCAGACCGTCGCGGTGGATTGAGCGTGGCCACACGCTGGGCACGCATGCAGCTGCTGGCACGGCCACGCAGGCCCGAAGCCTTGCCGAAGCGGCTGGATCGCCATCGCATCTATGTGCTGCCCACCCGCTTCGGCCTGTTCTTTGCCACCCTGCTGGTGGCCATGCTGCTGGGCGCGCTGAACTACAACAACAATCCGGCGCTGCTGCTGGCCCTGCTGCTTGCCGCAGCGGCCATCGCCAGTGCCATTGCCGCGCATCTCCAGTTGTCCGGCGTGCAGATCGATGCGATCTCGGCCGAGCCGGTACCGGCCGGGCAACCGTTGCGCCTGCGCGTAGACCTCTCACTGCGTGATCCGCGTGCGCGGCACGGCCTTCATCTGCAGCTGGGTGACAGCAACGCCTGGACCTCGCTGCCTGCGCACGGCCGTGGCGAAGTGGAACTGGACGTTCCCAGCGAACGCCGTGGCTGGCTGGAACTGCCGCGTATCCGCCTGTCCACCACCCAGCCGCTGGGCCTGGTGCGGGCATGGTCGTGGGTGTGGCCGGAACAGCCGCTGCTGGTCTACCCGCTGGCCGAGGCCGTGGCGCCTGCACTGCCGGAGAGCGGCAGCGATCCGCTGCATACCCGTGCCCATGCCAGCGGCGAGGAGCTGCATCAGCTGCGCCCCTACCGGGCGGGCGATGCGCCGCGCAGCATTTCCTGGAAGCACTCGGCACGCCGCGACAGCCTGCTGGTGCGCGAGTACGAAAAGCCGGTCGGCATCGAAGTGATCCTCGACTGGCGCTCATTGGCGCCGCTGGGCCATGAAGCACGCATCGCTCGATTGGCGCGCTGGGTGGATGTGGCCGAGCGCGAGGGCCGCCGCTACACCCTGCTGCTGCCTGCGCATCCACCGTTCGGGCCCGGCCAGGGCGCCAGCCATCATCACCTGTGCCTGCGCGCGCTGGCGCTGATGCCGCATGACTGAGACCCCGGCCCTGCTCGACCGCAATGCCCGCAACTGGACCCTGGCCAGCGCGGCGCTGGCACTGTTGCCGTTGCTGCTGCAGCTGCCACCACTGCTGGCGGGCGTGATCGCGCTGGCGGCGATCATCACTGCCGCCCTGTCGTGGCGGACAGTGTTGCCGATGCCAGTACGCCTGCTGCTGGTGCTGGGCATGCTCGGCGCCATCGTCTGGCAGATGGGCGTGGTGCGCCCAGGACGCGATACCGGTTGCGCGCTGCTGGCCGCGATGCTGGCGATCAAGTCCAGCGAGCTGCGCAGCCTGCGTGATGCCCGCAGCCTGCTCGGCTTCGCGCTGTTCTCGCCCTTTGCAGCATTCCTGCTCGACCAGGGGCCGCTGACAACAGCGCTGGCCGCGCTGGCCGGGGGCAGCGCACTGATCGCACTGCAACGCCTGGCGCAGGATGAAGGCCATGCTGGCCGCCAGCCACTGCGTGGACAGCTGCGTGGTGTCGGCCGCCTGCTGGCGATCGGCCTGCCGCTGGCACTGGCCTGCTTCTGGCTCTTCCCCCGACTGGCCACGCCACTGTGGGGTATTCCCGAACGCGCCGTGGGTACACCGGGGCTGTCCGACAGCATGGAACCCGGCCAGTGGCTGGACCTGATGGCCGACGACACCCCGGCGCTGCGCGTGCAGTTCTTCGGCGCTCCGCCCGAGCCGGCGCAGCGCTACTGGCGCGGCCCTGTACTGACCGCCTTCGATGGACGGCGCTGGACACGCGACCGTGCCAGCGCGCGGCGACCTGCTGCAGTGGTTGCAGCGGGTACACGGGGCTGGGACTACCAGATCGATTACGAGCCCACCGACCGCCGCCAGCTGGTGGCGCTGGACCTGCCCAGCCGCGCACCTGCGGGCAGCGTGCTGGATGCGGACATGAGCCTGAGCAGCGAACGCCCGCTGGCCTCGCTCAGCCGCTGGCGGTTGCATTCGGCCCCGCCACTGCGCTTCGACAGCACGCTGTCGCCCTATCTGCGCCGCGCGACGTTGCAGCTGCCGGCCGGCTTCAACCCGCGCACCGCCACGCTGGCGCAGCAATGGCGGCAGGACGCTGGCAGCGACGACGAGGCCATCGTGCGCCGCGCGCTGCAGTGGATCACCACCGATTTCTCGTACACGCTGGATACCCCTGCGGCAGGGCGCGACCCGATCGACGAGTTCCTGTTCGGCTACAAGGCCGGCTTCTGTGAACACTTCAGCTCGGCCTTCGTGGTGCTGATGCGCAACGCCGGCGTCCCGGCGCGGGTGGTGACCGGTTTCGCTGGTGGCACCCGCAACCGCATCGGCGACTACTGGGTGGTGCGGCGGATGGATGCCCACGCCTGGGCCGAGGTATGGCTGCCGCAGCGCGGCTGGGTCAGGGTTGACCCGACCGCAGCCGTGGCACCGGAACGCATCCTGGACACCCTGGATGACCGCCTGCAGGCCGGCACGGACACACCACTGCAGCAGCGTTGGCTGCAGCTGGGCCAGATGGGCGACTGGCTGCGCCGCGGCTGGAACGATCTGGTGCTGTCCTTCGATGCGCGCCGCCAGCAGCAGCTGCTCAAGCCGTTCGGGCTGGACGATCTGGGCCCCGGGCAGCTGGTCGCTGCCTTCGTGGTAGCCGCACTGCTGGCGCTGGCGTGGATGGCCTGGCTGCTGGCCCGTGGCGAGCGCGAACGCGAGCCGCTGCTGCGCGCCTGGCACCGGCTCGGACGGCGCTACGCCCGCCTCGGCCTGGCCCGTGAACCGCACGAAACCGCACAGGACTGGGCACAGCGGGTACACCGGCAGCGCCCCGACCCGGCTCTGCTCGCACTCAGCCAGCGTTTCGCCGACGCGCGCTACGCTGGAACTTGCACCGACCTCGCTTCATTATTGCGGGACCTGCGCAGGCATCGCCCGACTTCCGGAGCCTCCCCATGAACACCAAGTTCCTTCTCACCGCTGTGGCCACGCTGGCCCTGTCGGCCTGCGCCACGGCCCCCAAGCCGCTGCAGGGACAGTTCAGCCTGGTCTCCCCTCGCGACTCGGTCGCTACCCAGCAGGTCGGCACGCCGGTCCGTTGGGGCGGTCGCATCATCGAAACCAAGCCCGGCCAGGGCGAGACCTGCTTCCAGATCATCTCGCGCCCGCTCAATGGCAGTGGCCGCCCGAACACCACCTCGTCCGACGCCAGCGACGGCCGCTTCATTGCCTGCCGTGCCGGCTTCTACGACCCGGCGGTGTTCGAAGCCGGTCGTGACGTGACCTTCATCGGCAAGATCGACGGCTACCAGAACACCCGCATCGGCGAGTACGACTACCGCCTGCCGAAGCTGTCGGCCGATGTGATCTACCTGTGGCCGGAACAGCGCCAGGTCGATGTGGTGCCCTACCCCTATGGCCCGTGGGGCCCGGGCCCGTATGGCCCGTACTGGGGCGGCTATGGTCGCTGGGGCTGGTGGTGATCGTCACCACACACGCATGACGGAAAAGGCCGCCCTCGGGCGGCCTTTTTCATCCACGCATGGCGCGGATACCGGGCGCTCAACGTCCCGGGGTACCGAAGTGCCCCAGCGACGCACCGGCCAGCAGGTGCATGTGGATATGAAACACGGTCTGGCCGGCATCCTCGCGGCAGTTCATCACGATGCGGTAGCCGTCCTGTGCGAAGCCTTCGCGGCGCGCGTACTCGGCGGCGGCCAGCGCCAGCTTCCCGATCAGGTGCGCCTGCGACGGCTGCAGGTCATCCAGGGTCGGAATGATCTCGTTCTTCGGAATGAACAGCACGTGCACCGGCGCCTGCGGTGCGATGTCCTTGAAGCCCAGCACCTCGTCATCCTCGTAGACGATGGTGGCCGGGATCTCGCGACGGATGATCTTGCTGAAGAGGGTTTCGTTGCTCATGGTCGGCCTCGGCGGGGATGTCTCCCGCATTGTAGGCCGCTCACGCCCGGCCATGCCGGCCGTTGCTCAATCGCGGAATTCGCTGCGCGTCCCGAACGCGTGCGACAGCGTGCCACGATCGACGTATTCCAGTTCGCCGCCCAGCGGCAGGCCCTGCGCCAGACGGCTGGGCTGCACCTTGCGTGCACGCGCCAGCTGCGCCAGGTAATGCGCGGTGGCCTCGCCCTCGACAGTGGCGCTGGTGGCGATGATCAGCTCCTGCACCTCGCCTTCGGCCAGCCGTCGCTCCAGCTGCTCCAGGCCCAGCTCGCGCGGGCCGATGCCATCAAGCGGTGATAGACGGCCCTGCAGCACGAAGTAGACACCGCGGAAGCCGGTGGCGTTTTCGATGGCCAGGCGGTCGGCCGGCGATTCGACCACACACAGCTGGCTGCGCTCGCGGCTGCTGTTGGCACAGGTCGGGCACAGCTCGGTTTCGCTGAAATCGCGGCACTGCGCGCAGTGGCCGATGCGTTCCACCGCCAGCGCCAGGGTTTCGGCCAGGCGCTGGCCACCTTCGCGCTCACGCTCGAGCAGGTGGTAGGCCATGCGCTGCGCAGTCTTCTGGCCGACGCCCGGCAGCACCCGCAACGCGTCGATCAATTGTTCAAGCAGGGGTGCGGACACGGCGACAGGCTTTCATTGCGTCGAGCAGGCTCGACGGCTACAGGGTCCGTGGCACCCGGTTACACGGGTGCCACGCTGAAAATCAGAACGGCAGCTTCATGCCCGGCGGCAGCTGCATGCCAGCGGTGGCCGACCCCATCTTCGACTTCGACTCGGCATCGATCTTGTTCGAGGCATCGTTGAAGGCGGCGGCGATCAGGTCTTCCAGCATCTCCGGGTCGCTGGCCAGCGACGGATCGATGCGCACCTTGCGGCATTCCTTGGCACCGGTCAGGGCCACGCTGACCATGCCGCCACCGGCGCTGCCGGTCACTTCGATCCTGGCGATTTCTTCCTGGGCCTTCTGCAGGTTTTCCTGCATCTTCTGGGCCTGCTGCATCAGTTGGGCGATGTTGCCGCGCATAGTGTCTTACTCGTCAAAAGAACGGATGGAATCGGAAACAACCCGGGCGCCGTGCTGTTGGATCAGCACCTGCACTTCCGGATCGTCCATGAAAACAGCCTCTGCCACCTGCTGCCGCTCACTACGCTGGCGGTCGGCACGCTGATGCAGGGTCTCGGCCGGAACGTGCTCGATTTCCACGGTCTCGACCACGATCTTCGGCGCCTGGCCAAGGGCCTTCTCCAGCATCTCGCCCAGGGCCGCCAGCGCACGCTCCGAGCGCAGGTACTCAAATCCGGGCGAAAGGCCCAATTTCAAGGTCCCGTGCTGGCAACTGATGAAGGCAGCGTTGGCCGCCAGCTGCCGCGACGGGCCGCTCAGGCCACTGTTGGCCACCAGGTCGAGCCAGTCCTCGGCCGTGGCCAGCTCGCTGACGCCTTCCTGCGGCACGGCATCACGTGCCGGGGCCGACTCTGTTGGCGCGATGGCAATGCCTTCAGTGCGGAACGGGCGCTCGGACGGCGCAGGCTCGCCGGGAGCCGCGACGGGAGCCGGCGGTTCATGCCAGGGCGCCACCATGGCGGCGTCCGGCCCAGCCATCTCGGCCGCCAGCGCCTCGTCACGCGCCTCGGCTTCGTCGGTGGCCCACGGCGGCAGGTCGTCGCCCGCTTCTGCTTCAACAGACGGAGGCGCCACGGCTTCGGTCTTCACCGGCGGCGGTGACACCGGCTCCTCCACCGGAACCGGCTCGGGCTCCGGCGTCGGCTCAGGGTCGGGTTGCGGGACCGGCTCCGGTTCGGGTTCAGGTTCGCGCGGCGCGGCCTGCGCCGGAGCAGCCACCTGCGCCACCACGGCCGGGCTGGCCGAAGCGGCGGCAGCGGCCGGCGTCGCTTCGTGGCTACCGGCACCGGTGCCACCACCGGCAGCATTGCCACCCGGCGCATTGCCTGCACCATCCACCGACTTCGGTACCGGCGGGACTGCTACGGCCGGGCGGAATGCCAGCATCCGCAGCACGGCCATTTCGAAACCTGCGCGCGGGCTCGGCGCCAACGGCAGGTCGCGCCGGCCATTCAGGGCCATCTGGTACCAGAGCTGCACCACTTCCGGGCGCAGGCGCTCGGCGAATGCGACGGCGTCCAGGCCTTCGGCAGCGGCAGCACCCGGTACCAGCTGCTGCACCTGGATGCGGTGCAGGCCTTCGGCCAGCGCTTCCAGCACGCCATTCCAGTCCGGTGAGAATTCGGCCAGCGCGGCCACCACCTGCAGCAGGCGCGGGCCATCGCCGTCAGCCAGCGCATCGAGCATCGCCGCCACCTGGGTGCGGTCGACCGTGCCCAGCATGGTGCGTACCACGTCCTCGCGCAGTGCGCCGCCGGCATAGGCGATCGCCTGGTCCAGCAGCGACAGGCCGTCGCGCAGGCTGCCGTCAGCGGCCTTGGCCAGCTGTACGATGGCACTGCCGTCGGCCTCGATCTCTTCTGCCGCCAGGATGCGCGTCATCTGGCCCTGGATCTGATCCTCGTCCAGGCGCTTGAGGTTGAACTGCAGGCAGCGGCTGAGCACGGTGACCGGCAGCTTCTGCGGGTCGGTGGTGGCCAGCAGGAACTTCACGTGCTCCGGCGGTTCTTCCAGCGTCTTCAGCAGCGCATTGAACGCCGCCTTGGACAGCATGTGCACTTCGTCGATCAGGTAGACCTTGTACTTGCCGCGCGACGGCATGTACTGCGCGTTCTCGATCACCTCGCGCACGTCATCCACGCCGGTGTTGGACGCGGCATCGATTTCCAGCAGGTCGATGTAGCGGCCGGCGTCGATGTCCAGGCAGGCCGCGCACTGGCCGCACGGGTCTGCGCTGGTGCCCTGCTCGCAGTTCAGCGACTTGGCGAAGATGCGCGCGATGGTGGTCTTGCCCACGCCGCGGGTACCGGTGAACAGGAACGCGTGGTGGACACGGCCGCTGTCCAACGCGTTGCTGAGCGCACGGACCACGTGTTCCTGGCCCACCAGCTCGGCAAAACGCTTCGGACGCCACTTGCGGGCAAGGACGAGGTAGGACATCAGGCCACCGTTTTCCATCGGATGTTCCATTGTGCCATGCCTGTCCAGCCCCCTCGCCAACAATGCGCCCGGATGCGTCCGTGATCTGGGCGCTTGTGTCCGGCCGCGCCGCCCGCTAGAATCTGCGCCCCTGCTGAGGCGTTTGCCGGTGGCAGGGATCCGGAGAGGTGTCCGAGTGGTTGAAGGAGCACGCCTGGAAAGTGTGTAAGCGTCTAAACCGCGCTTCGGGGGTTCGAATCCCCCTCTCTCCGCCAGACAAACGCAAAAGGGCCGCCCACAGGGTGGCCCTTTTGCGTTTGTCTGGCGGATGGGATGGGTGGTGAGAAGCCCCGCCGGGGTTCGACGGTTCTGCAGGAGCAGAACCGGACAGCCGCAGGCTGGTCCCGGGGCGCAACGCGCATCGGGATCGGGTGCAGGGATGCACCCGACAATCCCCCTCTCTCCGCCAGATAAATGAAGAAGCCGCCCAGTGGGCGGCTTTTTTATTTTGGCTGGCGGCAATCGCCGCAGGCACTACCGGACTGAACAGGCGCTGCCGCCGTGGCCGGTCCAACGGCCCGCCCGCCGACGGCGCGCGATCGGCCGCGAGTCATCTGCGCCGGAGCAGTCCCCGCACGCAGGCGCCGACGAACGCCAGCCCCAGCAGCACCCACACGACCGTCATTCCCCACAACGCACCGAACGTATCCAGGACCGGCTCCAGCCGCAGTCGCGCCGGGTCGTACAGCACGCGTACCGGCTGCCCAGGCTCATAGGCGAAAATCATGCCGCCCTGCGGGTACGAGATGCGTTGGCCGGTCGCGGTGGTGAACGCGACCTGCGGATGCGATCCGCCGGCGTTCAGGCGCTCGACCTGGCCATCAACGGCCTGCGCGACCTCCAGGAACTCAAGACGATGCGTCACCTCGAGGGCGGCCACGGCAAGGCTCAACAGGCCCACCGCGCCAAACAGCAGACCGCGCATGAGCTGGGCAGTCCGGGAAAGAGAAGGGTCGGGCGTCACTGGGCAGCTCCGTTGCAGGCAGGAAGACGAATGGGGCCGGCGGATCCTGCCGCGCGGTCAGTCCCATGTGTCGAAAGCATAGCCCGGAAGCCGCCGCGCCCCGCTGCACGCCATCGCGGCCGCATGCGCCTCGCCATTGCCCGCGAACGACGCACCCGCCTGGTACAGGCGCTGCGTCCCGAGCACGGTCATTCGAGTGGGGAGAAGTCACCTGGAAAAGGATCGGCATCGCTCCATGTACCCTGGAACGCTTCGCCCCCTCCCAACGTCTGGACGGTTGAAATGCAGCCGGGCAACTCCATGGCATTTCCCATGAACCTCCGCCTCTACCGCCCCACCGATGCCAGCGCCTGCCTGTCGATTTTCGACAGCAACGTACCCACCTACTTCGCGCCCGAAGAGCGCAGCGACTTTGAACGCTTCCTGCGCGAACAAGCCACGGACTGTGCATTCCAGGTCATCGAGCGCGATGGCAGCATCGTGGCCTGTGGCGGCCTGTCGCGACGCGGCGACGGCAGTGCCGGTTTCTGCTGGGGGATGGTCCAGCGCGCGCTGCACCGGCATGGACTGGGCCGCGAACTGGCACTGGCACGCCTGCGCCAGGCTGAAGCGGATCCCTCGATCAAGCGCATCGCGCTCAGTACCAGCCAGCACACCCAGGGCTTCTATGCCGGGCTGGGCTTCCAGGTGACGCGGATCATGCCCGATGGCCACGGCGCCGGGATCGACCCCGTGGAAATGGAGCGGGAGCTCTAGCGCTCCCGCCCCGGCCCCATCCACGCAGTGCGTGGATCTACCGCTGGCCCGCTCCCCTCAGAAGCCTACGCGCAGGTTGATCTGCCCGCCAACATCACGGCGGCCATCGCCGTGCTGGCCCTGCACGAACATCGACAGCTGGCTGTTGCGGCCGAGCCCAACCGCCACGCCGACCTGACTGACCAGCGCATTGCGTGCCATCACCGCGCTGTAGACGTCGAACGCGTTGCCACCGACGGCGAAGCGGTTGCGGCTGGCCACATCGGTGTCACCCGAGGCGTGCTGCCAGCCGAGGCCGACCGTCAGCTGTGCCGGGAAGCGCTCGCCGCTGCCCACATCCCAACGTCCACGCACGCCCACGGTGCTGACATTGAGCGTGTCCTTGCCGCCTTCCAGCTCCAGTGCAGCAGTGCCACCCTGCTCTACTGCGCGATCGCTGTCGACCCAGTGCTTGGTGAACTGCACGTACGGCTGCAGCTGGGTCCTGCCATGTGTCCAGGTCCAGCTGCCCTCCACCTGCGCGATGGTCACGTCCGAGTCCTGGCGGCTGTACAAGGTCTGGCCCAGCAGCGGTACCTCACGCGTGGTGCGCGTACGGTAGTCGCCGCGCGATACGCTGCCCCCCACCGCGAAGCCGTTGTTCCACTGGCCCTGTGCATACAGGCCGAACGTGTTGCCACGCAGGCGGGCCCGCGAACTGCGATCGTACAGGCGCGTATCCAGCCGCTCGTTGCCTGCGGCCGCACCCAGCACCACGTGCTCGCCCAGCTGCCAGTCCACGCCCGCCATCAGCGCATTGCGGTTGGAGCGGATGTCATCGCCGTTGCCGTCACCGTCCTGGCGGAACACCTTGCCACTGCCGGCCAGCCACGCCGAAGCACGCTCACCACGCACGGTCGGCAGCTCACTGCCCAGGCGCTGGCGGATACCCTCTTCCAGGTAATTGTCGTACAGCAGCACCGCGCGGCTGGCCGCATGCACTTCACCGGACAGCTGGTCGAAGGCAGCGCGCGCGGTACCCGCGTCATACATCAGCAGCGTGTTGTACAGGCCCAGTGCCGAACCACTCTGCGGCAGGCTGTCCAGCGCTGCGGCGGTGTTGTACTGGTTGCGCGTCTTCGCCGCCGTGGTGAATGCCGCGGTCTGCGCCACGTCGATCTGCAGGTTGGCCGTGTTCGCGGTGTAGACCGGGGTGATGGTCAGGAAGGCCGACGGCGTGGTCGCCGAGGCGAACTGCCCGCTCACCCCACCGCCCGCGTTGACCACGGTGTACTGCTGGCCCTGCTGGTAGCTGGTGCTCGGCGAGATGGTGTTCACCTGCACGGTGCTCCCAGCCACGTTGGCACTGCCGCCCACCTGCACCGTGTCGCTGCCGGTGGCACCCAGATCGATGCCCAGCGTGCTGCCCGGCGACAGGGTCAGGTTGCCCCCCACCGTGATCGTGCCGGTGCCATTGCCCGCACCGCTGCCGTTGCCCGGACCATTGCCCGGCGACAGCACGCCGCCGCTGGACACCGTCACACCACCGCCGGCGCCACCGATGGTGCCGGTGCCGGACAGCGTGGTGCCGCTGCCGATGGTCCACTGGCCGCCGATGTTGCCGGTGACATTCAGGCCACCGCCGGTGACCTGGCCGGTACCGCTGAAGCCACCGCTGTTGCCGCCCAGGTTCAAGCCCCCCGGGCCGGCCTGCACGATGCTGCCACCACCACTGATGGTGCCGCCCAGCGTGGTGGTGCCACCGGTGTTGATGATCAGGCCACCGTTGTTGGTGATGTTGCCGGTGACCGAACCGCTGGCCCCGCCGTTGCCGACCTGCACCGTGCCACCTGCATTGATGGTGGTGCCGCCGGTGTAGGTGTTGTTGCCGGTCAGCGTGATGGTGCCGTTGCCGGCCTGGGTCAGGCCACCGCTGCCACTGATGGTGCCGCCAACGGTGGTGTTGCCACCTACGTTGAACACCAGGCTGCCGTTGTTGCTGACGTTGCCGGCAATCGATCCGCTCGCGCCGCCGTTGCCAACCTGCAGCGTGCCGCCGGTGCTGATGGTGGTGCCGCCGGTATAGGTGTTGTTGCCGCCCAGAATCAGCGTGCCGGTGCCTGCCTGGATCAGGCCACCGCTGCCGCTGATGGCGCCGCCGACGGTGGTGTTGCCACCCACGTTGAACACCAGGCTGCCGTTGTTGGTGACGCTGCCGCCAATCGCACCGGTCGCGCCGCCATTGCCCACCTGCAGGGTGCCACCGGCAGTGATGGTGGTCGGGCCGGTATAGGTGTTGTTGCCGGTCACGGTCAGCGTGCCGCTGCCGGCCTGGGTCAGGCCGCCGCTGCCGCTGATGGTGCCGCCCAGCGTGGTGTTGCCCGCCACGTTGGACACCAGCGTGCCGTTGTTGGTGACGTCGCCCACGATCGAGCCGGTCGCACCGCCGTTGCCAAGCTGCAGCGTGCCACCAGCATTGATAGTGGTACCGCCGGTGTAGGTGTTGGTGCCGGTCAGCACCAGCGACCCACTGCCCGCTTGGGTCAGGCCACCCGTACCGCTGATGGTGCCGCCCAGCGCGGTATTGCCGGCCACGTTGGAAATCAACGCACCATTGTTGGTGATGTCACCGGCAATCGAACCTGTGGCGCCGCCGTTGCCGACCTGCAGCGTGCCACCCGCATTGATGGTGGTGCCGCCGGTGTAGCTGTTGTTGCCGACCAGGGTCAGCACGCCAGCACCGGCCTGGGTCAGCGCGCCAGTGCCACTGATCGCACCGCCGACCGTGGTGTTGCCACCGACATTGAACACCAGGCTGCCGTTGTTGGCGACGTTGCCGGTGATCGCGCCGGTCGCACCGCCATTGCCGACCTGCAGCGTGCCACCGGTATTGATGGTGGTGCCGCCGGTATAGGTGTTGTTGCCGGTCAGGGTCAGCGTGCCGGCACCGGCCTGGGTCAGGCCACCGGTACCGCTGATGGTGCCGCCCAGCGTGGTGTTGCCGGCCACGTTGGACACCAGCACACCGTTGTTGGTGATGTCACCGACGATCGCACCGGTCGCGCCGCCATTGCCGACCTGCAGCGTGCCACCGGCATTGATGGTGGTACCGCCGGTGTAGGTGTTGTTGCCGGTCAACACCAGTGTGCCGCTGCCAGCCTGGGTGAGGCCGCCGCTGCCGCTGACCACGCCGCCCACGGTTGCCGTGGTACCGAGGTTGTAGACCAGGCTGCCATTGTTGGTGATGTCGCCCAGCACCGAACCGGTGCTGCCACCGTTGCCGATCTGCAGCGTGCTACCACCGTTGATGGTGGTGCCACCGGTATAGACGTTGTCGCCGCTCAGGGTCAGCATGCCGGTACCGCTCTGCACCAGACCGCCGGTGCCACTGAGCACACCGCCGAAGGTGGTGCTGCCGTTGTTACCGCCGGTGGTCAGGGTCGCACCGCCCAGCACCACGCCGGATCCGGCTACGCCGGCCAGGCCTCCGATGCTCTGACTGCCACCGGCACTGATGTCCAGCGTGCTGGTACCGGCCAGGTTCACCGTGCTGGCGCCAGACAGGGTGCCGCCCGCGCCCACCGCCAGCGTGCCGCTGTTGATGGTGGTGGTGCCGGTGTAGCTGCTGGCGCCGGTCAGGGTCAGCGTGGCCGGGCCATCCTTGATCAAACCGCCCGCGCCGGAAATCGCGCCGGCCAGGGTCAGGTCATTGCTGCCCAGCACGTCGAGATTCGCACCCGCGCCAAGAGCGACGTTGTTGGCCAGCGTCACCGCCGCATTGGCATCCAGCGAGCCGTTGCCCGCCACAGTGAGTGCACCGCTGCCCAGCGCTGCGTTGTTGCCGACCACCAGCCCGCCGGCGTTGAGGGTGACACCGCCAGTGAAGGTGTTCGCACCGCCCAGCGTCTGCACGCCAGCCCCGTCCTTGATCAACGCGCCGGTGCCACCGATGACACCGTTGAACGCGGTGTTGCCGACGCCGCCGAGGGTCAGCGTGTTGCCGCCCAGCGACACGTTCGAGCCCGTCACGCCCGCCAGCGAGCCGATGCTCTGGTTACCGCCTGCGGAGATATCAAACGCGGTGCCGGCATTGGCCAGGGTGACCGCACCGGTCGCCGCCAGGCTGCCGCCGGCGCCGATCGCCAGCGTGCCGGCATTGATGGTGGTACCGCCAGTGAAGGTGTTGGTGCCGGTCAGGGTCTGGGTACCGGTGCCTTCCTTGATCAGCCCGCCGGTGCCGCCCACGGAGCCGCCGAAGGTGCCGTTGGTGGCATCACCTATGGTCAGCGTGTTGGCGCCCAGATTCACCGTGCCATTGCCGATCAGCGTGCCGAACTGCTGCGTACCGGCACCGGCCGACAGATCGAAGGTCGCGCCGCTGGCCAGGTTGACGATGCCGCTGGCATGCAGGCTGGCCCCGGCCCCCAGCGCCAACGTGCCGGCATTGATGAAGGTGCCACCGGTGTAGGTGTTGGTGCCGTTCAGGGTCAGCGTCGCCAGGCCTTCCTTGGTAAGCGAGCCGGTGCCGCTGAGGTTGCCGTTGAGGGTCAGGTCATTGCTGCCCAGTACGGTCAGGCCAGCATTGAGAACGAAGTTGTTGCCCAGGGTGATCGCGCTGTTGGAATCAAGCGTGGCAGCGCCGCCCACGGTCACCGTGCCGGTACCCAACGCGGCGTTGTTGCCCACCACCAGGCCACCGGCATTAAGGCTGACGCCTCCACCGAAAGTATTGGCACCGGTCAGTGTCTGCACGCCGGCACCGTTCTTGATCAGTCCACCGCTACCGCTGATCACGCCGTTGTACGTGCTGTCGGCCACGCCGCCCAGTGTCAGCGTATTGCCACCCAGCGCCACGTTGCTGCCGGCCACACCGGCCAGCGCACCGATGCTCTGGTTGCCACCGCCGGAGATATCCAGCGTGCCGGCACCGGCAAGATTCACCGCGCCGGTGGGCGCCAGGCTGCCGCCGGCACCGATGGCCAGCGTGCCGCTGTTGATGGTGGTACCGCCGGTGTAGGTGTTGGCGCCGGTCAGGGTCACCGTAGCCGCACCATTCTTGATCAGGCCACCGTCACCACTGATGACGCCACCCAGCGTGAGCGCGTTGCTGCCGAGCAGGTTGAGGTTGGCACCGGCGGTGAGGCTGATGGCATTGCCAAGCGTCACCTCCAGGCTGCTGTCCAGCGTCGCATCGGCACCGACGTTCAACGCGCCGCTACCCAGTGCAGCGTTGTTGCCGACCACCAGCCCGCCACCGTTCAAGGCCACGCCGCCGCTGAACAGGTTGGCGCCGCCGAGCGTGAGAATGCCCGCGCCGTTCTTGACCAAACCGCCGGTACCGGCAATCGCGCCATCGAAGGCGCTGCTGCTGACGCCCCCCAGAATCAGTGAGTTGGCGCCCAGACTGACCGTCGAGCCGGCCACGCCGGACAGCGAACCGATGGTCTGGTTGGCACCGGAGGCCGAGATGTCGAAGCCCGCACCTGGCGCAGCGATGTTCACCGCACCGGTCGCCGCCAGGCTGCCGCCCGGGCCAATCGCCAGCGTGCCAGCATTGATGAAGGTGCCGCCGGTGTAGGTGTTGGCGCCGGTCAGCGTTTCGATGCCCGTACCGACCTTGTTCAGGCCACCGGTACCTGCGATCGAGCCGCTGAAGGTGCCATTGGCGGCGCCTCCGACTTCGATGTTGTTGGCCCCCAGGTTGACCGTGCCGTTGCCGACCAGCGTACCGAACACCTGCGTGCCGTTGCCGGCCGACAGGTCCAGCGTGGCGCCGGTGGCGAGATTGACGGTACCGCTTGCGGCCAGGCTGGCACCGGCGCCGAGTGCCAGCGTACCGGCGTTGACGTTGGTACCCCCCGTGTAGGTGTTGATGCCGTTCAAGGTGAGCGTTGCGCCACCGTTCTTGGTCAGGCTGCCGGTGCCGGAGAGCACACCGTTGAGGGTGAGCGCGTTGGTGCCCAGCACGGTCAGCCCGGCGTTGAGCACAACGTTGTTGGCCAGCGTCGCCAGCCCGGTGGTATCCAGCGTGGCCGCGCCACCCACGGTGAGTGCGCCGGTACCCAGCGCCGCGTCATTGCCCAGCACCAGTCCACCGGCATTGAGTGAGACGCCACCACCGAAGGTGTTGGCGCCGGACAGGGTCTGCACGCCTGCACCCACCTTGACCAGACCGCCACCGCCACTGACCACGCCATCGAAGGCGGCATTGCCGGCCGTGCCGAAGGTCAACGAATTGCCGCCCAGCATCAGCGTGCTTCCGCCCGCACCGTTGAGCGCGCCGATGGTCTGGCTACCGCCGGCACCGGAGATATCGAAGCCAGCGCCTGCGCCCAGCGTGATATCACCCGCTGCGGCAAGACTGCCGCCCGTGCCCAGCGCCAGCGTACCGGCGTTGATGGTGGTACCGCCGGAGTAGGTATTGGCACCGGACAGCGTCAGCGTGGTAGCACCATTCTTGATCAGGCTGCCATTGCCGCCGATCACACCCGACAGCGTCAGCGCGTTGCTGCCAGGCAACGTCAGTGCAACGCCCGAGCCCAACGTGACTGCATTGCCCAGTGTCACCGCAGCGCCTGCATCCAGCGTGGTACTGGCATTCACCCCCAGCGTGCCGGAACCGAGTGCGCCGTTCGCGCCGACCACCAGGCCACCGCCGTTCAAGGTCAAGCCACCACCGAAGGTATTGGTGTTGTTGAGCGTCAGCAGGCCTGCACCGTTCTTGATCAGGCTGCCGTTGCCGGCCACCACGCCACCAAGGGTGAGATCGTTGCTACCGCCCAGCGTGAGCTGTGTACCGGTACCAAAGTTCACCGCGTTGGCCAGGTTCAGTGCCACGGTGCTGTCCAGCGTGGTGGTGCCGCCGATACCCAGCGCACCGGTACCGAGGGCACCTGCATCGCCCAGCACCAACCCGCCCGCGTTGAGCGCAAGACCACCACTGAACGTGTTCGCACCGGACAGCGTCTGCACGCCCGCGCCGGTCTTGACCAGGCCACCGGTACCACCGATCACACCGGCAAAGCTGCCGTCGCTGGCACCGCCGAAGGTGAGCGACTGCGCGCCCAGGGCAAGCTGGCTGCCCGCCACGCCGTTCAACGCACCGATGGTCTGTGCCGCACCGGCTGCGGAGATGTCCAGTATCGCGCCCGCGCCGGCAAGATTCACCGCACCGGCCGCGGCGAGACTGCCACCTGCCCCCAACGCCAGCACACCGGCATTGACGGTGGTGCCGCCGGCATAGAGGTTGGCACCGCTCAGGGTCAGACGTGCCGCGCCGTCCTTGATCAGCCCACCGGCACCGAATACCGGACCAGTGAGCGTCAGGTCATTGCTGCCCAGCACGGAGAGGTTGGCACCGGCAGCGAGGCCGATGTTGTTGCTTACGGTCAGCGCCGTTGTGGCGTCCAGCGAAGCGTTGCCGCCCACGTCCAGCTGACCGGTACCCAATGCCAGTGCATTGCCCAGCTGCAGCACACCCGCGTTGAGGCCAACACCCCCACTGAAGGTATTGGGCCCGTTCAACGCCAGTGTCGCCGCACCGTTCTTGACCAGACCGCCGGTGCCGCTGATGACACCGCCCAGCGCCACGTTCTGGCTGCCCAGCAGGTCAAGCACTGCCCCGGTTCCAAGATTGACGCCGTTGGCCAGATTCAGTGCCACCGAACTGTCCAGCGTGGTATTGGCGCCCACCGACAGCGCACCGGTGCCCAACGCACCGGCATTGCCCAGCAGCAGGCCGCCACCGTTGACGGTCAACCCACCGCCGAAGGTGTTGGCGCCATTGAGGGTCAAAGTAGTGGCACCGTTCTTCACCAGCCTGCCCGCACCGGACACCACCCCACCCAGCGTGATCGCCTGCGAGCCCGGCAGCGACAGCGCGGCACCCGCGCCCAGCGACACATTGTTGGCCAGACTCAGCGGGGCGCTGCCATCGAGAGAGACGTTGCCACCAATGCCCAGTCCGCCCGTGCCGAGTGCACCGCTGTTGCCCAGCAGCAGGGTGCCGGCGTTTGCGCTCAGTCCTCCACTGAAGGTGTTGGCGCCGTTCAAGGTCAGTGTGGACGCGCCATTCTTGACCAGGCTGCCGGTGCCGGTGATGTTGCCGCCCAGCGTCAGGTTCTGGCTGCCCGGCAGGGTCAGCGCCGCGCCGAGGTTGATCGCATTGCCCAGGTTGAGCGCAGCCGTGGTGTCCAGCGAACCGTTGCCACTGACCGTCAGCGCACCGCTTCCCAGCGCGCCGGCGTTGCCCAGCACCAGGCCGCCGGCCGCAAGATTCACCCCACCGCTGAAGGTATTGGCGCCGGTCAGCGTCTGCACGCCACTGCCCTGCTTGATCAGGCCACCGGTGCCGCCGATCACGCCGGCGAAGGTCTGGTTGGTGGCATCACCGAAGGTGAGCGTGCTGCTGCCCAGCGTCACCGTGCTGCCGGCGATGCCAGTCAGTGCACCGATGGTCTGGTTGCCGCCGAGTGAGATATCCAGTTCGGCGCCGGCCCCCGCCAGGCTCACCGCCCCGGTGGCCGCCAGACTGCCGCCACTGGCCAGCGCCACCTTGCCTGCGTTCACGTTCAGGCCGCCGGTGAACGCGTTGGCCCCACCCAGCGTCAGCGTGGAGGCGCCGTTCTTGACCAGGCTGCCGGAGCCACTAATGACACCGCCCAACGTCAGTGTGTTGCCTCCCAGAATGTCGAGCGAGCCACCTGCCCCGAGATTGATGTTGTTGCCCACACTCAACGCCGAGCTGCCATCGAGGGTCACGGCTCCGCCGACGTTCAAGGCACCGGTTCCCAGCGCACTGCCATTGCCCAGCAGCAGGCTGCCGGCATTGAACGCCAGCCCACCACCGAACGTATTGGCGCCATTGAGCGTCAGGGTTGACGCGCCATTCTTGATCAGGCCGCCAGCGCCGCTGATCACCCCGTTGAACGTGAGCGCCTGCCCGCCAAGCAGATTCAGGTTGGCGCCCGATCCGAGGCTGACAGCATTGGTCAACGCCAGCGCCGTGGTGCCGTCGAAGGTGGTGTTGCCGCCGACAGAGAACGTACCACTTCCCAGCGCGGCCGCATTGCCCAGCAACAAGCCACCTGCGTTGAGCGCAACACCGCCAGTGAGGCTGTTGACGCCGGACAGGGTCTGCACGCCGGTACCGAGCTTGATCAGGCCACCGGTGCCTGCGGCGAACGTGCCGCTGAAGCTGGTATTGCCCAGCCCACCCAGGGTCAGCGTGTGGCTGCCGAGATTGACCGAACCGCCGAGGCCGGCCAGCGAGCCGATGGTCTGGTTGGTCGCCGCTGAAAGATCCAAGCTGGTGCCAACGCCCAGCGTGATCGCACCGGTGGGCGACAGGCTGCCGCCCGCGCCCAGCGCCAACGCGCCCCCGGCCAAGGTGAAGTTGCCGGTCAGCGAATTGGCACCATTCAAGGTCAGCGTGCCCGCGCCGTTCTTGGTCACGTTGCCGGCACCGGAAATCGAGCCACTCAATGTCAGCGCATTGCTGCCCAGCAGGTTCAGCGAGCCCCCACCGTTGATCACCAGATTGTTGCCCAGGTTGAAGCCAGCCGTCGTATCCAGCGAGGCGCTGCCACCGACGGTCAGGTTGCCGCTGCCGAGTGCACCGGCATTGCCCAGCAGCAGGCCGCCCGCATTGAGGTTGACGCCGCCGGAGAACACGTTTGCGCCGCCGAGAGTAACGATGCCGGTGTTGTTGACCGTCAGTCCACCAGCGCCTGAAAGCACGCCACTCAGGCCGAATGCATTGGTCCCTGCCAGGGACAGATTGCCACCGAGGCTGAAAGCGTTGGTCAGGTTCAGACCGGCCGTGGAGGAGGCGATGGCACCGCCGTTGGCGGTGAACAGCCCTGTGCCGAACGAACCGGCATTGTTGAAATTGATCAGGCCATCATTGAGCGTCGTCGGCCCCGCACCCGCCCACGCACCCTGCAGGTTCCAAGTGCCGCTGTTGACCGTCAGCTTCTGGAAGTTGACGTACTGGTTCCAGCCCACCGTGGTCGGCGCACCACCGGTGCCGGAGCCGGGGCCAGAGGGACTGTTCTGCAGCACCAGGCTGTTGTTGCTCGCCGAGCCGCCATCAACCTGGCCCGCGGCCGCC
The DNA here is from genome assembly GCF_052045015.1 of Stenotrophomonas sp. 22692. Taxonomy (NCBI): domain Bacteria; kingdom Pseudomonadati; phylum Pseudomonadota; class Gammaproteobacteria; order Lysobacterales; family Lysobacteraceae; genus Stenotrophomonas; species Stenotrophomonas sp. 22692. Next base: position 408,961 of record NZ_JBQEMR010000002.1, read on the forward strand.
AGATTGACACCCACGCTACCCACGGTACCGGCGATACCCACGCCGGCGTTGTTCACGCTGGAACCAGACACCGCTGTGAACGTATTGCCTGCCGTAGAGTTGCCCAGGTGCACGCTGCCGTTGATCGTTCCGGCGTTGAGGAAGGTGTTGCCGTTGGTCGCCGAGGCGGACCCGGCAAAGCCGACACGACCGGTGATGCTGCCGGTATTGGTGAACTGGGTCTGCGCGCCGCCATAACTGAGAATGGCCGGGGCATCGGCGGCGGTGAACAGACCCGCACCGAAGATCGACATGCTCACCGAGCCATTGTTGACGACGGTGCTGGTGCCGCCCGCAGCGTTCTGCACCACCAACGCCTGTCCACCGAAACCGAGGAGCGAGGCGATATTGACCAGGCCGTTTATCGAACCACCGGCCAGATTGTTCACGTTGATGGCATTGCCACCGACCGTCGCGTTGCCCAGCACCATGCCCGACGCCGCCAGGCTCAGGCCACCGCTGATGGTGGGATCGACCGTGCCCTGGTTGTTCACGGTAATGCCGTTGCCGTTCAAGGTCACCGCACTACCACCCACGATCGGCGGCACGCTGAGCTGGGCGCCGGTCTGGATATCCAGGGTTACGCCATTGATGCTGTTGGCCAGCGAGTTGGTGCTTGAGCCTGTCGGGCAAGTGACTGTGTTGCCGACGGTGTTGCACGCTGCGAACGCCGAACCGCTGGCCAAGGTGGCTGCCAGTGCGACCGCCAGCTGATGCGCCCGCAATCGCGGTGGCCGCTTCGCGGTAATCGCACTTCCGCCGGGATTCTGGGCGACCTCCGAGGCAACCTGCATTACGCCGAGGGCACGATTGAAAACCAGACGGTAAATGCGGTTCATCGGTAAATCTCCATGAAAAGACCGGATGGCACTGCGGGCAGGTTTTTTGAAGACGATGCGGTTCATCCCGGCTCCCGATACGGGAACAAGGCCTGGCGGCATTAACTCCTGAAAATCTTCACATCTTCACGCGACGCCCCCTGGAAAAGGTGCGCCGGCGTGTCCGTCAAGGCGAAAACTCCCCGGTTTCGCATGACGAATGGCGGCACTGTGCGTCCGATGGCGCCAGCGGCATGTGAATCACGCTCGTTATTTTCATGACGTGCGTCAAATAAAACGAGCGGACAAAATGGCTTTGCCGAAAATGCATATACCTGCAGGACGCGGGGAATCCATTCCCCGCTCAACTAAATGCATTCAGCTGCTGGAGAGTTTCATCAGCACCAGCCCGGACACGATCAAGACCGCTGCACCGATCCGCATCGGGCTGACCTGCTCACCGAGGAACACGATGCCGACCACGAACGCGCCTACCGCACCGATGCCGGTCCAGATCGTATAGGCGGTACCCAATGGCAGGCTGCGCATGGCCACCGCCAGCAGCCAGAAGCTGGCGATCATGCCGATGATCGTGACCACGGTGGGGGTGAGCTTGGTGAAGCCTTCGGACTGCTTCATGGACACGGCCCAGACGATTTCCAGCAGGCCGGCGAACAACAGATAGATCCAGGCCATGACAGCCCTCCTCTTGGTAGGGCCAGGCCGTCCTGGTCATTGATTCCCGATGTGGGGGAGGTCGTTCCTCCTGGCCGGCATTCTAGCAACGCCGGTCGCGCCGGGGCGTTGCCAGCAGACGCGGGTTACAGCCGATTCAGTGCACGAAGCTGGCGTCGATGTACCTGCCTGCGCTATAGTTGCGTTCTGCCATCGGCCAGCCGATGTGCAGTCCGGCTGTGGTCTCCGGCGCATCGCGCGCTGCTTCCCCTGATCGGTGAACCGGCCGCCCACTGGGCGGCCAACGTCTCTATGGTGGCCCCGTCGGCCCCTCGCGACGCTAGGTCGAAAATCCCGCCAGGGCCGGAAGGCAGCAACGGTATCGATCGACGCGGGCGCCGAGGTCAGCCGGCGGGGCCATCGCCTTTTCCGGCGACGCCCGCCTCTGGTAGATGCCAACCTTGGTTGGCGCCCTTTGCCGGGCATGGCCCCGCGCTACTGCGCTTCCGGCGTACCCTGGTGGAACACCATGCGCCATCCGTCCCCATGCCGGCGCCACAGCGAACTGCGCAGTACCCAGCCTTGCGGCTGGCCATCCAGGTAGTAGCGGCTGCGATAACGCACCTGGGCCAGGTCTTGCGTCAGCAGCGAGACCGCGTACTGCTCCGATTCGATCCGCACCTGCGCCCGTTCCAGCGGGATCTCCGCCAGCGCAGCTGCACGGTCGTAACAGCGGCCGGAACTGCCGATCTCGCTGAAATCCTCGTCCAGCAGGGCCGCAAGGGACTCGCGATCCCCCCGCACCTGCGGCGCATGCAGCGCGCGTTCCAGCGCCTCCAGTTCGGCCGCCAGCGCCGCGTCGGCGGGCTGGCCAACACCGCTCACGGCGGATCCTGCGCCAGCACGTGCGGCGCCGTCGGGCTCGCCAACCGCACGCACTGCCCCGGCTGGGCGACGCGGTGACCGCGCGCGGCCAGCGCCGCACCGTCAGCCACGCTGGCGTAGTGGTAGAGCATCATCCGGGACTGCAGCTCGGCGCTGTACTCGCGCTCCAGGTCGTCCACACCGGTATGCGACGGGTTGCCGTGCAGGCCGCAGTCGTGCGCGATCAGTTCGTTGTCGTTGGCGAAACGGGCCAGCATCTCCGGAATCGGCCGGGTATCGCCGCTCCAGGTCAGCGCGCCCTGCAGACGCAAGCCATAGGCCGTCTCCGGCCAATGGTGGCGCACCGGGAACACCTCCAGGCGCACGCCTTCATGCCAGAACGCCTCACCCACCACGATCAGCTGGAACGCATCCCAGAAGTTGGCGCCGCCCTCGGCCAGCACGTTCGGGTAGTCCCCGATGCGCTTGTGCAGCAGCGGCACCACCGTGGCAGGCACATACAGGCGCACCTTGCCGCGCCGGTGCGCATTGAAGAAGGTATCGACGAACAGGCGCTCGAAGCCCGCCACGTGGTCCAGGTGCACATGGGTGACGAACAACGCCTGCGGCATGTGGCCGTAGTGCGCCTTGAACGCGGTCAGGCCTTCACCGCCGCAGTCGATGGTCAGCCACGGACGCCCGTCCCGCTCGATCACCGACATCGGCGACCCCAGCTCGACCGCCGACGCATTGCCGACGCCGAGGAAACGCAACGACCAGTCCATCAGGTGCCCCGGTTCCAGGCCATGTCATAGGCGCGGCGCAGCCGCGCGAAGTCCTTCTGCACGTCTTCCATGCTGCGCTCGCCGCGCAGCTTGATCAGCGAGCGCAGCAGGCGCTTGAGATTGCGTTCGCGCCAGGCGGTCGCCGGGATGCGGATCACCCCGCGGTCGAAGTCGATCAGCCAGCCATGGCCATTGCCGTCGAACAGGATGTTGTGCGCATTGAGGTCGGCATGGTCCAGGCCGGCACGGTGGAAGCGCGCGATCAGCCGCCCGGTTTCCTCCCACGGTGCGCCCCGGCCAGCGACCAGCGCACGGTCGGCCAGCGAACGGACACCCTCGATCCGCTCCATCAGGATCGCGGCCCGGTAGCGCAGGCCCTCGCGCATGTAGAACGCGGCGATCGGCCGTGGCACCGGCAGCTTCTTCTCGCGCAGCGCGCGCATCAGCCGGAATTCGGCGAAACTGCGGGTGCGGTCCGCGCCGCGCCAGAAGTACTGGTCATGGCTGATCTTCGCCGCCAGGCCACCGCGCAGGTAGTGGCGCAGTACGCTGGGGCCGAACGGCGCATCGACCAACCAAGCGCTGCCACGGCCGCCCTCACCCACCGGCCGGGCCCTGCTTCCCCAGTGCTGGGGCGAGAACAGGCCGATCTCGGCTTGCCGCAGCCGCTCGCGGTCGAACAGAATGGCCCCGATGCCGCGACCCTCGCGGCATGGCGTCAGCGCTTCATTGGCGTCGAATGCGACCATTTCATTGAGTCTAACAACACATGGCATCAGCGTCCTCCTCCTTGTGCCTCCTGCGCCTGTCCGCACTCGGCGATGTCACCCACGTGGTGCCCCTGGTGCGCACCCTGCAGGCTGCGCGTCCGGACACGCCGATCCACTGGATCATCGACAAGGCCGGCCACAAGCTGCTCGACGGCCTGCCTGGCGTCACCTTCCATGCCTACGACAAGAAGAGCGGCATGGCCGGGGTCAAGGAACTGCGCAGGCAGCTGCCACCGGGGCGCTTTGAAGCGCTGCTGCAGATGCAGGTGGCGTTCCGCGCCAACCTGCTGTCGGCCTTCATTCCAGCAGAGCGTCGCATCGGCTACGACCGCAGCCGATCGAAGGATCTGCACGGTCTCTTCATCAACGAGCGCATTCCCGACCGCCCCGGCATCCATGTGCTGGACGCCATCGGCAGCTTCTGTGAACCCCTTGGCCTGCGCCAGGCCGAGGTCAGCTGGGACCTGGCGGTGCCGCAGTCCGCGTATGAGTGGGCCGCCGCGCAATGGCAGGACGATGGCCGACCGGTACTGATGATCTCGCCCTGTTCCAGCCACGTGCGCCGCAACTGGTATGCAGACCGCTATGCAGCCGTGGCCAACCATGCCGCACAGCGCGGTTGGCGGGTGGTGCTGTGTGGTGGCCGCAGCGAGCTGGAGCGCAGCATGGCCGATGCCATCCAGGCCCAGCTGCACACGCCGGCACTGGACCTGGTCGGCAAGGACACCTTGAAGCAGCTGCCGGCACTGCTGGCCCGCGCCAATCTGGTGATGACCCCGGACTCGGGCCCGATGCACATCGCCAACGCGATGGGCGCCAAGGTACTGGGCCTGCATGCGGCCAGCAATCCGAACCGCAGCGGTCCCTATTCCGACCGCCGCTACTGCGTGGACCGCTACGATGATGCGGCGCGCAAGTACCTGGCCAAGCAGGCCGCGGATCTGAAGTGGGGCACCAAGATCGAGTTCGACGATGTGATGGAACTGATCACTGTCGAAGACGGTATCGCTGCGTTCGAACGCTACGTCGCCGACCACCTGGGGTGAGCGGCAGGCTGCCGGGGATTACGCGCGCTGCGCGTAATCCTGGTAGGACTTCTCTTCCACGTACGCCGAACCCAGCGCCAGGTTGATCGCCTTCTTGATGCGCGCGCGTTCGTCGTTGCGCAGGTAGACACTGCGCGCCAGGTCGATGAAGCCCTGATCGAACGCCTGCGCCTTCTCCTTCAGGCGGATGTCGTCCTCGATGTCCCACAGCTGCTCGTTGACCGTCTTCAGCTCGGCACGCAGCTTGGCGATGTCCTTCACCGCCGCCGGGTGTGCCATCCAGGTCTGCTCCAGCGCCGACAGCTCCTTGCGCACATTGGCCAGCTTGCCCTCGTCGCTGATGCGCTCGGACTTGATCTGCAGGATCGAGATCTTGTCCAGCAGCTCGCCGAAAGAAACGGGGACGAGGATTTCAGCGGTCATGGGGAAAAGCTCCAGCAGGTGATGCGTGCAGTTTAACCCGCAGCTCGCGATGGGACAGGTAGATCCATCTGGAGGAACAAGCCCCTCTGTTGAGGGGCTGCCCCGACAGGGCGGGGAGAGGCCGGCAAAGGGAGGGCCCACGCGTTGCACAGCAACGCGTGGGGCGACGCGCAACGCGCGTCGCGTCCCGCGCCAGATAAAGAAAAAGGGCCGCCTTTCGGCAGCCCTTTTTCTTTATCTGGCGGAGAGGGGGGGATTCGAACCCCCGAGGCGCTATAAACGCCTGCCTGATTTCGAGTCAGGTACATTCAACCACTCTGCCACCTCTCCGGGTGGTCCCCGGCGGACCGGGGACGCGCATCATACGAGGAAGTGAGGCCGACGACAAGTCATTCCGGCCAACGAAGTGAAAATTTCCTGAGCGCATGCCTTGCCGGATGCGTGCCGTCACCCGATGATGCCTGTCTCCCCAGCAACACCCCGCCCCAGCCCCCCATGATCGAATTCGGACACCTCACCCACCCCGGCATGCGCCGCGAGCTCAACGAGGACACCTACTACGGTGACAGCGAGCTGGCCTTGTGGCTGGTGGCCGACGGCATGGGCGGACCCGCCTGCGGCGAAGTGGCAAGCGCGCTGGCACGCGAGACCATCGTGCGCGAGATCCGCCGCGGCGCGCCGCTGGCGCAGGCCATCCGCACCGCCGACGAAGAGATCATCCGCGCCTCGCGCCGACGCAACGACACGCTGCCGATGGGCACCACCGTGGTTGCCGCGCGCGTGCAGGGCAATCGCTATGAAGTGGCATGGGTCGGCGACAGCCGCGCCTACCTGTGGCGCGACGGCCAACTTGCGCAGCTCAGCCAGGACCACAGCGTGGTGCAGGAACTGGTCGCGCAGGGCAACCTGACCGCCGAACAGGCACGCGCACATCCGCATCGCAACGTGGTCACCCAGGCGCTGGGCGTGACCGATCCGGCGCATCTGAACGTGGCCACCACCAGCGGTGAACTGCGCCCGGGCATGCAGCTGCTGCTGTGCAGTGACGGACTGACCGAGGAAGTGGACGACCGCGGCATCGCCCGCACCCTCGCCCTCGACGATGCCAGCGCGCAGGAGTGCGTGGATACGCTGGTCGCGGCCGCGCTCGACGGCGGTGGCCGCGACAACATCAGCGTCATCCTGGTGCGCTGCCACTGAACCTGGTGCATGAGCCGAGCATGGGCTCGGCTCTACAGTAGATCCACGCCACGCGTGGATGTTTATGCGCTGGCGGGCTCTTCCACCTTCGGGCCATCCCACAGCGCGTGGCCAGCCTTCTTGCGCAGCCGCTCCAGCCGCGCGGCATGCGCTTCCAGTTCCGACGGCGTGGCCACCACGCGCGGGCGCGGCAGCAGCTTGCTGGTGTCGAAGGCCTGCAGCGCCGCACCGGCACCACCGCCATCGTCATCGCCCAGGCCGAAGCCGATTTCCTCCTGGCCCGAGGTCAGCGCGATGTAGACGTCGCCCAGGATCTGCGCATCGAGCAGGCCGCCGTGCAGTGCACGGTGCGAGTTGTCCACGCCCAGCCGCTTGCACAGCGCATCCAGCGAATTGCGCTGGCCCGGGAAGCGCTCGCGCGCCATCACCAGGGTATCGATCACGGTGCAGCGGTCGGTGATCTTCCCGTACTGCGGCCCCAGCAGCGACAGCTCGTTGTCGAGGAAGCCGAGGTCGAACGCCGCGTTATGGATGATCAGTTCGGCGCCATCGATGAAGGCCAGGAACTCGTCGGCGATCTGCGCGAAGTCCGGCTTGTCATCGAGGAACTCCAGGGTCAGGCCGGTGACTTCCTGCGCGCCCTGTTCGAACTCACAGTCCGGCTTGATGTACTGGTGGTAGTTGTTGCCGGTCGGGCGGCGCTTGAACAGCTCCACGCAGCCGATTTCGACAATGCGGTTGCCCTTCTTCCACTCCAGGCCGGTAGTTTCGGTATCGAGGATGATCTGACGCATGGGCTCAGTTTACCGGGCTGGCGTCGCGGATCTGGATCGCCGCGTTGCGGGCCAGGGTATCCACCCGCTCATTGTCGGGGTCGCCGGAGTGCCCCTTCACCCACCGCCAGTCGATCTGATGCCGCAGCGTGGCCGCCTGCAGGCGCTCCCACAGCTCGCGGTTTTTCACCGGATCGCCACCGGCGGTCTTCCAGTTCTTGCGGATCCAGCCCGGCATCCACTGGGTCAGGCCCTGCCTCACGTACTGCGAATCGGTATAGAGCACGATGCTGCACGGCTCGGTCAGCGACTCCAGCCCGGAAATGGCCGCCATCAGCTCCATCCGGTTGTTGGTGGTGTGCGCCTCGCCACCGCTCAGCTCACGCTCGTGGCCCTTGTAGCGCAGCAGCGCAGCCCAGCCGCCGGGGCCGGGATTGCCAAGGCAGGAACCGTCGGTGTGGATTTCGATGGTTTTCAATACAACTCCAGAATCAGGTAGCTACGGTGCCGTGCCAGCGCACCGGCAGCGGTTTCGGCCCGGGCAGGGCCAGCGTGCGTTTTTCCGCATGGAACAGGCAGGCCGCACGCAGCGGTGCCCAACCTCCGGGACGACGGCTGCCCGCACCGCGCCAGAGCGGGCCCAGGTAACGCATATCGTCGCACTCCAGCCCATGACGGCCGAGCAGCAGGCGGATCCGCTGCGGCGTGCGCACCACCAGCCCATGCTGGCGCCAGCGCGTGCGGTACGGGCTGAACGGATTGAGGCTGCTCAGCCACAGGTGGCCGCCCGGCATCAGCACGCGCTCGCACTCGTCGAGCAGCCGATCAGCGTCGGCCGCGGTGACATGCTGCAGCACGATCGCATTGACGCTTTCATTGGCCAGCGGCAACGGCAGCGCGCAGCGGGTGTCGCCGGCATAGCCCGGCCCCTGTCGATACAGGCGCAGGCCGCGCCCACCCAGCTGCGCATCCTCCAGCCAGGCCGCACTCGGCGCGATCCACAGCCAGGGCTGCGCCGGCAGCACCGACAGCTGCGGCAGCAGCAACTGTCGCTCCAGCACGCGCAAGGCCTCCGCCGGTTCACTGTCGAACCACGGGGTCTGGCTCGCTTGACGGGTACTCTGCAGCGCGGGCATGGTCCAATTCTATGCGACTGACTGCCCTGCCCGCATTTGCGGATAACTACATCTGGACGCTGATCGACGACGAGGGTGCTGCCGTGGTCGTCGACCCCGGTGATGCCGCGCCCGTGCTCGCGCTGGCCGATCAGGGCCTGCGCGTGGACACGATCCTGCTCACCCATCACCACGACGATCACATCGGTGGCGTGCCGCCATTGCAGGCGCGATTCCCCGGCGTGCGGGTCGTCGCGCCGGCCGAGGAGCGCATTCCCACGGCGACCGAGCGGGTCGGTGAAGGTGAACGCGTTCAGGCATTGGGCCAGACGTTCCACGTACTATCCGTGCCCGGGCATACCCGCAGCCACATCGCGTTTCACACTGCTGAACATCTTTTCAGCGGAGATTCGTTGTTCAGCCTGGGCTGTGGACGCCTGTTCGAAGGTACGCCGTCCCAGCTGCTGGCGTCGATGCGCAAGCTGGGTGCCCTGCCCGCGCAACTGCTGCTTTGTTGCGCTCATGAGTACACCGTGTCAAATGCCGTCTTCGCGCGGCATGTCGACCCCGCCAACGCTGCCTTGTGGCAGCGCCAAGAGGAGGCTTTGGCCATGCGCCGCGATGACCGTTCCACCCTGCCGGTAACCCTGGCCAACGAATTCGACTGCAATCCCTTCCTGCGTGTGCACGCTGCACCGATCCGTGCGTCGGTATCGGCACACCTGGGCCGTGACGTCGTGGACGACGTCGACGTGATGGCCGGTCTCCGGCACTGGAAAGACGGCTTCCGCGCATGATGCGCCGAAGTCTGCCGCTGGCCCTGGGCCTTGCCCTGGGGCTGGCCGGAACCGCGGGCGCACAGTCGCTGGGTGCCGGCATCAGCCAGAACCTGACCGCTGCTGCGGCCCTGCCGCTGGACGCTTCAGCGCTGCCCGCCGCTTCGGTGCGCAACGGCCAGGAGATCTTCACCAGCTTCCGCGACGGCCTGGCCGAGCCCAGCTGCGATGCCGAGGCCACCAGCCCGCGCTGGCAGAAGCAGTTCGCCCACGCCCCCTCGCGCCTGGCCAACCAGGATGACGATGCGCTGGTGCTGTTCGGCTATGTGGTCGAAGAGCTGCGCAAGGCCAACCTGCCCACCGAATTCGCGCTGATTCCGTTCGTGGAAAGCGGCTATCGGCCCAATGCCCGCAACGGCAGCGGCCCGACCGGCCTGTGGCAGTTCATCGCCACCACCGCGCGCAACCACCGTGTGCCGATGGCCAACGGCTATGACGGCCGCCTGTCGGCGGTTGATTCCACCCAGGCCGCGGTGCGCTACCTGAAGACCCTGCATGGCATGTTCGGCGGCGACTGGCGCCTGGCCACCATGGCCTACAACGCCGGCGAGTACCGGGTACTGCAGTCCATGCGCAAGGCTGGCATGAACGCGCAGAACGCCAAGCCGGCAGCCCTGCCGGGCCTGTCGCCGGTCACCCATGCCTATGTCGAGAAGCTGCATGCCCTGGCCTGCGTGCTGGAAGACGTGGAAGACCAGCCGGGCGTGATGGCCTCGCTGGACCGCACCGTGCCGGTGCTGAAGGACCACACCCTGCCGGCCGGCACCAGCGTCCAGCAGTGGGCCGCACAGCGCGCGCTGGACCCTGCCAGGATCGCCCGCCTCAACCCGGCCCTGGCCGCCGGCAACCGCGCCTCTGGAACCACCCGGGTGCTGGCCCCGGTCTCGGCTGCCAATGCGACTGTGACGGAAACCGCGACCACACTGGTGGCCAGCACCGCACCGGTTGCCACGACCACGCCGACGCCGCAGGTGGCCAAGACCGTCGCCGCGATCGCCGACCGCCCGCGCAGCCGCCGCCACACCGTGCGTGATGGCGAGTCGGCATGGACCATCGCCCGTCGCTACGGCATGCCGGTGAAGGCGCTGCTGTCACTGAACGGCCTGAGCGGCAGCAGCGTGCTGAAGCCGGGCGCGGTACTGCGCGTCGAGGATTGAAGCAGGCGCGGTTCCGGCCGCGCCCTGCCCTGCTTCCTGTAGAGCCGAGCCCATGCTCGGCTTTTTCATGTTCGCGCCCTGCCGGGGTTCATGACAGGCCGAGCATGGGCTCGGCTCTACAGTTCAATTTCCAGCATCGCTCCCAATAAAAAAGGCCCGGCATTGCCGGGCCTTTCTCGTCCTGCCCGCCGCGAGGCTTACAGGTTCTCTTCGGTGGTCTGGATCACGAACTTCTTGCGCATCGCCTCGACGTAGGCCTTGGCTGCGGCCATGCCATCGATCTGGCTGAGCTGGTCCTTGAGCTGCTTCTGCTGCTCGGCAGTCACTTCCTTGATGTCGCCCGGGTTGACCTTGTTCACCGCGAACAGCAGCGCGTGGCCGTTGACATCCACCTTGCCGTAGCTCGGCTTGCCCTCGGCCGGCACCGGCGCGCTGAAGATCGCGCGGTTGATTTCCGGAGTCGGCACCGGCTGGCTACGCGGCAGGCCTGGCATCGGGCTCAGCTGCAGCTTCTCGCTGGCAGCCAGCGACTGCAGGGTGGCACCGGCCTTCAGCTTGGCCAGCACGGCGTCGGCGGCCTTGTCGCTGGCCTGGCGCTGGCGGTCGGCGCGGATCGCGGCGATCACCTGTTCGCGCGCCTTGTCCAGCGGCATGGCCTGTTCCGGAGTGTGCGCGGCCACGCGGATGACCACACTGTGGTTGGTCGCGCCGCCCAGGGCGATCGGGTCGCTGGCGGTCCCGTCCTGCACCAGCACGTCGGAGAACGCGGCACGCAGCACGGCCGGGTCAGCGGCGATGCCACTGGCAGTGGCACGGGTGATCGGGCCCAGGGTCTGCAGCGGCAGGTTCACTTCCTTGGCCGCAGCAGCCAGATCGCTCGGGCTCTTGTTGATGGCATCGACCAGGCGGCCGGCCAGCTCGTTGAAGCCGCGCTCGCCGTCAGCCTTCAGCTGCTCGGCGGCCAGCGTGTCACGCACTTCCTCGAAGGACTTGCCTTCGCCACCGCGCACCGCGGCGACCTTGATGATGTGGTAGCCGAACTCGGTCTTGACCGGGCCAATCACGTCACCGGCCTTGGCGGCGAACAGCGCATCTTCGAACGGCTTGACCATCGCGCCGCGTTCGACCCAACCCAGGTCACCGCCCTGCCCCTTCGAGCCCGGGTCTTCCGAGTTGGCCTTGGCCAGTGCAGCGAAGTCGGCACCGGCCGCCTTGGCTTCGGCAGCGATCTTGTTCGCCTTGGCTTCGGCGCCGTCACCGGTGATCAGGATATGGGCAGCCTGGCGCTGTTCCGGCGAGGTGAACTTCGCCTTCTCGTCTTCATAGCGCTTGCGCAGGGTCGCTTCGTCGGCCGCGGTCGGTGCCGGCAGGTTCGCGCCGTTGATCTCGACATACTCCAGCGAGACGCTCTCGGCCTGGCGGAAATCCTTGCCGTGGCTGTCGTACCACTGCTTGATCTGGGCGTCGGTGACCGGCGCGGTATCGGCCGGCACTTCCGGCAGCGCGGCCAACTCGACGTCGCGGGTTTCACCCAGCAGCTTCAGCAGGCGCTCGGTCTCGGCCTGGGTGACGAAGCCCGAGTTCTGCAGGCCCGACGGAATCACCGACTGCTGCAGGCTCTCGCGCACCAACTCCTGGAACTGCGTGGGCGTACGCGGCGGATTGCCACCGGCCAGGGCCAGGCGATAGTTGTTCTCGTTGAACTTGCCGTTCGAATCGAGGAAGGCCGGGATGGTGGCGATGTACTCGCGCACCGCACCGTCGCCCACCACGACACCGGCCTGCTCGCCCACCAGGCGCACGACCTGCTCGTCGATCAGCTGATCGAGCACGGCCATCTTGTTTTCAGTGCTTTCGAACGCGCGCGGGTCGAAGTTCTCACCCTGCTGCTGGCGCTCGCGCATGCGCTCCTGCTCGAAGCGGGTGCGGAAATCCTGCGCACTGATCTCGTGGTGCTGCCACAGCATGCGTACCGGCCACCACGACGGCGCCGAACGCCACCAGGTCGGCGGCGCGGAAACCTTGGCCACGTTCTGTGCGCCAACGCCACCGAGGTAGCTGTTGTCGATCACGAACAGGAACGGAATCATCAGCAGCCCCAGGATCACGGTGACGATCCAGCCTGAGGTCTTGTCGCGGAGTTTCTGCAGCATGGTGAGAATCACAAGGCCTGATTGGCGAGCCCGGCAGTGTAACCCGCTTCGCCGCAGGGACCAAAAGCAGCGCCGGCGCGGCCTGCGCCGATCTTCGTGGACCTGCACCATCAGCACATCGGCAGGCCTGCGGCACGGCCCAAAGAAAAAGCCCCCGGCTTGCGCCGAGGGCTTTTAAAGTTGGCGGAGCGGACGGGACTCGAACCCGCGACCTCCGGCGTGACAGGCCAGCATTC